>RFKQ01000122.1 GCA_003694635.1 Planctomycetota bacterium
ACCTTTTTTCAAAAAGGTTTTCAGAGAAAAAAGTTTTGGAAAAGGGGTTTTTAGGGGAAAGACTTTTTTTAAAAAGTTTTTCCCCTAAATAACGAAAGTTTTTGGGAAAGGGTCTAAGGGAAAACCTTTTAAAGGGTTTTCCCTTCCGCTTAATGTCAATGCTTTTCCCTTAGGGAGAAAATATATCCAATTGTTTGTTTTTTGGTTTTTTGGGCTTGGAGTTTGGAGAGGAATTTTGGAGGAGGGTGAGAAATTCTTGCGCCGGTAAGAGGGGTACTTGGTAGGCCTTGGCTTTTTCCACCTTAGAGCCGGGCTCTTCTCCAACGATAAGGTAGTCTGTGCTTTTGGTCAGGGAAGAGGAAGCTAGGCCGCCTCGCTGTTCGATCTCGGCGATGGCTTGCCCCCGGCTCATCCCGGGGAGTTTTCCCGTGATGGCGAAGCGCTTTCCGGAAAAAAATGTACTCGGTGCTTTTGGGGCATTTTGGTGGCCGAGACGCACTCCCGCCGCTTTTAGTTTTTGCAAAAGCGGCTGGTTTGCCCGGAAAAAGCGCACCACTCCCCCCGCGATTTCCGGCCCGATCCCCTCGATTGCTTCTAGCTCCTCCTGCCGGGCGTTAGCTAGGCGTTCGAGGTCAGGGAAATGTTTGGCCAACACCCTGGCGACCACCTCTCCTACATGGGGAATACCCAAAGCATAGATCAGCCTCGGAAGCTCTCGATTCTTGCTCTCTTCAATAGAGTAGAGGAGATTTTCCACGGACTTCGTCCCCATACGCTCCAAGGCGAGCAACTCCCTCCGCCTTTCGGCAAGCCAATACAGATCCGCTAGATCCCGAAGGAAACCTTTCTCCACCAGCTGGTCCACCAATTTGGGGCCCAAATGGGCGATATCCATGGCATTTCTGCTTGCGAAATGCTCTATCGCTGCCTTGAGCTTCGCCGGGCAGTTGCTCTGAACACAGCGCCAAAATGTGCCATCGCCAAAAATCTCTCCCCCACAAGCAGGGCAAGAGGACGGGGGCAAAATCTCCCTCTCTTTCCCCGTCCTTAGCTGAGGAATGGATTTTACCACGTAGGGAATGATCTCCGCCGCCTTTTGCACAAATACCTTATCGTACAAGCGAATATCTTTGCGCTCAATTTCCTTGAAATTGTGCAAACTGGCCCGCTTTACCACCGTTCCTGAAAGCTCCACAGGCTCCAAAATCGCCACCGGCGTCAAAACCCCTGTGCGCCCAACCTGCACCTGAACATCCACAATCGTGGTGCGCAGCAGCTCCGGCGCAAACTTGTACGCAATCATCCCCCGGGGGGCCTTCGCTGTCTCACCTAACAACAACTGCTGGCGAAAACTATCCACTTTAATCACCATTCCATCGATGGCAAAATCCAACTCTCCCCGCCGCTTCTCCCACTCCAAACAAAACGAATATACCGCCTCTATCGATGAAAAGGTCCCCTGCCCGGGATTGATGGGAAATCCCCACCGCCTGAAATGCCCTTGAAGCTGCGAATAAGACTCAAATCCCTCTACCTCCCCCACACCATACGCAATAAACGAAAGCTTACGCTCCCTCACCAACTTTGGATCCAACAGCTTAAGCGTCCCAGCCGCCGCGTTGCGAGGATTGGCAAACGGCGCCAGTCCCCGCTCACTCCGCTCCCGGTTCAAACGCTTCCAAGCTGCCTTGGACATAAAAACCTCCCCCCGTACCTCCAAAAAAGAAGGATATTCCCCCTCCAAACGCAACGGAATAGCGCCTATGGTCCTTAAATTCTGCGTGATCTCCTCCCCCACCCGTCCATTGCCACGAGTCCCCCCAGCCACAAAAAATCCATCCTCATAATGAAGCGCTACCGCCACTCCATCAATCTTTAACTCCACATGGTAAGCCACCTCATCCGTCCCTAAAAGCCTAGAAACCCGCCGGGCAAACTCCTGAATTTCCTCAAAAGAATAAGTATTCTGCACCGACAACATCGGACGGCGATGGACAAAAGAAGCAAATCCCTCCACCACCTCCCCACCTACCCGCTCCGTCGGAGAATCCGCCCGCTTCCACTCAGGATAACGATCCTCCAACTCCTTTAACTCAGCTAAAAGACGATCAAATTCAAAATCAGAAATCTCCGGATCCCCCTCCAGATAATACTTCCTCTCATGATAGCGAAGGGTGCGATAAAGCCACTCCATTCGCTCCTGAATGCTCTCCTTCGACACCCCTAGTCCCCTTTCTCTCCATCCAAACGCTCAATCCAATCCAATAACAAATTGTCCATCCATTGAATAAACCCCCGCTCTGGAGAACATAAAAACCCCAAGTGCCCCCCGCCGCTTGAAATGTAGACTTCTAAATTCTCCCTTGGCACAATCCGCTCGTACGGCTCCACCGCAATAAAAGGATCGTCCCGCGCCGTTAAGATCAAAGCCTTTATCCCAATGCGAGAAATGTAAGGGAAAGCGCTCGCTTTGCGATAGTAATCCAGCGCATCCTTAAATCCTCCCTCCGGAGCAGTGAAAAAATCATCAAACTCCCGCATCGTCTTAATCTTCGACAATTTCTGCAAATCCACGTGGGAGAAAATGTGGGATAACTTCACCACCGCCGCCTTCATCCGCCGCAAAAAATAAAACTCGTAGATGCGATTGACCGGCCGCTCCATCAACTTCAAACAAGATTCCAAACAAATTGGCGCCGATATCCCCACCACACTGTCCCAGCCCGCCAAAGGCGTCTCCCCTACCTCCCCCGCTAACTTCAACGCCAAATTTCCCCCCAACGAAAACCCAGCTACCGTTATCGGTCCACTCCGCCCCTCCCTCTCCAACCACAGCAAAACCTCCCGCAAATCCCCACTCTGACCCGCATGGTACGGCTTCCTCGCCAAACCCATTCCCGGCCCACAATTGCGCAAGTTTAGCCGGACTACCTGAAAACCTCTCTCAAATAACTTCTGGCCTAATCGGCTTAAATACAGCACCTGATAGTCCCCTGTCAAGCCATGAATCATCACCACCGTCCGCTTCTGAGGCGTAAAATCCTCCGGAGTGGATACCGCTACGCACAGCTTGTCCCCGTCCGGCAACGGTACCGTGTGAAGCTGGGAGGGGAACTTCTCCGGCAATTGGGGCAAAAAAGCGGCCATAATCGTCTGTAAATGACCACTGCTCAACAAAGGAAAAGGCTTAAACTCAAGTTCTTCATCCGATCTAAGTTCCGCCATCCTAGCTCCTTTCCTTGGAAAATGATCTCAAAAATAAAGTTTTTGGGAAGTCTGAAACACTTTTTTCCAAAAAGGGTCTTAGGAATAAAGTAAAAAGGGGTTTTTAGGGGAAAGACTTTTCCCCTAAATCAAAAAAGTTTTTGGAGGTACGGAACCTTTTTTTGAAAAAGGTTCCGAAAAGAAAAGTTTTGGAAAAGGGGTTTTTAGGGGAAAGACTTTTTTCAAAAAGTTTTTCCCCTAAAGTAAGAAAAGTTTTTGGGAGGGGGTGGTAGGGGGAACACTTTTTTCTATAAAGGATTTCCCCTAAGAAGCGATCATTGTAGCTATTCCTCCACTCCGGGTTTCTCTAAGACTGTGATGGGCTTGGTATTCTTGCATTCGGGGTAGCCTGTGCAGCCCAAAAATTTCCCTCGGCGGCTGTAGCGTATCGCCATCGGTTTGTGGCACTTCTCGCAGTGGATATCCACTGTCTCCAGCTGGCCTGGTATCGGCTTGGTACTGCGGCAGCGCGGATACGCTAGGCACGCCAGAAATGGCCCGCGCTTGCCATACTTAATCCCCATTGCTCCGCCGCACTTTGGGCACTTTTCCTCCTCTACCTCCGGCAGTTCCAATGGCCGCCCCTCCCGGTCCACCGGCATCGTAAAACGACATTGAGGAAAACGGGAACAGCCCAAAAACCTCCCGTTTCTTCCTTGTCGATACACCATAGGCGCCTGGCACTCCTCGCAAACGTACTCCGACAGCTCCACCTCTCCCCCTCCTCCTTCTCCGCCTGATGGCTCCCCCTCCTGCAAACTCTTTGAAGTCCTACACTCCGGATAACCCGAACAGCCCAAAAAGCGAACCAATCCTCCCTGAGAATCCTTTTTCCATAGATAACGCATCCGCTTTCCACAATTTGGACATACCTCCTCAGAAAACTCCTCCTCCTCATTCAACCCCTTCATCTTTAATCTCGCCTCCTGCAACTCCTTATCCAAAACCCTATAAAACTCCCGCAAAATCTCCACCCAATTCGCCTTATTCTCCTCGATCAAATCCAACTTCTCCTCTAAACGAGAAGTAAATTTTGTGTCCATAATCAAAGGAAAATGCTGCTTCAGACGCTGGGTCAATAAAATCCCCAACTCCGTCGGATAAATGGTCCTCTTCCGAATCTCGATATACTTCCGCGAAGAAATATTGGAAAGGATCACCGCATACGTGCTAGGCCGGCCGATTCCCTCCTTCTCCAAAGTCCGTACCAACGACGCCTCCGTAAACCTCGGCGGCGCCTTTGTGAAATGCTGTGAAGGCTCTAGACCTACCAATTGCACCACCTCTCCCTCCATCAACTGCGGCGGCAATAACCTCTCCTCCCCCTCCTCCTCCCGGCCATAAACCCTCAAATAACCCTCAAAACGCAACACCCGACCCCTCGCCTGAAAAAGGGCCTCCCCTCCGACCACATCCACCACCGTTGTATCATACACCGCCGAAGACATCTCACTCGCCACAAAACGCCGCCAAATCAACTCGTATAACCGCGCTTGGTCCCGGCTCAAATACGGCTCCACCTCCTCAGGTAAACGCCGAACCGATGTAGGCCGTATCGCCTCATGGGCCTCCTGTGCCCCCACTTTGCTGCGATACCTACGCCTCTTCTTGGGATAATACTCCTCCCCAAACGCCTCTCGAATGTACTCCTCCGCCTCTCGACGAGCACTCTGCGCAATGTTTACACTGTCCGTCCGCATATACGTGATCAAACCAATCGAGCCCTCCCCTACCTCCACCCCCTCATACAACTGCTGCGCCAATAACATCGTCTTCTTGGGACTAAACCCCAATACCGTCGAAGCACGCTGCTGCAACGTCGAAGTAATAAACGGCGGCGGCGGCGAAACCTCCACCCTCTTCTTCTGCACACGCTGGATCATAAACTCCTTCCCACGCAACTCCTCCACCATCCCCTCCGCCTGCTCCTTCGTCGAAATCTTCGCCGCCTTCCCCCCCCACTTCTTTAACTTCGCCGAAAACTTCGAACGCTGCAAACGAAAAGTCGCCTCAAGCTCCCAATACTCCTCCGGCCGAAATGCCCGAATCTCCAACTCCCGCTCCACCACCAACTTCAACGCCACCGACTGTACCCTACCCGCCGAAAGACCCGAACGTATCTTCGTCCACAATAACGGCGATATCAAATACCCCACCAACCGATCCAAAATCCTCCTCGCCTTCTGCGCCTCTACCTTGCTCTCCGAAATCCTCCCCGGCCGCTGAAACGCCAACCGTATCGCCGACGGCGTGATCTCATTAAACGTCACCCGCAACGCCCGCTCCTGCGAAAGATCTAACGCCTCCACTAAATGCGCCGCAATCGCCTCCCCCTCCCGATCCATGTCCGTCGCCAAATACACCCGCTCTACACCCCGCGCTACCTTGCGCAACTGCTCCACCGTCTTCACCCGCTCCGGTATAATCTCGTACGTAGGCTCAAAATTGTTCTTAATGTCAATCCCCAACGAATTCTTCGGCAAATTGTAAATGTGCCCCATCGAAGCCATCACCTGAAAACCCTCACCCAAAAACTTATGTATGGTCTTGGACTTCGCCGGAGACTCCACAATCACCAAATGACCTTCCCTCTTCCGCTTCTTCACCTGACTCTCCTTTGCTACCAAGAGGAAAAACCTCTAATTCCTCGGAACCTTTTTAAAAAAAGGTTCCAAACCTCCAAAAACTCTCGTCATTTAGGGGAAAAACTTTTTGAAAAAAGTCTTTCCCCTAAAAACCCCTTTTCCAAAACTTTCTTCCTGAAAACCTTTTTGAAAAAAGGTTTTCAGACTTTCCAAAAACTTTTCTTCTCGGAACCTTTTTAAAAAAAAGGTTCCAAACCTCCAAAAACTTTACCGAAAAGGTTTTCAGACTTTCCAAAAACTTTTCTTCTCGGAACCTTTTTAAAAAAAGGTTCCAAACCTCCAAAAACTTTACCAACCTGTTTTAAACATCCCACTTCTCCAAACACCCCAACGCCCCCTCTAAACGCTGAATCACCTGAAACCGATCCATCAACACCAACGACTCCTCCAAAGGCGGCGTCCCCAACTTCCCCAACAACGCCGTGCGCAACGTCATAAACACCTTCCCCTTCTTCAACCCCAACGCCTTCGCCAGCTCCCCATGAACCCTCCTCAGCCCCTCCACACTCCACTCGCAACTTCCATAGGCCTCCAACGCCTTCCCTAACACCCCCCGAGCCTCCTCCAAACTCACCCGCTTGGGAAGAATCGCCCCAAAATCTCCCACCAATTCCCTCTGCCAAAGAAACGCCATCAGCGGAAAAAAATCCCCCAAACTCTCCATGCGCTCCTGCGCTAACCCCAACGCCCCCTCCAACCACCCCCTCGTATACGACAACAGCGCCTCCACCAACCGCTCCCTCGACATAGAACGCAAATATACCCCATTGATGTGAAACAATTTCTCCAAATCAAACACCGGCGAACGAGTCTTAATCCGAGAAACATCAAAATCCCTCGCAAACTCCTCCAAACTAAATATCTCCTGCTCCTGAGGCATGGAATAACCCTGCAAACCTAAAAAATTTAATAACGCCTGAGGAAAAATCCCGACCTTCCTATAATAATGCAAAGAACAAGGATTGCGGCGCTTCGAAATCTTAGACCGATCTCGATTGCGCAATAAACTCAAATGACAAAACTTCGGCACCGGCCAACCAAAAGCCCTATACAACAAAATGTGCTTCGGCGTGGAAGATATCCACTCCTCCGCACGAATAACATGCGTGATCCCCATACTATGATCGTCCACCACACTCGCCAAATGATACGTAGGAAAACCATCCGACTTCAACAGCACCTGATCGTCAATCTCCTCATTCCGCCAACAAACCCGCCCCCGCAACATATCCTCAAAAGCCGTCTCCCCCTCCCGAGGCACCCGTAAACGCACCACATACGGCAAATTGCGCTCCAAATTCTCCCGCACCTGCCCCTCACTCAAACCACGACAATGACCATCATATCCCCGAAAACTCTCCCCTTTCCTCTCCTCACGCATCCGCTCTAAACGCTCCGGAGTGCAAAAACAATAATATGCCTCCCCCGCCTTCAATAACCTCTCCATGTGCTCCCGATAAAGCTCCAAACGCTCCGATTGCCGATACGGACCACAATCGCCACCTATATCCGGACCCTCATCCCAATCCAATCCCAACCACCGAAGGGATCGCAAAATCTCCGCCTCATACTCCGGCCGGGAACGGGAGCGATCCGTGTCCTCTATGCGCAAAATGAACTTACCCCCACTCTTCCTTGCAAACGCCCAATTGAACAACGCAACGTACGCCGTCCCTACATGAGGCTCGCCCGTAGGACTAGGCGCAATACGCACACGCACAGAATCTAACTTCTTATCCACCATCTTTCTCCTCAAACTCTCACTATCTTATTTCCCCTTCCACCATCTCCCATCAAACAAACACTTTTATATAAGCAAACTATTCAACGCACCCACTACTCCGCCTCCCTATCAAGACTTATATTTTAGCCCTTGGAAAGAAATGTCAACCTTAACTCTAGAAAAACCTTATTTCAACAAAACAAACGTCTAACTCTTGACAAAACCAAAAGAAAATTCCATAATAAAATCAGTCTAAACTAAAAAGAGGAAATCCCAAATGTCCCAAACCAATACCAACAAAAGCGAACTCCTCCAACAACTTCAACAACTCCAAGCGCAAGCGCAATCCGCCCAGCTCCAAAATCCCTCCCAAGCTAAAATCTACCTCCTGCAAGCTGCCGAGCTCGCCCTCCAACTCGCCAACCAAGAAGAAAACCCCCAACAAAAAAAATACCATTACCAACAAGCCCTCGAGTTCAAAAAACAAGCCCAACAACTCGCCTCCCCTCCAAAATCCCCTCCCCCCCCCCAAA
>RFKQ01000123.1 GCA_003694635.1 Planctomycetota bacterium
CTCTAGAATTGGGTTTAAAGTGGAAGTCAAGGAGTGTCGATTTTCTAGGATAGAGATAGAAAAGTAGAAAGTATTTGTGCGGATAGAAATCTTAGAGCTCTTGTGGAGATTCGGTTATGGGAAAAAGTGCAAAGATGCTTTTGATAGGAAATATGATGTTATTTCTTGTGCTTTTTATGTTAATGGAGCGGGATCGCTCTCTTTACAATTTGCGGGATAAAAAAGTTTCTCCCCCGTCTTTCGAGGAAACCATTTTAGACTTCAGGCCTCCCTCTAGGCCGAAGCTTCGCTATTATCGAGTGAGGCGTGGAGACACTTTTCCCAAAATCGCCCAAAGATGTTATGGAGATAAAAGGCTATGGCGGAAAATTTTTGAAGCAAACCGCCAAACTGTTCCTCATCAGGCGAAGTTGATCGCCGGACAGCTTCTCTACATTCCCCCGAAAGAATCATTTTGACAATGTACTTAACTTTGAGGAATTTTTTCCTTGGACAAGCCAAGAATTTTGGTTAGAATTTTTTGACTTTGGCAGCCATTTTGGCTGTAGTAGTGAAACAATTGGAAGGACTTTTGGGTTTGCTGTTGAAGAAGTTTTAGGGCTTCCAGCTCTTTTTGGCACTTTTTGCAGTTTTGGGTGTGTTGTTCAAATTTTTTCTTTTGCGTACCATTTAACTCTTGATCGAGGTACAGGGAATAGATCATCTTATCTTCTGGGCAGGCTACGAACATTGGATATCACCTTTTTATATGAACTTGAAAAAACACGAAAACAATGATTATAAACTAAAATTTACCTATTCATCGAACACTCTCTATTTTTTTGAGATTTTAGGACTTCTAAATTTGATCCCAAAATCTGCTGACAAAATAATTGGCTTCATTCCCTGCCTATCCTAGCTCGATTGAATTCTCTGCGAACTCTGCCCTAAAAGAGGCCAAACCTTCTTTGCTATACACTGCCCCAAAGGAGTATTGATGATCTCCTAATTTAGTAAGTCGATAATCTTCTAAAAAATTTTAAAGAAAAAGCTAAATTTTCAGAACTTTTTGTTATGATGAACTCATTCCGTTTCAGATTCTGAGCTTGAAGTTTCCGCACTCTTTTTATTCAGCTCTAGCGCATCCGTATACGCATCGTAAATACCATACGCCCAAATCAAGATAAATACAAGTTGATAGTAATGGAAACCCTTGAAATAAACAATACTAGCAATAAGAGCCACCCAAAATACAATAAAATAAAGTATACAATAAAAAATATCTTTTAAGTACGCATGTCCCAAACCTGGCACAATGGCTAGCAAAGCCGCCACTACTGGGCTCTTTTCCTGATCTAAATAATCGTCCATAGTACCTTACCTCCTTTAAAAGAAAATAAATTTCAAAAGAAAATCATTTATAAAACTTCCGAGAAATCTCTTTTTCTAAATCATAGGAAAAAAAATCTATTTTTCAAGGAAATTTTTACCTAATAAAAAAGAGGCAAAAGTTGCCTCCCTCTTATATAGGAGCGGTTTTTCATCTTTATCTGAAATTTGGTTTCATCCTCTTTGGAGTGGGTCGAAATATCCTCAAATAAGTTTGGCTATACTCGGATTTTAAAACTAAAACTCGTAGGAAATCTCTTGCAAAGCCTTTTTTATCTCCCCTAAACAGCAACGACCCTGGGGATTTTTGGTCTTACAAGAACATTCTTTGGCTTTGATTTTAGCGGTAATTTCCTCAAGCACCGTGGTTTTACCCGTCTTTTGAATCTCGTTCTGAATTCTCTCCAGCGTATACCCAAAACAGTAGCACAACCATCGAGATTTGGCTGAGCTTTCTTTCAGCCCTACTTTAACACGAAGGCCATTTTTCTCAATGGTCTCCTCCCCGCGAAAATACACCACCTCGCATCCCCGAGAAGGGCAAAAGGAAAAACCGGATAAACTTTTAAAATTTTTTTGCACCTCTATCTTCACCAGACTCTTTAGAGTGATTTCCGGGAACCCTCCTGCCCCTAAAGCCACATTTCGGGCAGGGTTTAACTGTGGGTATAGATGCGTTGTTCACTTTTCCTCCCTAGATGAGGGGTTGACAAATCTTTTCTTTTCAATAAAGAGTACTTTTGCCCGATAACCTCTTTTCTTTAACGCCTCCAACATTGCAGAAACAGAAGCCTTAGGAGCAGCGTAAACCAAAACCCGCTTTTTTTCAAACTCCACCTCTACCCGCCGGATACCTTCTAGCTCTTCCAGAGCTTTTCTGACCCTTGGTGGTCATCCCACCGGTCAGGTCATGCCCTGCACCTCTAATAGAATTTTAGAAAACTGCGAAGAAGAACTCCCTGCAGGCTGTGGAGAGCGATAAGCAACTTTCGTAGAAGAAGCAGGGGCGATAACCAAAGAGAAAAGGTAAGGGTAAGCAAGAAAAAAAATCACCACACATAGAGCAGTCCAGTGAAAAAAATAAAAGAGCTTCTTCCTTGACCTCTGAGATTCGCAACAATCCGTCTTTCTTCTATAAACCCAATAAAAACTAAATCCCACGCACACCAAAGCAAAAATTCCGAAGAAAAAACGATACTTCTCAAACCATCCCCCCAGAGCCATTCCACCTCCTCCTAAAAGAAGTAAAAGAGGTGGAAGCCAACAACAAGCTGAAGAGGCCAAAGCGCCTAAAACAGCTAAAAGAGAAAAGACGATGGATTTTCGTTTGGTATCTTCTTTCATTTTTCCTCCCGTACTATAAAACTTTTTGTGTCAAATTAACGTTTATCTCAACATTTACCTTCGTCTCCGTATCTTCCTATCACTTTTTTGCCTCCTTTGTCTCTGTCTCTGCCCTACTTCCTTCGCCTAAAGCGGCCAAAATAGGACAAGTACTGGTGGTCGAAGAAGTGCATTTCTCCAGCATAGCCTCCAAAGACTTTTTAAGCTCTTGCAACCGCTCTATTTTCTCCTCCAGTTCAGATATTTTCTTTCGAACCTCTTTTTGGACCGAAGAACAAAGATTCTCCGAATTGTCCCTCTTTTGCTCCAAGTCCGAAAGATAAAGAAAATACCCAATCTCACTCAAACTAAACCCCAATCTTTGAGCATTTTTGATAAATCGAACTCTTTCTAAGTCCCTTAGACTATATTTTCGATAGCCAGAAGAGGTCCGAATTGGAGAGGGCAAAAGCCCAATGCTCTCATAATATCGAATAGACGCTGGAGAAATCCCCACGTATTTTGCCATCTTACCGATCGTGAATTCCATTTTTCTTCCTTCAATACCAAGAATTTTTGCTTATTCCTTCTTCCTCACTAAAAGTGTAACCTTAAAGGCGACTACAAGGTCAAGGGATTTTTCCAAAATTTTCGAATACTTTAAAAATACTCCCCCAATTGCCCGAAAGAGACTTGCAATTAGGCTCCACAGCTAGTAAAATAAATTTCTTGCTGCTCCGCTGTTTTTCATTTGAAAAAACACTGCCAAAAACTTGCTCAAAGTTGCCGAAATCCATAAAGGAACACCCGAACGGGAAACATGTCAAAACAAAAAGGAATGCAACAGCGGATTAAAATCTGGTTTATCGACGATTTTGAGGGAAATTTGCGCGCCTGGAAAAGGGGCTTTCCTCCCAAGATCGCTCAATCCTGCGAACTACGCACCTTCTTGCGCTGGAATACCCTCAAAAACGAACTGGAGCGCAATCGCCTTCCAGATATCCTTTTTCTCGACTACTTCTTAGCCGAAACCTACGGCAGCGATATCCTCCACTGGATGCAGCAAAACCTACGAGAACTCCCCGTCATCGTCGCCCACTCCAGCGTCCCCCAAGCCAACCAAAAAATGCTAGCTCTAGGCGCCCACTGCGCTTTGAAAAAATACCGGGGCGAAGAAATTTCTTCCCCCATCCAAGAGCACTTCCACGATCTTGAAGATATCAAATTCCTTCTCAAATACAAAAAAATCCCCTAATCTAATCTTGACAACCCTCTACTTTGCAACAAAATTTTTTACTGAAAACCTTCCCTCAGCAAGAAACGGAAAAATCCCTTGAAATACCAACAAATCGTAGATCTCAATAAATATCAAATCGTACGGGAAATCGCCGTCGGCGGCATGGGAATTGTGTATGAAGCCATCCAACACGGAATTGAGGGGTTTCGAAAAACAGTGGCCCTTAAGATTATTCAAGAAGAATTCTCCAATGACGCAGAATTCGTGGAAATGTTTATCGGAGAAGCTAAACTCGTCGCCGATCTTGTCCATCAAAATATCGTCCAAATCTATCAACTAGGCAAAATGGCCCACTCCTACTACATTGCCATGGAATACATCAATGGCGTGGATTTGAAAAAATTTATCGATCGGCACATTGAACTGAAACGCCAAGTTCCCCCCGATATCGCTGCCTTTATCATCAGCCGCATCTGCCGCGGGCTGGAATATGCTCATAAAAAAAAAGATAGACAAGGCCGCCCCCTCAACGTCGTCCATCGCGATATCTCCCCCGCCAATATCATGCTCACCTGGGAAGGGGTGGTCAAAATCACCGACTTCGGTGTGGCCAAAGCCGCCAACCTTATGCGGGATCGCGAAGGGGAAATCCTAATGGGCAAAGTCCGCTATATGTCGCCGGAACAAGCCAAATACCTCCCCACAGACGCCCGTTCCGATATCTTCTCCCTCGGCGTAGTTATGTATGAACTGCTCACTTCTCAGCCCCTTTTCGAAGCAAGCAATACACAAAAAACCATCCACAATATTGTCCACTCCTCTCCAATTCCCCTAGAAAATATCTGCCCCCATCTCGACCAAGAACTCATTGATATAAATAAAAAAGCTCTCGAAAAAAACCCAAAAAAACGCTACCAAAGCGCCGGAAAAATGGGATATGACCTGGAGCATTATATGTATCATGACCGATTTGGCCCAACAAATGTAACCCTGGAAAAATATCTGCGAGAACTCTTCCCCGACGGAGATTACCAAACCCTCGACAGCTCCTTTGAAGCCAAATAATCCTCCACCAATCCCCTCCGCTTAAGCCCAACTATAAGAAAATTTGAGAATGAAAAACGAAAAATTCTCCACCCTAAGTAAGGGTGTCCCAAAATGGGACACTTCCGGAAAAATTCCCTCTTTTGCCTCCGAAAATTTTCAAACAACCTATTTTTTTAAATACTTTTAATCATCCATCAAAAATCCATAACTCCCTGTAAACAAAAAAGATAGATATTTAAGCTCAAAAATACACTAAAAACTAAAAAAATTTTTTCTTCAAAAAATAATAAAATGGAACAACTTTTGCTTAAACAACTTTTCCACATATCAGGGTTTTCTTCCTATCCCCTCGCCCTCGGGAGGCGGGTCGGTATAGGGCGAATCCGGGTGGGAGAAAACCCTCCCTATTTTACCGTATAAGCCAACTCAACATCGCCGCTTATACATAAGGGTAAGGTACGCATTTATTTTACCTCCCCCCACCCTGGGTGGGGCATTCTATATTGTGTTCCTGTTAATAAATTTGATTTTTTAAACCAATCTTATTTTAGGCAATTTCCTTTAAACCATTCTCGCTTTCTCACTTTAGACAACTTCCTCTAAGAAAAAAACTTTTGACACAAGATAAAGTAAAACCTCCTCCTGTGTTTTTTGAGCTATTTCTTTGATCGAATTTCCTTTCTTCTGACAAGAAGAAAGAGGGGCATCGATTTCTTTCCTGTTTTTAGCTATTTTTCGGTTCTATGGTTTTCCCATTTCGCTGTAATTTTTCTCATAGCGAGACTTCAGCTTTTTCAGTGCTTCACCCTGGCGGGAACTTGCAGCGTATGTTTTGCTTTTGAAATGAAAAATCGTGATGAAATGGAAGTTTTCTTTGTTTCGCTGGACAAATCGTAAATTCTTACTCCGCGCCGCTTTTTTGGTTTTCTCTTTTGGTGTTTTGCTGTTTTTGGGGTATCGCTTTTTCACCCTCGAGCGCCCTATTCCTCCTCCGCCGCGCCTGTTAGTACCTCGTCCTTTGCCTGTGGAAATAGATAGAAACCGCAATGGGGTACCCGACAAATGGGAGTTGGGATTGTCCAAAAAATTCAACCCTTGCATGGCGTTTACAGGCAAAAAGATCTGGCCTATTGATCACAATTATCTTTGGGCGAATAACAGCCCTTTAAAGGCGCGCATTTACCTTCAGAAAGGAAATCACTTAACTTTCTTGCGGGAGAAGACCGTTCTCTCTTCCCAGGACTTACTCACGCGAAATTGGTCCAACCTCCCCCGGCGCTATGTAAAGCGGATAAATGGCAAGAAGTACACCTTTCTGGTGCGCTATTACTCCGACGGACCTGGCGAAAATTTAGGCCCTGGAAAGGATCGGATGAGCTGGGATAAGGCATTTCTCGCTCTCCAAGGGGGGACCTTGAAAAATCCTTCTCAGCGGCCTTATCCGCCCACGCAGTACGTTCATTTTTTTTGGAAATCCCCCGATATTCTCGGAATTCAGTACTGGTTTTACTACCCTTTTAACAAGTGCATCAATAACCATGAAGGGGATTGGGAGCACATCAATATCCTTTTGCGTTTAAAAGGAAAGACCCTTGAAAAGTTCAACCCTCAAAAAAATCACCAAACACCCCTTCGCTATCAGTTTTTTTTTCATCACTACTACATCGAAACTTCAAATGTCTATCGATTTCGGGACAAAAATGGAGTTCGCGGCGATCACGTCCTTGTTTTTGTGGGCGGCTACAGTTCCTTTCTTATCCCGGATATCCAGTGGAAAACCGCCCTTGGAGGTTGGTTCCCTTTTGCCGTTCCCCGCTGGGAAGGCGAATATTCTGGCGGGAGCTATCCCCAGCCCGGCTGGTATGCCAACGTGGGAGGATTTGGACCACTGCAGGCTAGGGAAGAGGTGCTTCCTCGTCGTCTCATCCATGCCAATGACTTTCGTTTGGTGCTTCTAGCGGATCCGGAGCACATGGATTTTGATCGCTATCCCCATTTAAGCTGGTTAAATTTGGAATTTTACAGTGGAAATTGGAGCTGCGATTGGAATGCGCAAATCATCAAGTGGGCCAAAGGTCATAGAGCCCCTCTCCAACCTGCGTTTAAGCCCAATTGGAATGGGAACTCTATTTTTCCTCCATGGAAGGCTTGGCAAAAATCAAAGCTTTCTATTTTCCACCCCCCCGCTCACTGGAAAGTCATCCAAAAAGCGGACCCTAAACTATTTCGCTAATCGCCGCACTAAGGCAGGTTTTCTTATCGTCTGCCAAACCAACGGGAACGGGAAAGCGAAATTTAAAATCCGAGTTCATAGAGCATGTTCGAAACGGCCTGTTCGAGTTTTTCCCCTTTTAGATAGGTGCCGTTTTGAATTTGTTCGCGAATAGCATCGATTTTTTCTTGACGGATTTGTCCGCTTTCCGCGAGTTTTTCCAGATACTGGGCCTCTTTTGAGATGGTGATCTGATCCGGAGTATCCAAGCTGGAAGGCGTTTTCAAATCCCCATCCCTCCACTGTCCGATAGAGAGGTGGCTATCTGCTCCGCCGATGCCGGAAATGTTCATTTTACAGACTCCTTTGCATAAATAGGGGAAAAATAATCATCATAACGGCGATAGAGGCTTCATTTCTCTAGGATTTGCTTCCGGACTTACCGTCCTTTTCTCTGGTTTTGTTCAGCCATTTACTCTATCGGCAAAAACAGGCCAAAGCATAAAAAAATTTTCCAAAATTGCAACTTACTCGCCGCTTCTATTGCTCATTTGCTCGCAACCGCTCCAACTCAAAGCGGTCGATTTTCACAGGCACCGCACCGTGGACAATATAGCCCTCGCCTCGGCATTCGTAGCAAAGCCCCGTTTTGCGGCAGAGCTGGCAGTCCACCCAGATTTTTTCCTCATTCAGGTATTTTCCGCTACCGTGGCAGCTAGGGCAGTATCCCTCCCCTTCGCAGTGCCAGCAAACCTCAATCCCGCTGGTGTAGCGGAAAAACTTCTTGCATCTGTAGCAAAATTCCGTATGTGGTGCCACCACTTCCTTGCAGTAAGGGCACACCGGCACCCCCTGCTTGCTGTATTCCACCCCAGCTTGACAGCCGAACAGGAGGCAAACTCCCAAAACAATTATCAAAATTTGCGCCAATTTCATAGTTTTTTACCTTATCTTTGGAGTTCATAATGCATTTTTACCGCCTTTTTTTAATTATAGCACTTGTTTGTTTGGTGTCAAGAAGAGGAAAGTATTCGTCCCTTCCAGAAAATAAATTAAAAAAAAATAATCCTTAAATTTAGGAAACCTCCCTCCCACTTCCCTGTCTAAGTGAGAGAAAACGCTCAAAAACACCTTATGCTTTCTTTCTCAAAATCTTCAAACAATTCAATAAGGAGAGAAAAAATGCGGAGAAAAAAATCTGGATGGATTTTCGCTGCCATTGCTCTGACCTTTTCGATGATCGGCTGCTCCTCAAGAGCCTATAAATCCTCACCACTCACGGAGGCCAAAGGAAAAACCTGGGCAGCTCCTCAGTACGCAGGCGAAGAGCGATGGCAAGCCTCCTTAGATCGCCCTCACCAAGAAGAGAAAAACCAATGGAATCGCGAGCGCTATAAACGCATCTATGAAAATCCCTTCCGGAGCGTCAAAGACCACCCTCTCTCCACCTTCTCCATCGACGTGGACACCGCTTCCTATTCCAACATTCGCCGCTTCCTGAATCGGAACCAACGTCCCCCCAAGGATGCCGTCCGGATCGAAGAGCTGATCAACTACTTCTCCTACAACTACCCCAACCCCAAAGGCGAGGTCCCCTTCTCGGTCAATGTGGAAATCGCCGGCTGCCCTTGGAACCTAAAACATCGCCTGGTGCGCATTGGGCTCAAGGCCAAAACGGTGGAGTTTTCCAAACGCCCCCCGAGCAATTTGGTTTTCCTAATCGATGTCTCCGGCTCTATGGCCGCTCCCAATAAACTCCCCCTTTTGAAGAAGGCGTTTCGAATACTTCTCCAAAACCTTGGCGAAAAGGATAGGGTGGCCATCGTGGTCTACGCCGGCCAAGAAGGCCTAGTACTCCCTTCCACACCGTGCTCGCAAAAGGAAACCATCTTAAGCGCCCTGAACAACCTCGAATCCGGAGGCTCCACCAATGGCGGAGCAGGCATTCAACTGGCTTATCGCGTGGCGGTGGAAAACTTTATCCCCGGCGGCATCAACCGCGTAATCCTCGCCACAGACGGCGACTTCAACGTAGGCATCACCGACGAAGGCGCCTTGACCCGCCTGATCGAAGAAAAGGCCAAAAGCGGAATTTTCCTCACCGTTTTGGGGTTTGGCATGTACAACCTCAACGACTCCACCATGGAACAGCTCGCCGATAAGGGAAACGGAAACTACGCCTATATCGATACCATCCAAGAAGCGAGAAAAGTCCTCTCCGAAGAAATCAGCTCCACCCTGATCACCGTCGCCAAAGATGTGAAAATCCAAGTGGAATTCAACCCCCTCCAGGTGAGCGCCTATCGACTGATTGGCTATGAAAATCGAATTTTGAGAAAAGAAGACTTCAACGACGACAAAAAAGATGCCGGCGAAATCGGCGCCGGGCACACCGTCACCGCACTCTACGAAGTGGTGCCCGCTTGGCAATCCTCTCCCACCACCAACGTGGAACCTCTAAAATATCAGAGCGAACGAACCCTGACCAGCGCAGCCAAATCGGGGGAAATGCTCACCATTAAACTCCGCTACAAAGAACCCAACAGCGAGAAAAGCAAGCTGATCTCCTTCCCCATCACCGATCCGGGCAAAAAATGGTCCCAAGCTACCCCGGAATTTAAGTTTGCCGCCGCGGTGGCCGCCTTTGGAATGCTGCTAAGGGATTCAAAATTTAAAGGCAATTCCAACTTCAACATGGTCCTTGAGCTCGCCCAAGAAGGCCTCCCCTACGATAAATATGGCTACCGGCGAGAGTTCCTCTCTCTGGTGCAAAAAGCCAAAGAACTAAGCCAATAACTCCCTCCTCTGCACCGCTGGAAAATCCTCGTCCAGGGTTTTCCAGCCCTCCCTCCTCCAGCATTTTGTTCCTCTAGGCGATACCTGAAGACTTCGCAACTTCGAAAACCTCCCTCTAAAGCCAAAACGGAAACTGGCACCCTAGCCCTCCCTTCCAGCCCTGTTCAACCAAACGACCAATCTCCTCCCCCCTCAACAGCGGCGCCGGAAGAGAGGAAAAGCGCCTGATCCCCGATAAAAAACAAAAAGGAACCATCCCCCGCAACGCCCGCTCTATCCCCCCCTCCGACCTCAACCACAACGGCTGAGCAAGTGTCCCTCCATAAGGCGGGGTTTTGCTCACCCAAAACGCCTCCGTGTCGCTGATCCGAAACACCGCCCCCAACGGAGGCGATTCCACCCACCCGCGGCGAAGAGCATAAATCCTAGGCGCACCCTTGGTCATTAGCTCCAACAAATCCCCACCCCTTGGCCGAGCAAATTCCTCCCACTCCTGGCGCTCCTTCTGAGAAAGCCTCCCCCACACCTGCACAAAAATCCGCCTCTCCACCCAATTTCCCAAAAGAGCAGGCCAGCTCTCCCCTTCCTCCAACACCCCAAGCCGGTAGCCCAAAAAAACCCCCTCATGGGAATACGCGCGCAAAAAATAACCCCGCCTCCCCTCCCATTCCGGAGAAAATACCCTCTGCAGCCCCACCACCACCTCCCCCACCTCGGACTGAATCCGGAAAAGACTATGCCCCGTTCGCACCAAAATCGCCACCACCACATCCTGCAAACGCTCCCGACGGCGCAGCCCCGAAGGGTACACCCATACGCAGGGAACACCGCCAGATTTTTGTAGCGTCAGATAGCGCAAACGAAGAAGGGCATTCCGCTGGGACAGAGGAGAAGAGCGAGGCAAAAAATAAAGAAAAATATGACTATCTTCCCGCCTTTCCAAAAACGCCTCTAGCTTGGAAAAATCCGCCGTGTAAAGCTTCGTTTGAAAAGCTAGCACGGATTGGATCCCAAAGCTTTTCAACTCTTGCCGGAGATGATACAAAAAATTTTTTACAGAAAGCCTGGTAAAATGGACAATTCCTAAGCGAATTTCCTCAGAGAGAAAAGGACTCCGCCCGCAAATACCCGCCCGCTGAATGCAGCTGTACATTTCCGTCCCTCCCCACTCCACCTCCTCCCCCGTCGCTAGCCTTACCTTGCGGCCAAGCCCCAACTCCTCTAAAGAAGGAAAGCAACTCGGATGGGTGTCGCTCCGGTAAGCGTCCGAAAGGTAGCCCCGAGCCTTCAAAAGAGCGGCAACCTTTCCAATAAGCTGAATCCGCAACCGCACCGGCATGGAAAGCGCTTTCCACGCCAGGGAGGACTTTAGGCCAAACCGCTCAAAGTCCCTCGGGCGCAGATGAATGTAAAGGGCACCACTTGCGTAGTCGTAAGTGTAGCGCTCCGTCTGAATCTGGACCACCCATTGCTCCCCGCCAGCCCGCTCCAAAAAACGCTGCATCCAAGGCTCCTGCGAAAGGGAGATCAAACGCCTCCGATGATCCGATAAGCGCCCGATAACCTTGCCAACCCTTCCCTCCAAAAACGTATCCTTGGCCAACACCCCCAACCCCACCAACCCCTGCAAGTCCGCAGAGGTTTGGCTAAATTCCCAAAGATCCAGCTTGTGAACCAAGTACGAGCGAATGGAGAGGGAAAGGGAGGGCCTACCCTCCACCACCCACGGGCGCAATTCGCACCAGCGCAACACCTTCGCCACCCCAAAACTCTGGCCTTGAGCCAAAAGTATCTTGGGAGTGAGCAAATCCTGCAAAATCATCCCCCGACGCAGAAATTCCAAACGAGCCAGATCATCGCCCTGCCAATCGGGCAACAGCTCCAGGTTTTGCAAAGGGCTAAAAACCTCCCGCTGCCGCTGCCATAAACGCTCCAAAAACTCCCATTTTTGCGCCTCCTCCAGCCGATAATCGCTCAAAATCCACTCCCGATGCCATATCCAATGCCCCGTGGGAAAAGCCCGATGCAGCTCGTACAACAGCTTGCCAATCAGGGAAAAATCCCCCGCCTCCGCCACAGGACGATAGGCGTAAAGAGAAGGGAGCTTTTGAAAACTTACCGGAAAAACCTCCGCCAATAGGCGCATGATCAAAATTTTTCCTTCGGGCTATTGAATGAAACTGTGCCGGAGGAAACCTACTCGCTCCTGTCCAAAAACCGTCAGTATAGCGTCGCTAAATCTGAACGAAATTCCTATTTTATGCAAATCAAGAGAGCATTCAAGAAAAAAACGATAATCTTTGTCCTTAAAGTCCTTAAACAATCATTCCGCCCCCACTTGAGCGGAAATGGGAGGGAGGACAAATACCTCCGAAAAGTCCGTCAGCGAATGAAATGGCTCCACCTCCACTCGCAGAAATACCTTGGCCCGCCCTTGGACCGACTTCACCCGCCCCACAAGCGCCCCCGGCGGGAAACATCCCTCCCAACCAGTGGCCACCAGTACATCCCCCTCGCGGACATCGGCATCAAACTGCAAATGCTTGGAGACCAATTTCCCCACCGCCTCCCCCTGCAAAATAAACGTCTGCCGAGTTCGCCGGTTGCGCACAGAAATCTTAAAACTCCCTAGCAAAGCCACTCTCGCAAGATGGGAATAGACCATCTCCACCCTTCCCACCACCTGCTTTCCCACTAAAACAGCAGAATGAAGGCGCACCCCTTCCCTCTCTCCTGCCGAAATGTAGAGCTTTTTCTCAAACGGCGACGGGGAAAACACCCAAACCACCTGAGCCGAAATCACCTCCCGACGGGAAGAGAGCACCACCCTCAACTGCCGAAATTGCGCCAATATTTCCTTGAAACGAAGGATTTGAACCTGAAGCTGAGCCAATTTCTCAGAAGTGCCCTCCCCTCGTTTGGAAACAGACACACGAGGCAAATGCCTCCAAAACAAAGGGGAAATCCAACCATATACCCCCGCATATTTCAACAACAGCGGCGTAGCCAACAAAATAAAAAACAAAAGCACTCCCCAAATACGCCGATCAAGCATAACCCTAAGCCGCCTCCTCCATATCCTCCAATAAGCTCGCATAAAAATCCAAATTCTCCAAAAACACCCCCGTCCCCCGCACCACGCAAGTCAACGGATCCTCCGCCACCCGAACCTCCAACCCCAAACGGCTCGCAAAAAACGCATCGATCTTTGGCAACAATGCACCACCGCCCGATAGGGTGATGCCCTTTTCCGCTAAATCCGCCGCCAACTCCGCCGACGCCTTCTCCAACACCCCCTCAATGGCCTGCCCAATCTTCTCCAAACACGGCACAATCGCCTCGCGAACCTCCTGCGAATGCAGCTCCACCGACGCAGGCCTCCCGTCTAACCCCTTCCCCCGCACCAGCATGCTCAACTCCTGCTCCAGCTCCATCGCCGAACCCAAGCGAAGCTTGATCCGCTCCGTGGTCTGCTCCCCCACCACAAGCTGATGGCGCTGGCGCACATAGTCCCGTATCGCCTTGTCCATCTCGTCCCCCCCGATTTTCACGCTGTCAGCGATCACAATATCGGTGAGCGAAAGAATGGCAATCTCCGTGGTCCCCCCCCCAATATCCACGATCATATTGGCGCTAGGCTCCTCAATCTTCAAACCGGCCCCAATGCCCGCAGCCAAACACTCCTCAATCAAGTACACCTGCCGCGCTCCAGCCTTTTGCGCAGACGTGTAAACCGCTTTCCTACCCACCTGAGGAATGTTGTAAGGCACAGCAATCACCACAAGAGGACGCACAAACATCCTCTGATTGTGCACCTTTCTGATAAAATAGCGCAACATCATCTCCGCCACATCGTAATCGGAAATGACCCCCTCCCGCAACGGCCGCACCACCTCCACCTTCGACGGAGCCTTGCCTAGCATCTCTTTGGCTAAATGCCCCACCGCCTCCCCCTCCATCAACACCTCTTGAGTATCCCGCCTCACCGCCACCACCGACGGCTCTCGCAACACCACCCCCTCCCCACGAACATACACCAGCGTGTTCGCTGTGCCCAAATCTATCCCCATATCAGTGGAAAATCGACCCCAAAGCTTATTCCAAAACATTTCATCTTCTGCTCTTAAATGAAAGCGCTTTTATGAGAATTGCTGAGGTGCATGTGTTTCCCTTCTTGAAAATGCGCTTGATTCAACAACATGTTGTGATAAAATAATAAATAAAATGTTCTCTCCTCTCCACCACCGCATCTCTTCTCCTAAAAACAACCCCAAACAGGGGAGGTAAAGAAAAATCTTCTTCTTTCGTTCGTTAACCCTTCAGAATTTCCTATGAAGTTATCGTCCAAAAAAATAAAAAAGTTTATAAAAAACTCCATAAACCTTAAATTTTCTACCTAACCCGTGAAACGAAAAAAAGTAAAAAATGAATGGAAAAATGGAACAGAATCTTAAAACAAAGAATATCACCGCTCCGACCCAAGGGAGATATGCCAATGGGACCAAACGCATATAATTTAAAGACATGCGGCTTTCTGCTAGCTGCTGGACTACTTTCCCTCCTCAGCGGCTGCTCCACCGCAGACTACCGGGAATTAACCCAATCCAAACTGAAAACAAAAAAGAAAACCTACGCCTTCTCCACCCTTCAAAAAACCTCCCCCCTCTCCCTAAAAGTCGCCCTTATGCCCCTCAAAACCTCCTACCTAGACAAAGAAAAAGAGCGAAAAAAAATCGAAAAAAACAACCCCGAAATCCATACCGTCCAAATCGAAAAAAACAAATTCCTCCAGCGCATCCAATCAGTGCTGAAAAAAGCAAACGTCTTCCAAAGCGTGGATATAGCCCAACCCATCGACGAAGAAGAACTCCACATCAAAAATCCAACCGAACGAAGGAAAAAACTCCTAGAACTTTACCTCACCCAAGCTTGGATGAAACAACAAGACCTCCTCCTTGAATTCGACTTGAAAGAGTACAAACTCGCTTACAAAGGCGTAAGCACATGGCGCTACATTTTTGCCATGTTTACGTGGTTCTACGTCTGGTTCCCCTCCTGGTGGATAGCGGATGAAAAATACGAAGCCCATATTATTCTTAAAACAAAAGTATATAGCGTTCATTCCAAAAAACTATTGGCTACGTATCGCATCGAAAAAAAACACCTCGACTACCTCGATGACTGGGACCGAGGCTGGAAAATTCTCGGAATCTGGACCGTTCCCTCCTACCTCTCCAACTCCAACTGGGAAGATATCAACAACTGCACCGGCAAATATACCCTCAACCAGGTCTGGCTCGCACTCATCAAAAAGTTTAAAGTGGACTTCCGCCGCTATCTGCGAACTCCTGAATTTGAGGATAAAATGAAAAAAACCCTGGCGATTGTCATCGGCCTTTCCAAATACGAAGATACCGCCATCCCTAGCGGAGTGCAGTACGGAGCAAACGATGCGAGAAAACTCGCTCAGTTCCTCACCCCAAAAGTACGTCGCCTCCACCTCCTCGTGGACAGCCAGGCTAGCAAAGCGAAAATCGAGGAACTCCTCGAGAATTTTTTTGCCAAAAGAGTGCGTTCTTGGGACACGGTTGTGTTTTATTTCTCCGGATTTGGCGTCGCCCTACCCACTGACAAGAGGGACTACACGCTCTACCTCGTGCCCTACCGGGCAAAAGTAAACAACCTCGCCAATACGGCGATTCCTGTCCAAAAGCTGCTCCAAGCCATCACCGCCCTTCCCGCCAAGCACCACTGGATCTTTCTAGACACCTCCTTCGGGGGTACCAGCGAGGGAAAATCCCTCACCCGGGAAGTGCTAGGCATAGAGACGAAATGGAAGCGAGTGTCTTTTGACCAGCGGAACCAGTGGAAAAATCAATTTGCCCAGCAACTGGAGAAAGCCGCCCAAAAAACCTTTAGCTCCCTTGCAAATACCACCGTCCTCCTACCCTGCCACCCCGTCCAAGACTGCCTACAACTCCACGAAAACCAGCAGGGCCTGTTCAATTTTTTCCTTCTGAAATCGTTTTCAAAATACACCAAAGGACGCTCGATATCCTTTTTCGAAGCCTATCGGTATATGAAGCGAAAAATTCTTTCTCAGGCAAAACGGAGAAACCGAAAAAAGCAAATTCTCCAACGCTTTTACAAAAAATTTATTTTCGATATGAATTATTCCCTAAAAAAAGACCTAAACTCTGGCAAGTGGACTCCATCCTTGCAAGAAGTGTTTCAACTCAACCAAATCTCCCTCCCGGCCAATATCATCGTGCGGGTTATCGAACCCAATCAGCGTTGGAGAATCCATAGCCCCGATACCAACCAAGTGTTCATCATTCAAGCCAAAAAGGAAAACCTTCAAGTCTTTGAAGAGGTTCCACTCGCCCTTAGCTATGCCATTCCAACCCATTCCATCCACCACTGCCCAAAGGGAGCCTAAAAAAATGTCCAATAGAAAGAAATGGGAAACCTCCGTTGTCTCCAAGATCGCGCTGAGAAAAGGCATTATCGATCAAGAAACCCTCCAAGACTGCATTCTAGAATTAGAGATCAGTCCAGAAGACTCCTCCCTTTTAGAAATCCTAGAATCAAAAACCAATATCGATGCCAAAACCTTTAAAAACCTCAAGGCGATGGTGGATTTCGCCCTCTCCCAAGACAAAGATACCCAAGAGGATGTCCTTCTAGCGCAAATCCTAGTGGACGTCCAATTTCTCACCCAAGGACAGCTGGAAAATGCCCTCCTCGAGCAAAAACGCCGCCTAAACCAAACCGGGAAGTCCCTAAAATTGGAGCATATCCTCGTGGAGAAGGGTTTCATCTCAGAAGAACGCCTGCAAAGCGTGCTACAAATGATGGCCAAAATCCCCCTGCAGTGCGAAGAATGCGGCACCAAATACGTTTGGGGAGATTTCCACAACACCAACCACGCCCGATGCCAGAAATGCGACTTTGCCCTGGTCCCCTACCTGGAGGAGGAAATGGATGAGGCCGCCACCCTAGTGGCCGATGAAAGCGGTGTGCAAAATCCTCCAAGCCAGTCATCCATAGAGCAACAAGACACTTTGGCGGCCAATGAAACCGCTGCGGCAGACCAACCTCCCCACAAAGCAGTGAGAGCTTCCGAAGGAAATTCCACTCATTCCCCCGCAGGAACCGACTCCCACGATATCGGCAACCTCACCTCCGCAGAAACCTACGCCGGCAACAAAATCGACACAGGAGACCCAGCCGCACAGACCTCAGGAGGGCAAAAAGGGACCGATCCGTTCATCGGCCAAGTGCTCGGGGAGGTGAAGCTGATAAAAAAACTCGGCCAGGGCGGTATGGGAGCCGTCTACCTTGGCGAACACCTCCACCTCGCCAGACAAGAGGCCATCAAAATCCTCCCCAGAGAGTTCGCCAACAACCCCGAACAAGTCACCAGATTCAAGCGAGAAGCCCGCGCCGCCGGAACCCTGGACTCGCCTCACATTGTACGAGTGCACCACATTGGCGAACACAAAGGAATCCACTATATCTCCATGGAGTTTGTCAAAGGCTGTAGCCTGCAAGATATCGTCAACGAGAAGAAAAAACTCGACGCCAAGGAAGCCATTGAGTATATGAAACAGGCCGCCAAAGGGCTGATTGTAGCGCATAAAAAAGATATTGTCCATAGAGACATCAAGCCGGATAACCTTATGGTCACCGAAGAGGGAGTGGTCAAGGTAGCCGACTTTGGCTTGGCCCGAAAAACCCAAGATACCATGGGAGTAACCCAATCCGGCTCCATTTTGGGCACCCCTTATTTTATGTCTCCCGAACAGTGCCGCGGTGAAAAAACCGATATCCGCTCAGATATCTACTCCCTCGGCGCTACCTTCTACTATATCCTCACAGGCCAGCATCCCTTTGTGGGCGATTCGCCCATGACCATCCTGCTAAAACATATCCACGAGGAAGTGCCCGATATCAAAAAATTTGCCCCCGAGGTCCCCGATTCGCTCAAAAATATCATCGAAAAAATGATGGAAAAACTCCCCGAAGATCGCTACCAGACCTTGGAGGAATTCCTCGAGGATATCAAAAAGCTCGAAGAGGGCGAGGAAATCGCCATGTCCGAGGGCAAGCGGCGGCGCATATTTCGCCGAAGGCTGCGCCGGGCTATCGCCTTTGCCCTCTTTGTGGCCGTGGTGGTCTTTCTCTTCTCTTACAAACCAGGCCAAAGCGAGGCGGAAATTCGACAAAAACTCTACCAAGAAAAACTCCAACAGGCCCAACAACTCCTTACCGCCGGGGACTTGGAAAACGCCATCGAACAATTCGAGGATGCTCGGAAGCAACAGAATACCTCAGAAATTCGCCACGCCCTGCTTAAGAGCTATACCCAACTCCTCAAAAATCTTCTAAAAAAAGCCGATCAACAGGCTCCCCAACTTCCCAAAACCAAAGAGAAACTCGTTCAGCTTCTCCAACAGGCCAAATCTATCCTGAGAAAAGCCCAAAACATCAACCCCCAATTTGACCTCTCTTCCGAAGAAAAGCGCCTCTTTCAACACTACCTCCTTCTAGCACAACATCAAATCAAAAGCGCCCAAAAACTCTTTCCGCTCTTGAAAAAGAAAGGAGCGGAAAAAACAAGAAATCTTGCGCGCTTGCTGATCGAAGAAGCCAAGAAATACTTTCAAGAAGCCCGCTCCCTAAAGGGCGATAAACTTGCCCTCGCCCAATCCCATCAAAAAATCTTCTCCCTATTTATCCCCCTCATCGCCTCTTTTTTGCAAGATGAAGACGCCAAAAACGCCCAATCCACCTTGAATCAAGCCAAAAAATTTTATCCAGAGGGGCAAAAGACCCTAGAATCCTGGGAGGCGAAAATCCAACAGCTGGTCCTGCTCAAACAAGCTAGAGCCCTTCTTCTAAAAGCAGTCCGGTTTATCCAACCCAACATTTCCACCCTCTCCCCCTCCACCCTTCCCTCGATAAAAAACTCTCTTCCTAAGGTCTCCGAACTTCAACTCAACAACGCCGAAAAGTACGCCAACCAAGCCATCCTCAAATCCCCCAACTACTCCTTAGCTGCCAAAGTCCGAGCTATGCTTCGCTCAGAGCAGCAACGTAGGCTTGAACTGCGCAAACAGGAACAAGCGCGCTTGAAAAGAAAAGAAGAGACCACCAAAAAAGCAAAAGGCTACCTCAGCCTTCTCGAAGAAATCTCGAAAACACATACCCTGGCCCAATTTCCCCTCGAGAAAGCTCAGCTTGCCCTAAAACAACTCCAAACTCTAATCGCCGCCTATCAAAAAGATAAGTTTTTCCAAGAAGCCAAAAACCTAGAAAAAAACTATCTCTTTCACCAACATTACTTTGAAATCGCTCAAACATATCAAAACATCTTGGCCAAAATCCAAGAAAATTTCCTCGAGGACCGGGGAAAAAATCTAGGCGCCCTCTCCCTCTCCAAACAACTCCTCCAACAACTCAACCACAACCCCAAATACCAACCCTTTGCCAACTATATTCCCACCATCTCCAAAACTCTCCAAAGCATCCGAATGCGCCTATTTGATACATACAAGGAAAAAGCGGAAAAAATCAAACGCATCGACAAGGAAAAAGCCAAAATTTACGTCAAAAAAGCCCTGAGCTTCGTCCACGACGATCAATCCGTTATTGAACTACTTGCCGAACTCAATACCCCTGAAAATATGGTCTACATTCCCGCCGGAGAATACCAGCGCTTCTACGAAGACCTCCCTCCCAACACCACAACCCCCGAACAGTACTTTCGCCTAAACTCTAGCATCTATATGGGCAAATACGAAGTCACCAACCAAGAATATTTCCAATTTGTCAAAGCCGGTGGCTACAACAACCCAAAATTCTGGTCCCCCCAAGGCTGGGCCCTCTTTCACGGCAAAACCAAAATCTACAAACCCTGGCCAGAAACTTGGCAAAACGGCAAATACCCCGCCGGCACTGAGCGTTTTCCCGTCTCGGGAATTAGTTACTGCGAAGCAGAAGCCTACTGCCGCTGGAAAAGCCTAACTCTACCCGGTACCCGACTTCCTACCCATTGGGAATGGGAAGCCGCGGCGGGATTCCTGCAGCAAAAAAACTATATCTTTAAGGCCAGCCTCGCCTATCTAAAAGAATTAGAAGCAAAAAAAATTTCCCTCAACTTCCTCAAACTCCTCTCGGAAAAATCCAACCTCGCCCTTCAAAACCTAACCGTGACCAAATCCCCCCTAGCTCCCATCTGGTTCCTCGTGGATAAATCTAGAAATCTTCAGCTGCAAATCGTCCGCGAAAACCAAGGACTAAAAGTCTATAAAATTGTCCACCGACGGGCCCAATATCCCTTACTAGGCGGGAAGTGGAAAGCGGACTTTGGCCAAATTATCACCCAATACGAAGCCCCTAGACCCGTGGGGAAATGGCGGCTGGATGTAAGCTTAACCGGCTGCTATGATATGGCGGGCAACGTCTCCGAATGGGTGAAGCGTCCAGACCTTAGAAATAAAGAAGAGGCCTCGTTCAAAGGAGCATCCTTCGATTCCACCAATCCAAAAGTGCACGCTCACGTTACCTACAACGAATTTATCGCCTCAAAAAGCGACAGATTCGAAGATGTAGGCTTTCGAATCTGTGTGGACACAAGCACCTATTTGCAGAAAAAGGAGACCAAGCGTGCAAAAAAGAAGTAAAATCTTGCTGAGCGGACTTCTCTTCTCTATCCTATTCCTCTCCGGCTGCGGCGCCATCGGAACAGGGGTGGGCTTCTGGCTGGGGAGTAAAAAGAACTCCTCGCAAAACCAACCCCCTGTGGTCACCCTCTTAGAACCTGACAAGGATGAAGTGGACATCAACCACGTGGTGGTGATCCACTACCGACTGTACGATGTGGAAAGCAATCCTGCCAACGTCAAGGTAGAATACAGCCTGGACCAAGGGAAAACCTGGAGCATCGCCACGGAAGTCGCCTCCTACCCCGGCTACACCAGCTCAGGAACCATCGGCCTCACCACCTCTCCCCTTGGCCAGGAACACTACTTCCTATGGAATTCCTTCCAAGACCTACCAGCGGTCAATATCAGCAACGTCCTCGTCCGAGTTAGCCCTACCGATGCCTCTTCCGGAAAAGCGGGAAGCGCCGATACTTCTATCCCCATCAACATCAAAAATGAATACACCGCCACCTTCGCCGGCACCCTTCCTCCCAATGCAATCGGCGCTATCAAACGACCACGCTATATCTACTATGATAGCCAAAACAAAAAAATCTATTTCACCAATATCACCACAAACGCCATCCTCGCCCTAGATGAAAATGGTACCTTAACCAGAGTGAGTGGCACCGGCCTCACCCCTTTCAACAGCGATTACGTTTTTGCCAAAAACGCAAACCTTGGCCTACCCGCCGCCATCGACCGGTGGGAAGAAGGACCATCTAAAGAAGATGCCATCGTTTTTGCCGACACCCTAAACGTCCGTATTCGCCAGGTCAATCTCATCACCGAAATCATCTCCACCTTCTCGGGCAACGGCGTTTTTGCCTTCTCCACCGATGTCCTCCCTTTCCAATCCTCCATCACCGCTCCTTGGGGAGTATCTGCCTTCGCAAATAACGGTAAGATTGCGGGTCTTTTCTTCAGCGAACCGTTTACCCAAACCATCCGCTTTATCAACATTTCAGGTGGCCCCATTACCCTCTACCAAGGCGTAATAAAAGCGGGGAAACAACTTGAGCTACGCATTCCAAACATGACAATGAAAACCATCCTAGGAAACCCAGGAGCCACCCCTAGACCTGCGGATGGATTCGCCTGGACAACCGACAATCAACTCAACGGTATGGCCACCCTAAACTATCCCACCGCCCTTCGGTATACCCCTTCGCCTAAACGACTCCTCTATTTTATAGACAGCGAACAAACCATCCGAGTGGTTAATCTGGACGCCAATGGCTCCAATGCAACCCTATACCCAAATGCCTACTACACCACCGCCACCCTTACCCTCAATGCTAGCGAAGTAAAAACTATTTTTGGCACACAAAGCCTATCCACCACCCTCAGCCAAGCTCTCAACTCCACCACCGCCAATATCTGGGACGTTCGATCAGATGGTAAAATCGAAGATATCTTTGTTCTCCCCAACGACCAAGATAACTCCGTCAACGACATCTACTTCACCGATGGCTTCGGCACCAGCAGCGTCTGGAAAATCGATGGCAAAACCGGCCTCCTCACCCGCGTGGCCGGCAATGGAGTCTTTGATCCCATCAACTTCCAAAGCGAAGGAAAGGCCACGGAAATACCCCTCGCAGGCCCCACAGGGATTTATATTTACAACAAAATTCTACTTATCGCCGACCAAATCAACAACAGCATCCGCGCCGTAAATCTGGATACCACCCCCCAAGTCTTCTTCAATAAAACCATCCAACCAGGAGATATGGTCACCCTGTATCGGGGAGAAACCGTCCAACAAACCGAACTTATTGAACCGAAAGAAGTGGCCGTAGATAATGAAGATAAAAAAATCTATATTTTAGACATCCAAGGCCAAGTCCTCGAAATCGATGCCATCTCCCTCACCCAAACCCCCATCGCAGGCCTCGGGATTAAACCAGCTCCAACTACCGGAACCGATGAGTATGTTCCCGCTGCCCAAGTGCGACTTTCTCTACCAGAAGGAATAGCTTTTTGGCGAGGCAATGTAAACAACCAAACCATGCGCCTGCTCTTTATCACAGATAACTCCTTCCCCAAATCCCGCATCCGCCTGGTAAATCTCGGCGATAATCCAATCCAGTTCGGCCCTATCACCAACCTCCAACCAGGACATATCGCCACCCTGATCGGCCAAGGGAACACCCAAACCGACGGAGGAACCACCTATGACCTCTCCCCGACCCCCGTCGAAAATGTCCGCTTAGCCAAACTGATCGATGTAGCGGTAGTAAAAGATAAAAATAACCTCCCCCTTGTCTATGTGCTGGAAGAAATTCAAGACTCAAATTCCGGAAGTTTGATTTATCGGGTCCTTGCCTATAACCCCCGCTCTTCGAACGCTTCCTTCTACATCAACGGTATCAACGGCAATCAACGCACCATCGGAAGCGGACAAATCGCCGCGATCCTCGTCGGACAAAGAACAAATATAGACTTCTCCCAACCCCTAAACTTCCACCTAAGTAAACCCGGCATTATGGACATTATGGAAATCCAAAATCAACCCATCCTCTTCCTCCCCCTCGCCGGAAGCCACGTTGTGGTGGGAGTAAACTATAGCAACAAAAACCAAAATGTATTTGGTCAAAACATTCTGCCAGGACAGGGGGCTGCGATTGCCGGCCAAAAAAGTATTACAGGAGGATTCTCCGGAGACTTCGGCCCCGCTAGCAACTCCCAACTCAACGAACCAACAGGGGTGACCTACTTGCCCAAAAACGCAGATTTCCAAGCGGAAATCTTGCTCATCGCCGACTCCGGCAACCAAAGAATCCGAGCGGTCTATGGCAACGCTTCCGGAGAATTTCAAAACTTAAGCGGGAAAATCCAAACCCTAGCAGGGACCGGCTTTGCAGGATTTAACGGGGATGTCTTCCCCCCAGAAGATACCTACTTTAATTTCCCCAACCACGCCACCGGTCTACTGGTGAAAAATCTCCAAGGAAAACCAAGAATGATCATCTATGTCTCCGATCAAGGAAACACCAGAATTCGTCGATTTGCAAGATAGGAAAGATCTGCACTCAAATTCTAATACCAACGCCAGTATTGGCGCACCGCTAGAATTTTTATACAAAAATCTTCCATCGAAATTTTCCTCATGAAAAGGAAAATGCCATGAGAACCACATTGCAGCGTAAACTTATCCTCCCCCTCTTCCTCCTCCTAAGCGGTTGCGGGGCCATAGGAACTGGAGTAGGTATCTGGCTCGGCTCCCAACGAAACCTCCGCAACAACTCCAAACCCTCTATCTCCATCTCTTCCCCCTCTTTCTCCCAAAATGTCAACGATATGATCTCCATCGTCTATGAAATCCGAGACACAGAATCCGATGCCGCCAATGTCAAAGTGGAATGGAGCACGGATGAACAAACCTGGTATACCTGCACAGAGCAAGTCAACCGCTTAATCGATTTGCAAAGCGATGGAACACAAAATCTCACCACCTCCCCCGGAGGCATCCAACACACCTTCGTCTGGAACTCCCTTATGGACATCTTTGCCGCCAACCTCCCCAATGTCTCCGTTCGTATCACCCCCACAGATACTACCACCAAAAAAACTGGATTTAGCGCAACTGTCAAAATCAATGTGGTCAATGAGTATATCACAACCCTTCTAGGAAGAACCCCAACCGGCAGCAATAAACGCCTCCATATACCCCGCTATATCGCCTCTGATGGCAAGAATCTGCTCTACATTAGCAACAAAAAAGGCAATTCCATCGTCAAACTCGACCTAAACAGCCCGGACTTTCAAGCCTTTCCCCCCTTTCTCAACCAAGGCATCCTCTCCCTCGCAGGCACCGGACTCACCCCCTTCAACGGCGATAACCTCGCCGCGAACCTGAGCAATCTCAACAACCCCGCCCAAGTCGCCCTAACCACCGATCGCTCCACAGGGGACGCCGTTGTGATCTTTGCCGATAGCTTTAATCACCGGCTGCGTCAAGTCAATCTACGTACCAACTTCATTAGCACCCTTGCAGGCACCAGCACTCCCGGCTATGACAATAACTTCGCCTCCGACGCCTTCAACGACCCCCTCCAAACCTCTCTCGATACCCCCTTCGGAATCGCTATCCCCCCCAAAGGAGCCGCCTTTTCCGGAATATTCTTCAGCGAAAAAGGTAACCGTACCATCCGATTTATCAACTGGTCCACCTCCCCTGCCGTTTTCTACTCCACCCCCCAAATCACCGTGGAACCCAACGAAATGCTCACCATCGCTGGAGATCCTGGGAAGGCCGGAACCTACCCAGTCAGCGGCTCACTCTGGACAGATGCCGGGGGAGGTAATCTTTCTCCCAACATCGGCTTGCCTAGCCCAGGTGCCCTCGCCTACGCCAACGGCTCCCCCCCTCTTCTCTACGTGGCAGACGGGCCCCACATCCTGGTCATCAACCTAGGAAATGCCGATGCCACAATCTACCCCAATGCCTCACCACCTATGCAACCTATTACCATCAAAGCTGGCGAAGTCCAAACTATCGCAGGTTCTTCAGGCGCAACTTCTCAACAACCCAACGATGGCGTCGAAGCAAGAGTGGCCTCCTTGGGCACCATCCTGGACCTTTACTTAAAAGAAAATGGCTCGGTGTTTAATGTGGTCTTCTCCGAAGATAAAACCCAAAGCATCTGGCGCATCGATGGAAACACTGGCCTGCTAGAGCGAATTGCCGGAAATGGCAAATTCCAAGAAGAAGGAGAGAGCGAAACCTCCCAAATCGGAGATAAAGGCCCCGCCAAAAACGCCAGCTTCGCCTTCCCCTCCGGCCTGCAAAAGTGGAATGATTTCCTCCTTGTGGCCGATCAACTCAACAACCGTATCCGAGCCATCAACCTCTCCAACCAACCCCAAACCATCGCAGGAAAGGTCATCCAACCCCAATACATCGATACCATTTCCAAAGGCCTAAACCTCGGCGGCTCTGAACTCACAGAACCTGTGGAGGTGGTGGTGGATAACTTCGATCCAACCATACCAGAAATCTACGTCAGCGATAGAGGGGCCAACAGAATCCTGAAAATCAACGCCAATACCAGAAAACAAGAAATCGTCGTCGGCACCGGAACCCAAGGATCCGGGCCAGATGGCGGGCTTGCCAACAAAACCCCCATCGGAGAAAACGGCGGTATCCACTTATTCCATGACAACGAGAAAAAATTCCTCCTACTCACCGACGATGGGGATGAGAATAAAGGCGGCCTAGTGCGCGTTGTCAACCTCCATACCTCCAACCTTAATTTTGGCCACATCACCAACCTACCACCAGGAACGATCGCAACACTTGTGGGAGGCGGAACCATCACAAAAACTACCTCTAGCTCAATAGAAAACAACTTAGATAACGAAGATCCTAAGAATGTCAAATTGGATGATGTGATCGATGTGGCCATGTCCGAAGGCACCCTACCCGCCGTTTATATCCTCGAAAGAATCGACCAAAACAATGTCTATCGCGTCCTAGCCTATAACCCTAACGCCTCCGACAATCTGGTGTTTGCCCGTGGCAATAGTAAGCAGATCACCATCCAACCCGGTAAGATCTCCGCTATCGCTATCTTTAACTCCAGTACACCCTCTGAAAATTTCCTAGATCCCCTCGCCCTCAACCCATTCCAATACTTAGGAATCATGGCCCTGCGTGGAGTGGCTAGCAGCCAAGCCGGGCAGACAAATCTTATCCTAATGCTCCCCTCCGAGGATCATTATGTGATCGCCATCAACTATAGCAACACCTCGCAAACCATCGTAGGAACCTCCATTCCCCCAGGAGAGGGAAAACGCATCGCCGGACTGTACGATAATTCAGCCGGAGTATACAAACAAGGCTACAATGGCGATTTTATTCAAGCTGTCAACGCAAAAGTGGACACCCCTCTGGGGCTTACCTTCCTCCCAAAAGATAAGGTAGGAGACGCGGATATCCTATTCATCGCTGACGGAGGAAATAACCGCATACGAGCGGTGTTCGGAGACACCTCCGGCGACCTCGCCGGACTAGATGGCACCATTTTCACCATCGTGGGCACCGGGGAGGAAGGCTACAACGGCGAAACCCTCCCCGCCCAAAATGTGATCCTCGCCGGCCCAACCCACCTCGCCGCAGTGCTAAGGAAGAACTTTCTCAACCAGGACCGCCTCATTCTTTATTTTGTCGATGAAAACAGCGGCCGGCTAAGGCAGCTGGCCATCCCTGTGAGCTTCAATAAACCCTAAAGTGGGACGGCCGTGCGCCCTTTTCAAAGAGAAATCCCAAACAACAACAGAAGAGATCGATGAGAAGACACTTCAGGGGCCTTTAGAAAAAATCTCCCTTCCTCTGGCAAAAAGGACAATATTTTCGTAAATATAATCGTAATTCCTCGCAATCCTAAGCTTCTGAGAATGGCGAAAAGCAACGTAGAAAAGTTGGAGCACAGAACAAAAGCGAAGATCGGCGGGTACCCCGCCTAAGTTGACTTAGAGGTTAGTGCCCTAACCTCGCCCCTATTGCCCAGCAAAGCCTGTTCCCGCATCTATCCGCTCTAGCTTGCCTTCGAGAAGCGGAGCGAAATCAACACAGGACAAAACAGTCATTCGTATCCTATGGTCCCTATTTACGCTCATAGCAAGGAAACACCACAATGAACCCTTGGGTAATTCTTCAACTGGACTGGAATATCGAACATATAGAAAATCTCACCTGGCTAAATCTGCCCAAACCCCTCTATATCGCAATTGGTGGCGCCATTTTTCTAGCCATTTGTGCACTGATCTACCTCAAAGAAAAGCCCACCGCTCCCGGACTAGCCAAGGGGGTGATGGCCTTGTTGCGCCTCTGCGCCCTCGCCATCTGCTTTCTGGTCCTATTCCAGCCCATCCAGCGCTTTGAGCGAAAATACACCAAAAACGCCTATGTGCTGGTGGTGATCGATCAGTCCCGCAGTATGTCCTACCTCGATCGCTACCGCAATCCCACCCATTACCAAAGCCTACAAGAGCTCACCGGCATCCATCCAACAAAGGTTTTAAAGAAAAAGAAACAACTTGCCTCTCGCTTGGATATCGTCAAAAGCCTACTCCTGGATAAAGACAAAGCCTTCCTCAGCCACCTTCGGGCCAACAATCACCTCCGCCTGGTCGCCTTTTCCGATACTGTCGAAAGTGTTGTAGGCGACCTCAAACGCTCTTCCACCGACGACTTCCAAGCCAGAGAAAACGCCATCTCTAACCTCAAACCCCTCGGCCAATTCACCCAACTTGGCGCCTGCTTGGCCGCTGCAAAAGAGGATTTGCGACGCAACGGGCACGATATCGCCGCCATTATCCTCTTCACCGACGGACAATCCAACGCCGGAGATCCCTCCGCCATACAGGCGGCCAAAGACCTCGCCACCAGCAAAATCCCCCTCTATATCTTCGGCATCGGCAACCCGGAGCCCGAAAAAGACGTGGAAATCTTCCACCTCGAAGCCCCCCAAAAAGCAAAGGTGGGAGAGAGTATCTACTTTAACTTCAAACTCCGCGCCCGAGGCTACACCCAACCCCTCTCCCTCCAAGCCAAACTCTACCACAATGGCAAACAAATCAATGAAAAAACTCTCCACCTCTCCCCCTCCCAAATCCTCTCCGCCAAGTTTCGATACGTGATCAGCGAACTTACCCTCCAAAATCCACCCGTCCGCCCCCCGTACCATAAATTTGAAGTGCGCATTCAACCACTCTCCGATGAGTGGAACCTTAAAAATAACCAGCAAACTATTTATGTTCAAATCCAAAACAAAAAGCTCTTTATCCTCTACGTCGAAGGATACCCCCGCTGGGAATACCGCTACCTAAAAAATGAACTCATCCGCCACCAAAAAACTCTAAAAGTCCAATGCATCCTCCTCACCGCCAACCCTAAAGATCAAGCGGTTAGCGCCGATGTCCGCCCCGAAGAATACATTGGCTCATTCCCCGATAGCTCCATCCCCTTTGACCCAAGCCGCGCTACCCTAGAGGAAAAAAAACAAGGATACCTCGAAAAACAAAAGGAAGAAATCTTTAAAAAACTCCAACGCTATAACGTCATCATCTGGGGCGATGTCCCCTACTGGGAACTCAACGCAGAAGGGGAAAAACGCTACTACTTCAACAAAGCACAACTGGCCGCACTGCGCCAATTTGTCGAATTCGGCGGCGGATTTATCGCCATCGCCGGGGTAAAATATTTCCCCCACCAATACCGAGAAACCCCCCTGGCAGATATCCTCCCCATCGAAATTCCTAAATCCAGCCTGAACGCCCTTCCCTTCGAGCATACCTACACCGAATCCTTCCGACCACGCCTTACCCCCGCCGGGCTAAAAAGCAAAATCCTCAACTTTCACGAAAACGATCGCAAAAATAAACTCCTCTGGGAAAGCGAACGAGGCCTACCCGGCTTCTTCTGGTACTACCAAGCCAAAAAAGTGAAAGAAACCGCCGTGGTCCTCGCCCATCATCCCTACCATAAAAGTCGCTTTGGCTACGCGCCTATTTTTGTCGTCCACAACTACGGCAACGGACGAGTTATGTTCAGCGCCGTCGATTCCACCTGGCGCTGGCGAGCCGGCGTAGGCTCACGCTACTTCTATCCCTTCTGGCGAGAAGCCATCCGCTATGTCTCCAAAGGTAAAATCCGCAACCAACGGCGAAAATACGTCCTCAAAACCGATAAAACCTTCTACACCCAAGGAAAAGATAATATCTACGTCTACGCCCTCATCAAATCCTCAAAAAAGAAAAGAAAAAAAGTCGCCCAAGTTCAAGTCTTCGGCCCCTACCCAAAATCCCGCTGGAAACAACTCCGCCTCGCCCAAAATAAAAAAACTCCCTCCCAAGAACAAAAACGCTACCGGCGCACCCTACTCAAAGCCATCAAGGAAAAAAAATCCCCCTCCCTCCAACTCTCCCTCGCTTCCACCTTCACCGATGTGGAAGATCAACACTTCGAAGGGAAATTTAAAGCCATCGAACCCGGTATCTATATCCTACAACTCGGCCAACCCTACCTAAGCTCCAGCGGCGATCTAAAAGGCGGCGCTCTCCGCTCCATCCTCGTGGAAAAATATGATCTCGAAATGGCCAATGTTCAACTCAATGAAACACTCCTGAAAAAAATGGCCAAAATCACCAAAATCGGATCCCAAGGCGGCTACTGGCCTATCTTCCACAAAACCCTCTTCCAAAAAGAAAAACTCCCCCACTACCAAACCACCTACCCCGGCCTCATAAGCTACCGACCAGATATCCAACAAAAAAATCTAAAACTCTTCACCTTCGAAACCCTCCCCTTCCGCATCCTACCTCAACAAAAACAGCTCACCGAACCCCACTCCGTACGGCATATCTGGCAAAACCCCCTCTGGCTGATCGCACTAATCACCCTGCTCACCCTCGAATGGATACTCAGAAAAATCTTCCGCCTAATGTAAAATTCATCTCCTCTCTCTCGGAAAGCTAAAAAAACCGCGCAAAGACTCCTTCTCAATCCTTAAAGCCGTCGCTCCATGAATACTCCCTCAGAGCCCATTGGCTCTTAAGAAAAAATCCCCAAAAACCCGAAAAATCCCTAACCCTCCCCTTGACAAAGCCGCAAAAATTTGGCAAAATGCCCCCAAAACCCTCTAGCGGATTAGGAACGGCTTCCATGAAAAATCCTATCGAAGAAGCCATAGAACTCCTCCTCCAAGAAATAGATAGCGAAATCGCACAAACCCAAACCTACGCCGAAAAAGCTCTAAAAGAAAAAAAATTCACTCAAGTCGAAACATATATCCAGCAAATCCAACAATTGGAAAACTTCCACCAAAAAGTAAAACTCCTCCTCCAAGACTGGAAACAGCTCCACCCCTCGCCACCACCTGCCAAATCCAACCAAACACCCGTTAAAAGACTCTCCAAAGGCAAAGCTACCCCCCAAAACGCCTACCGCCGCGCTATCCTCGAAAGCCTCGTAGAGTTGGGAGGCGCAGCTAAGGTCCAAAACGTCCTAAACAAAGTCGAGCAAAAAATGAAATCCAACCTCAATTCCTATGACTACCAACCCCTCCCCTGCAGCGGAGAAATCCGCTGGCGAAACCGGGCAATGTGGTGCCGCCTACACCTCGTCCGAGAAGGTTTGCTTCACCCCAACTCCCCTCACGGAATTTGGGAAATCTCCAAAAAAGGCCGCAAAGCCCTAGAAAATGGCTCTATCTAACGGCTCCAACCGCTCTATTTCCCTCCCCCCCCCAATGTTTTCCAAAATATTTTCCCTAATCTGCAAGGAAAAACCTACCATGCCATCCAACACCACCAACGCCTATATCCAAAAGGATCTCCAATTTAGCGCCAAAAACTACCACCCCCTCCCCATCGTCCTCTCAAGAGGAGAAGGCATCTGGGTCTACGATGTTGAGGGCCAAAAATACCTAGACTGCCTGAGCGCCTACTCCGCCCTAAGCCACGGCCATGTCCACCCCAAAATCCTACAAGCCTTGACCACCCAAGCCCAACGCCTTACCCTCACCTCCCGCGCCTTTCACAACGACCAAATGGGGAACTTCCTCGAAAAACTCTGCAAACTCTGCCAAATGGAAATGGCACTCCCCATGAACACCGGCGCAGAAGCCGTAGAAACCGCCATCAAAGCCGCACGGAAATGGGGCTACCAAATCAAAGGAGTTCCCCCCAACCAAGCCCATATCCTCGCCTGTACCAACAACTTCCACGGGCGCACCACCACCATCATTAGCTTTTCGTCCGAACCCCAATACAAAGAAGGCTTCGGTCCCTTCACGCCCGGCTTTGAACTGATCGAATTCGGCAACCTCCAACAGCTCCAAAACGCCATCACCCCCAACACCGTCGCCTTCCTCACCGAACCCATCCAAGGCGAAGGCGGCATTATTCTCCCTCCCCAAGGCTTTCTGCAACAGGCCAAAAAACTCTGCCGCCAACACAACGTCCTCTTTATGCTCGACGAAATCCAAACCGGGTTAGGACGTACGGGGAAAATGTTTGCATTCCAACACGAAGAGGACGCCAAACCCGATGTTCTCATCCTCGGCAAAGCCCTCGGCGGCGGCGTCTACCCCGTCTCCGCCGTCCTCGCTTCCAAAGAAATCCTCGGCGTCTTCCAACCCGGCGACCACGGCAGCACCTTCGGCGGCAACCCCCTCGCCGCCGCGGTGGCAAGCGCCGCCCTAGACGTGCTTCTGGAAGAAAAACTAGTGGAAAACTCCCAAAAAATGGGACAATATCTACTCGAACAATTGCAAAAAATCAACTCCCCCCACATCCAAGAAATCCGAGGCAAAGGCCTCTTTGTCGCTATCGAAATTAAAACCACCTCCGGACCAGCGCGGCCATTCTGCGAAAAACTCAAAGACCTCGGAATTCTGTGCAAAGAAACCCACCAACAAGTCATCCGACTCGCCCCCCCACTGATTATCCAAAAACCAGAAATCAAACTCATCGTCGAAAAAATCCAAACCGTTCTCCAAGAAAAATAAACCTTTCCTCCCCCCACTTCTCCAGCCCTTACAAAGGAGGTGAAACCTATGAAACGTCTCTTCTACCCATACGGAACCATCCTAGCACTCTGCGCCCTCACCTTCTTTACCCTGCTTCTACCTAGCTGCGGCGGCGATAAAATCACCATCGACCCCGAAAACGATAGCTCCACCTTCAACTTTGGACAAGCGGTCTACCAACTCAGCCGCAACTACCTCTACCAAACCCCCCCCAATTCTCTCGAAAAAGTGCAAGCCCTCGATAACAATAGAGAAAACCTGGTCTACGCCGTCAATACCATCATCCCCGAAGAAGTCAACCAAAATATCCTCGCCCCCCTAAAACTGATCCTCCCCCTCGTGGACGATGGAACCCTACCTAAAGTCACCGACGACCTCCAAGAAATCCTCAGCTACCTCCTCCAACACCCCAATGACCCCAACAAAGAAACCCTCCAAGCCATTGTGGATCTTGCCCGCACCAAGGGACTTAGCCTGCGGGATTGGAGCCTGCTACTAGGACGGCTGATCCAATACCCTGAGCTGGAAAAGGTGATGCTTGCCATCTCCCAACTGGTGCGAGAAAACGATGGTGTCGATGATCTAGGCAACCCCAACGGCGAAAAAAACCTCCTACAAGACCTCCTCGCCTTCCTCTCCCGAAAACTGAGGGAAATGAAGCCATCCCCAAACGCCTCCAACTCCTCCCTCTTCTCCCTAATCTCCCTTCAAAAGGAACTTCTGAGCGAAATCACCGTCCGCTCTCCCCTCGGTGCTCCCGCCTACAGCGTGCGATTGGATAAAAATGGCAATCCACAACCAGCCATCAACCCCTCCACAGGTACCTTTTTCCCTCCGTTTGTGGACCAAAATAACGACGGATACGCCGATACCAACGCAGAAGGGAATTTTGTCGACGCCCAAGGGCAGGAAATTCAGCTCAAACCCTTTGGGAAAAACGGCATCCGGGACCAATACGGACGCCTTCTCAACTCCCCGGGAGGCTCCCCCGTCTTCGTTTACTTTAATACAAAAAAAACCCTTCTTAGCGTGCTTCTGCATCTCATCGGAGTCGCAGTCCAGAAAAAACTGCCCTCCCACTCCCTTCAACTCCTAGAAAGCATCCTCCCCCCCGCTCAAAACCACGACAATGGCACCCCCGCCGATCCTAGCGATGACTTCAAAACCTATCCCGCCACCAATAACCCCCTCCTAGATCTGCTCTATGGCCTGCTCGAACTCTTTAAATACAACGACTCCCCCAAACTCCTAAGCGCTTTTGAAAATATAACCAAAAATCAACCGAAACTCACCGAAAATCTTCTGATCAGCTTAGGAAAAGTCTTCCATATCCTGCAAAATACCCCGATCCCCCTCTCCAAACCCGATCTCTACAAACTCATCGAAGATCTTATCCCACTCCTCGAAGATGTAAGCAAAAAACCAAACAACTCCTCCACCTCCACCGCTCGCGTGCTCATGCAAACCATCTATAACCTCGGCCAAATCGCCCGCAATCTCCCCGGCCAACTGGCCAATATGTCCCGCTATACCACCTTTACCACCAAACAACTAGTGGACTTTAGCCAACCGCCTACCCCAAACAATCGCTCCACCCTCCAACAAATGCTCAACCTCTGGTACGATATGGACCAATGTAAACTCCCCATCATCAATCAAACCATCACCGAAGTCACCCTTAACCTCGTTGCAGATATGAATCCCACCACCGTTAAAAATCTTATCCTAAAACTCGATGGCGTGCTAGCTACCTTTTCCTGGTTTATCAACCTCTATTGCCCCGGTTTCACTCAAAACCGCACTGCCCTCAATGAACTTGCTCTTAGCGGCGCACTCGACGCTTTTATCCCTATTGTCAAAGTTTTTAAAGATAGAGGCGAAATCCGACTACTTATCGAAATTCTCAATAAACTTCACCTAAACTTTAACACCGTCCTTCGCAAAGCAGAACCAACACTGATCAAGATTTTAGATAGCGGGGCCGTACAAAACCTCTTTGATGTGATCGCCCTTACCACCCAAATCCAAGTGCCCAACAGTACGGATAAAGCCGCTGATGTGATCGCAGATTCCATCGCCAATCTTCTCGATTCCACCAAAACCGTCTTCTATCGCAACGGAACACAAGCTCCAAGGCTGCTCAGCCTACTCTATGAACCCTGGAAAACGCTGGACACAAAAATATCTTCAGCTGGCAAAACCTCTCAGCTCGACCAACTCCTCAAAGGCCTCCTCGACTATATCGCCGAAACCGTTGTCAACAACAATGGCACCCCCAACGACCCTAGCGATGATTTCGAGGAACTAAAATACCCGGATCTCATTCCACTTCTGGCCAAAGTCAGCGCTAAAATCAGCGCACAACTCGGAACCAATGCAAGCAATCGCTCCCAAAAAGTACAATCCTATCAAAAAGATCTAGAGAATTTCCTAACCAGTAAGGATTTTTACGCTCTGTTGGATTTGTTGCGGGTGATAGAAAATTCCCCCACAAAAACCACTCTTTATCAAGCGCTCGAAAATTTATTTACTCCGCAAAACAACTATAGCGATGATGTTTTCGGCGCCCTCTTAGCCGTTTTGGCCTCCGCCCTTCAAGTCAAATCCAATCAGTCCACCCTACAACAACTCGCCTGGTTTATCGGAGATATGCTCCAGCCAAGCCGTCCCTATGCCAAGGACTTTGTCTTGGCTATCCAACGGATTATCGTAAAAGATGAGGGCAAAATTGTCCTCACAATGCTACGCAACCTCTTTATTCAAAATCCCCAATCCCCCTACAATATGCCCATCCTAGAGATCTACAATACCTTCTCAGCCGTCCAAAAAGCAGCCAAATCCAACGCATCCTCTCCCCCCCTTACCGCCGCAGAGCTAGAGAGCACCATTCGCTCCCTACTTAAATTTATGAAGGATCCCAAAGCCGGCTTGCCCAAGTTTTACGAACAAATCCGCAAACGACGAAGGCGCCAATAGTACAGCCCATTGCTCTGCAAACCAGAAGAAGCTCCCTCAACCAAGAGAGAGCTTCTTTTTTGGATTTTCTCAGAAAGAGAGACTCAAAATCCTATTTATTCTAGGATTTCATCTTCTTTCCTTTCCTTCCTTGTCGAGAATTCTTCTTTTTTCGCACCTTCTTGCTCGCTTTACCCTTGAAACTCTTTCCATTTAAGCTCTTTCTAAAAGCAAGGCTCGCTCGAAATCGAAGATACTTGCGGGCAGGGATTTGAATGATCTTTCTGGTCTTGGGATGATAGCCCTTACGCGCCTTCGCCTTCTTTACATAAAAGGTACCCAAACCCCTTAAATTTATCTCTTTACCATGCTGAAGCCTCTTCTTTAAAATCGCTAGAAAATTCCTCAAAACCACTCTAGTTTTCTGTTGGGAAAGAGTAGATTTCTGAGCCACCATTTTTACCAGCTCTTCAAAAGTTACCCTTTTGGAAGAAGGCTGAGCTGCAAGTACTCCCTGTCCACACCAAAATATCGAAAGCAAGAGTGCAAAAGAAGCGAAATGATTTTTCATGACCTATCTCCTTTCTTAAAAGCAAAAATTAACTTTCTTGTTGCCTCACAGTCCTCAACGCGTTGAGCGATTCACAAGTTTTTATAGCAATAACTGTGCCATTTGTTTGAACGCTGCAAAAAAATAAATCCAGAAATTCTCTATTTCAACTTTAACTTCTTTAAAATCAACAGGTTATTCACTAAAAAAAATCTTTCCGATTTCTTGGAAGCACCCTCAAAATCTTAAAATTCTGCCATCTTTCAAACGTAGTGTCCCAAAACGAGACAGGGTTACTTGAAATATTTTGACAAAAGGCCTAAAGATACCCAAACGATGAGAAAATTTCTCTCAAAATAGCCCCCCCACCTTTTCCAATCAAAAATCTTCGAATAAAATCTCGCAAAAATACCATAAAAATTTACTCCATATTTCCCTCATTTAATTCAATGGAAAATAAGCAATTATAAAAAACACAAACATATACTCGGCCAATATGGAACAGTTTTTGCTAATAATATTGCCCAAATAGCGGGTTTTCTCCTCGCCCTCGTCCTCGGGAGGCGGGTCGGTATAGGATGAGCTAAAAGGAGAAAACCCTTTTCCTCATACCAATACATCTTCGCAAGCAAGCTAAGATGAGTGGAGGAATATTAATATATAATTCCCCCACCCTTGGGTGGGGCATTTTTATAAACACTAAATATAAACAAAATTCTCCGAAAAAGTTATTTACTTTTGCTCGTCTATCAAAAATATTTAAAAATGCCGAATGATGAGTAACATGAAAATCCGACAAGAGCTAAAGAACACGAACTTTTATCCCACTGCCTAAGGCAAAAAAGTTTCTATCAATTTTCTCTATCTTTGGTATAGTTTTTGCTAAAAATTCTAAAATCCCACGGAAGTCAAGCTCTTCAAGTGGGATCGGATTTCCCAACAGTTTTCCATCTTTATTTTTTCTTTGGAGGTAACAATGGACGAAAAAACCAAAAAGCAAGCCCTGGATTACGCTTTGGCTCAGATCAAGAAAAAGTGCGGACCGGGCTCCATTATGCGCTTGGGGACAAAGCACACAGCAAAAGTGGATACCATCTCCACCGGCTCCCTCTCTTTGGACTATGCCCTAGGAATTGGAGGGGTCCCCAAAGGAAGAATTGTAGAAATCTTTGGCGCCGAGTCCTCTGGCAAAACCACACTGGCTTTACATATTATCGCTAACGTTCAGAAGAACAAAGGAGTAGCGGTATTCATCGACGCAGAACACGCCTTAGATCCCAACTATGCCAAGAAATTAGGTGTGAACTTGGATACCCTTTTGGTCTCGCAGCCGGACTCTGGAGAACAAGCCCTAGAGATAGCCTCTTTACTTACCCAAAGCAACGCCATTGACCTATTTGTCATAGACTCCGTGGCAGCCCTTGTTCCCCAAGCCGAATTAAATGGTGAAATGGGAGATGTCCACGTTGGTCTGCAAGCTCGCCTGATGTCCCAAGCATTGCGCAAAATAACTGGATACATTCATAAAAGCAACACATGCGGGATTTTTATCAATCAAATCCGAGAAAAAATAGGCGGCTATGGCAACCCAGAAGTAACCACCGGTGGAAATGCTCTAAAATTCTACGCATCCATACGAATCGCCATCCGCAAATCCAGCGCCATCAAAGATGGAGATCGCTTAAAAGGACACCGGGCTGTGGCAAAAGTGGTAAAAAACAAACTGGCTCCTCCTTTTCGAAGCGCCGAGTTTGACATTCTGTTCGACAAAGGCATCAACTGGGCCGGTGATGTGCTGGATTTAGCTGTGGCAGAAGGAATCGTAACGCGAAGCGGATCCTGGTATTCCTACGGAAATGTAAAGCTAGGCCAAGGCAGAGATAAAGTGGTGGAGTTTTTGGAAGAAACCCCTTCCGTACTGGTGGATATCGAAAGCGATGTCTTGGCAAAAGTCTATCCACAAGAACTAGCGCCCTCTACGAATACCAAAACAGAAGGGGAAAAGGAAAAAAAAGAGGAAAAAAAACCAGAGAATAAAGCGAAGAAAAAAATTATCAAATCCTAAACCAGCCTTTAAAACCAAAGGGAGTCCTTTCTGAAAAAGGGCTCCTCTTGCCAACTCCCCCTCAAATTTTATAAAAAAAACCCTTTTGACAAAAAATTTTTTTCAAACAAGCCCCTACTAACCCTCCCTCAAAACCATTTTGTCAAAAAAATTTTCTAACCCATTTCTCAAAAACGTTCATACCTAAACCCACTTAGAAAAAGAAGGCTAGACTTTCCAACAAACATTTCCTCTCGGCCCCCTTTTCCCAAAAAGTTTCGTAGCTCCAACAATACCACCAAAATTTCTTACTTTTCCCCAACCTCCTTCCCTCTTCATCAATCCCTTTCCCTATCCGCACATTTTCTGAGAATCCAGCACCCCAAAAGCAAAACAAGCTCCCTCAACAACTCCGCAGACTCCACAGCTCTGTCCTCCATAAACAGCAAAATTCCCCCCAAACTAAGATGGACTCCCGCAAAAATCGCAGACAACCCTTAAGTACTTTTTTCCCGATTCAAACGGCGAATGGATGATAAAAACTCCTTCAATCCTACTTCTTTGTTTTTCAAAAACCAATCTAGGTCGGGATATTGGAATTTCCTTGGATCTTCCTCTGCGTAAAGAAGCATAGCCCGCAGTTGCTTTAACAGCTGAGAGTCATATTCGCCGCCTAGATGGTACTTTTCCTTCTCTTGCCGAATGCGGTCCCACTCCTCCTCTGTGATTGAGCCGGAGGTTTTAAAATCCCGATAGCGATCCTGACAGCGATAAAAATCCTCTCTCTTCGCCTCAAACTCCAGTGCCAAACTCCCCAAACCATACGGTCGAGCTCCTCCAATTTTATGGTGTAGATCCCCGCTTAAAGTCAGCTCAGTTTTTTTCCCTTTTAGGCTTTGATCCGGACATTCCACCTTAACCTCTATCCCCTTCTCCAGCTCCAGGCAATAGAGCAAAACCCCTAATTCCTCTAAGGTAAGATTGTAAAATGTAAGGGCAAAATCAAACTCCACCCCCGCTGGGAGATATTTAATTTTTCTATTTAATTTTGAGTCCTCCTTAAAAGGAGCGTTGGTCCAAATATTAGGTTGATGGAAATAGAATTTGCGCCGCCGACGATCGGAGTAAAAAGCCTCGTGCTTGGGTTGAGGCGCCCCAGGACGAATGGTAAGCGTCCCTCTACTCGGTGTTTTTCCACTCTTTTGTCTCAAAACTAAATCCTGGAAAAATACCTTGCCAGGAAACACCACATTTTTTGAATTTTCATCCCTCTGGGCCATACCAAACATAGCGCAAGCCATGCACAGTTGCTTGTCCGATTTGCAAGCGTTTTTTACCCCATCTCCTGCTACCACGTTGCAGCCTTTTCCTACCACTTCCACAAGGTTGCGAAGCATTCCCTTAAAAGAGGTGGCGGGAATGGCATCTACTTTGGTATCAGCTACCTTCGTTCTAAAAGTATTTCCATCTCTTCCCCCAACAAAGATTGGGGTAATGGCCCGGGCGATTCCCTGAATTTTTCCCCCAAATCCTTGGTACTTTTCGTGGGTTTGCGGCTCATAGCGACGAACCTCCTCCGTAGGGCCAATAAGCCGGTAAGGGTTCCAGAAGGCTTCATTTTTAGGCATATCGATTTTACTCCTCTTTCATGGGATTAGAAAAGTTATACTGCTAAGATGGGATAGAAAAAAAGATGTCCCGTCCGGTTAAGAAGAAGTGGAATTAGGAATATCCGACCAAACTATGGTAGCGAAGAAACTGAACTTCATGAGCTTGATTGCACCACGCTTCCAGAACAAGTTTCACTCGCTTTGCCGGCGTCTCCAGCGGATAGAAAATCGGGCGGGGAAGGATGGATTCTAACCAGGCGCCGGCAAGGCTCAAATCTTGTTTGCCGGCGGATTCTCCTTCGGAAGAGGTGAGGGAGTTTCTCTCACCCCAAAGAATATGAGCTTTTTGTTGCGTGGTAAGTCCCACCAGATGGGAGGAATGGTCCGCATCCAGTAAGCTCCAATCTTCCTCACCAAGAAAAACAGTGCGAAACACACCATCGGGCAATTTGCGCCACCTCCACTCCCCCGAAGGGCAAAATACCCGCCCCCAACTGTGATCATCGGAAATCCTTTCCTTCTGGAAGAAGTCAAAACACAGTTCGCTAGGCGAGGTGAGTACCATCCAAGCTCCTGAGGGAGGAGCCAGTTGTTGAAGCTTTGCTCTCCAATTTTCGAGGGATAGATCCTCGGCTTTTAAAACGGCCATTTGGTCCTCCTTTCCAGCATCAACAGCTTACCATTGATGGATAGCAGACCACCAGCGAACGGATTCTAAGTAGCGATGGAAATAAGGGGCAAGCTTTCCCAAAAGTCCGTCCTTTTTGATTCGATTCTCCTCCACCGTCAGCGGCAACAGATCGTAGCGAATTTGCACCCCTCTGGCTTCCTTTTTGGCTTCCTTGAGGGAAAAACGGGGGAGATCAAAACGTTGGATTTGGTAATTCTCCCGCTCTTCTGAAGAAAGAAAGTCCTCCAATCCCAAAAGCTCGTCCTTAGGGTTTTGGTAATAAATAGCCTGAAACGACTGGAGCGTTCCTCGAATCCCCCCCATTCCTCTAGACTTATGAGCCCCTAAGCGTAGAAGCCCATCCTCTAGGTCCCAGAGCAAATAACCTAAGGCGCCTAGCATCCACAGCTCTGGGTTGCGCAAGGTAAGACTTGTGTGGAAGCTACATTGAGCGGGCAAACATTCGTAGGTGAATAGAGCTCCCTTGACGGGTTTGCTGGTATAGCGATCAAGAGCAACACTTGTACGCTGCTCCGGGCTAACCTTTTTTTCCAAATAAGCGTCGGAGGTGGAGAGGCGCCCGGTAAAAAAAGCCGAGCCAAACAGCCTACAAGCTGGGCAAGAGTGGCCATAAATCTCAGCAGTGATTGTGGATTTGGTGTTATTTCTCGACGGTTTATCCTTTTTTTCTTTGAAAAACTGACTGCAACTGGCGGATTTTGGCTCCTTTGTCTCTCTCCCGTAGGGAACACAAACAGAGTCTTCCTTTAAGGTGCGGCAAATTCTCTCCATATGACTGCGCAATAGCCCCTTTAGAGAACTGCCTGGTAAAAAGCATTCTGGCTTATCCTCTCTTTTGGTCTGGATAAACGCCATATCCGCATCGCTTAGAGAAGCCATGCCGGATTTGACTAAAATGGGATCGGTGTTGACGATTTGCAGCTTAAGCTGAAAGACAGAATAAAGTTTTTTGAGCATAAAACTCTCCTTTCTAAGGATCTACTGAGAAGCAAACCGCTGCTCCAGCGCTTTTGTTAATTCTGGATAAGCATTCTCTGAGGGCTCTTTTTTAAGAAGCCAATTTAGCCAACTTTCTGCATTTTGAAAATCCACTTTATGAACCTCAATATCCTGGAGCTCGGCCAAACCTATCCCCCGAGAGGTCCCTTTCCCTAGCCGAACCCCCTCCTCCCATTCCAAAAGCACAGCGGTGATCAAGCACAGCTCATCGTTGGAGGGATTTTCCACCTCAAAGCGCACCCGAAATGAGGTGGAAGCCGGAACCACCTCGTAGTCAAATTTGAATTTATCCACCGCCGTTTCGCTGTCCCTGTCAATGACCACCCCATCGCGCCTTTCCAGGGTGCCCGCCCAATGTTCGAGCTGGCCATCCTCAAAAAAAACCCGACTTCCCCAAGCGGTGGAGCCAAACAGCTGGCAAATATCACAGATTTTTGCCCCCTTGCCCCCACTCAACCCAAGCTGTTGATATCGCTCAAATCCAGAGCTTTTTCGCAGCTCCTCAGGAAGACGGCTCCAGTATTTTGTATTTGAGACACACTTGTCCAACTCTGCAGGCAAATTATCCGGATCCACCTGGAGCAAAAAACAGCTGCGCAGCCCTAGCAAATGAGCGATTTTCTCGCAATCGGAGCGGAATTTGCCCTTGAGCGTGGACCCGGGAAGGACCGGCTTACCATCCGAGGAAAGCAACACCCCAAAATCGCTGCCAGTGACTCCCTCACGGCCAGAACCAATATGAAAGGGGGTACGGAAAACCAGCTTTCCAGAAACGAAATACTTTTCTTTCCAGCGAAGATGTTGAGCCAAGGATTCTGTCATCATCACTCCTTTCTGTTTAGGATGGGGATATAGATGGATCATTTTTATTTATCTGATATAGGGCATGGCAGTAAAAATGCTCCAATAACGTGGCACCTAGTTTTTCTTGAAGAAGTTTTTGCAAGTTTTGCTTTTCTTTTTTGGAGGGAAAACTCTTCTTTTCTAAAAAGGAATCCAACTTCTGTTTAAGATAACTTTTTTTCTGGAGGTGAAAAATATCAAGAAAAATTTCCCAAAACTCAACGCCCTTATTCTCTTTTTTCAACTTTTCCCTCTGATGGCTAGCATAGGAGATAGCTTCCTGTAAGCCCCCTAAAGTAAAATAATTTTGTATAGACTTAATCTGATGCTTGGCGGGAAAGTTAGAACTAGAAAGTCTACCTAGCTCTTCTTCTATGTAAGAATAGGAATCTTTTTCTAAAAATTCTTGACAATCTTGGCTTTGCAAAATCTCTTGCACCTTTTGTAAAATTTTCTCACTCACCATTTTTTATCCTTCGCAAAAAGCCAACGTTTTATTTCTTCGCCAAATAAAGGTATTCGTTTACTGCCCCATCGATATAAGCTCTGGCCAAGTAGAGAAGATGGGTGGAAGAAAGTTTTCCTTTTTCCATTTCTTGCAACCCCTTAAGCTCCTCTAGAAGTTCTTCTCCAAAGGAAGTCCATTTTCTTTGAGTATCTTTGCCTATTTGATTTTTGATAAAATTGAGGATTTCCGTAAACCTTGAGGTGGAGTAGGCCAAGGTCTGGAGTTTTCTTAGCTGGCTTTTTCCTTCCCCGCGAAAGGCGTCATAGAATTTTTTTCCCATCTCTACGGATTTTGGATAGATTTTTTTATCTATGATTTCATCCAGATATTTTGGGGATTTATCCATTGTTCTCCTCCTTTTTTACAGCGTATTGAACATGAAATGAGTGAGAGATCCAAACCTGACCAAAGCCCTCTTCTTGGCGTAAGCCAATGCCTTGGTGATGAATGTGGTGGAGGCGTTTGAGGTTTTCCTTGGAACGACGGGCAGAGCAAAGATAGACGCTGGAGGGTGCTATGGCCCACTCTTCTTCTTTTGGCATGCCATGGGCCATATTCCAACCCCAAACGGGTTGAAGCTCGCTGTAGGAGTAAAGGAGCTCGGCCGCTTCCAATCCTAGCCACCGCAAGATTTCTTTTTCTTGAGCTGTGTAGCGCAAAAAGGCATCCACCAAAATCGTGGGGGTTTGCACCGTCAGTGAAAAGATCCAACGCTCTTTTTGAACCTTACAATACTCTGCTGCTTCCTTGCTAAAGCTCTCCAGCGTTTGCTCAAACGCATCCAGAGAAGGGGGATTTTGGATCTGCAATTGCCACGAGCATTCCCCATAACCCCGAGTGCGACTTTTGCCCAAAAACAGAGGATAATGTTCCAATTCCTTGAGCTTTTCAAACGCTTTTTCTTCCCATCTCCCTACACCCCGCAAGCAATAATCTGATGATTGATCTGGCAGCTGGACAAACTCCAAAAAGTAGAGGATTTGGGGACGAGCGGTTCCACTCCAGCGGTCGATTCCTACATGTGTCCGCTGCCCTTTGAAAAGTTTCACTTGCCGATTTTCCAGAAAGTACCCTTGCAGAGGTTTTCTGTCCTCATGGCAAACACTGCAGCGGTAGGAACTATCAAAATAGTTTTGAAAAGAGAGAGACTCTTTGCCCCGATGGCAAGTGCCCTTAAGCGCCTCTAGAAAGAGCAAATCCACCACCCCATGGTGGTTTCGGCCGTTTTTGTCCACCTCTGTCTCAAATCCGTTATATCGCTTGCAGCTATAGGCGGTCTTGGGAAAAGGAAAGGCCGTTTGTCCGGATTGACTGAGAAAGAGGTAGGGAAAGCGATTGCTCGCGCTAAAAATCTTTTGAAAATCCCCATCCATGCCGTTGACCGATTGGTAGAGGGCTGCGAACGCCCCTCGAAGAGTGGAGCCGGAGACGTACTCTAAGCTGGAAAGCATCTGATTGTTCCGACTCTGGGAAAGCACCAGAGGCGATCTTGGAATCAATTTAATCTCCACAAATTGCGCCATAGTCAAGCTCCTAATCGAGTTCTTTGAGTTCTTTTAGATTGTCTTCTGCTCTTTTCTCAGGCTCAAATTGAGCCATTTTTAGAGCTTTGAGAAGGGGGGAAAGTTCCGAGCTTTCCACTTTCTCACCTTGGAATTGAATGCTAAGCTGATCTCTATCCACATTTAGCCTGCCTAACCCATGGCTTTTCCCTCCTCCCATTCGTTCTAAAGCCAGAAGAGAGGCCAGAAGTAGGGAGTACTCAAACGGCCAGGGCTCTCGGGCTAGAGCAATCTTATCTAATCCATCATCGTACGCAGGGTAGAGGTGCTCTTTGGGATGGATGGCTAAGATCCTTCCTCGAAAAGCAAGAGGGGGCACTTGCTCGGTAGAATAGAGGTGCCCGGCGATGGCGGTGCGGGCCACTCTATCGTACATATTCCTCGTGATCACTTCGTATTCAATTTCCTCTTCTTCTGGGGTAGCATTGGAGAAATAAAGTCGGTCGCCTTGGGATTTTGAACCAAACAGCCGATCGATCAGGTAAGGGCTAGGAGCGATGTACAACCTTTCCAAAGGCCAGTCTTGGTGAGGGTCGGCAATGTTCTCAAATCCTAGCGTGGCGGCGAGGCGCTCGGCGGCATATCGACAGCAGCCTTTGATGGTCGAACCAGGCAAAAATGGGCGACCATCTCTATCCTTTAGGACTTTTCTATCGATCAGCGAGCCGCCTTTGCCACTTCCAATGTGCAAGGGGGTCTGAAAGACAATACGATAAGAAATTTCTAGCCGATACATAAACATATTCCAGGCTCCTTTATTTAGAGAGATGGGACGTTTTCGATCAAATCCACCGCTTCGATCAAATCGAGCAGCGGCAATTCCAAAACGCCTTCATTGGATGAGGATTTGGGCTCACTTATCGAAAGCTGCATCAATTTCTCCAAAATGTGATCTTCGCCCTTACCATTGCCGTGGTTAGGATGCAACTCGTTCAGGGCCCCAAGGAGAGCGCGGAGCTGCTGTTTTTGCACTCTGGAGAGGAGGAAGACCAATTTTCTTCGCAAGGAATGGGAAGAGTGAAAGCAAATTTCCCGAATTTGATGGAGCTTGGAATTGGGCCATTTTTCCTCTTTGAGGCGCCGGGCACAGTCTAGAAGTTTCCTAAGCATTTCTCGGCAATAGGGCCGTTGGCTCAGCTGCACTCTTGAGAAGGAACGAGCAGAAGAGGAAAACCCCGCTTCCTCTCGAAAACTGAAGATATCCGACCAAAAGGGAAGTTCAGTGGTGTCCTGAAAGTCAATGTAGCAAGGGGCGGGATTTCCTCCATGCTGACTACCCCTAGCTTTGGCTTGCTTCAATAGCGCTTCCGCTTGCTGGAGAAGAATAGAAATATTCTGGTTGAGCTTGCCGATGGCCACGCCGAAGGAGAGAGTAAAACCGATTTTTTTAAAGATCGCTCTTTCCTTGCTATAGAATTGTGCGACTTTCTTATCCTTTTCGGTGTATAGCTTTAGCTTTTTGGCACTAATCTCTTCAAATTTCTCAGAAATCTCCATCGCAACCGGCAGCACCTTTGTGTGGGGCAGCAAGAGGATGAGGTCGTCGCCACCGAGGAGCAAAATTCGAGCATATAGATTTTGACCTATTCGACAATGCTTTCTAAGAGCCTCATAGGTGGCTTCTTTGAGAGAGGAATCCACCACTTCTGAGAAGCATTGCAAAGCAGCCTCACTGTCCAACGCCTTCACCAGGCGGCCCATGGAGTTTCCATCGCCGTAGAGCAAACCCATGCGCGGGAAATTTACTCGGTTTCCTTTCCGCTGGCTGTCTTGATTCACTTCCTCATCGTCTTTCGAAAAAAATACCCCTTGATTCCACTCTTCCACACTCCCCCTCTGGAGAGATTGCCACCGGAATGTGGCAAATTCCTCCGGATAATGCTTCTGGACGTACTCGACAAAGCCCTGCCATATTTTTGGAACCCAAACGTTATCTTTTGCTCTCACAACGAAGCCTTCTTTGTAATAGAAATTCTGTTTACGACTACAAACGGCACAAAGCCATCGTTTTTCCCCAAACTCCTCGAGCAACTCCTCCGCCGCTTGCTGAAAGCAGCTTTGGCAGTCTTTGGAAAAGGGGGAACGCCCCGCGGGAACGCAGCGGTGGCGTTGCTTTTGGCGTGAAAGCTGGCGATGAGCCTGACGGAGAGTCTGGCGAAAGTCATTTGAACCGTATTCTTCAATGGTATACAAAAGCGTCGCTCCCCCACAGGTTTCTTGGTGATAGAGAGCCTTGAGCCTGTCCATGACGTTTTCAATAGTGGCGCGATCGGATGAGCTGAGAAAAAGACCACTTCCTCCATTGAGGTAGACAATCGTTGCGTCGGGTAAGCTCTTTTTAAGAAAGCTTGCCGTTTCTTCTCTGTTCAAATGGTCAAGCAAAGCGCTCGCGCCTGCAATTTGAGCAAGCGTATTTGTGGAAAAGAGGTACTTTTTGATCGAAGGCGTCTCCAAAAGAATAAGATATTTGGTCGCAGGCATAGAAAAGCTCCATTTCTTAAATTGAAACCAATTGCCCAAAGTTTACTGGAAAAATCTCCTCTGCTAGGGATTTTTACAAACCCCTCAAATATAAATTCGATTTCCCCCATGAGCTTTCTAACGCGATTGTAGGCCGCCTTTTCCAAAACGATAAAAGAAAAACGCTTTTTTTCCTAAACCTCAACGTCCAAATTCTACATCCACACAAAATAGAAAAAATTAACAAAATTTTTCAAAAATTTTGGAAATGTCCAAATAAAAGGGAGAAATTTTTTTCGAAGAATAGAAATTTACGGAATTCTATGTATAATAAAAATAAACGCTGGAATAAGCGTCAAATAAACGAGGAGGTTTCGCAAATTTTTGAGAAATAGAGAAGAAAAGTAAATGATGGAAACTCCAAAAAATATCCGAGAACTCTCCCGCATCCTACATAGGGCTAAAAGCACAGAAGAACAAAGCCGCTTGCTCAAAGAATTTGCCCAAAAAGTCCCCCTGGTTGTCTTAGATTTGCTGCTACTGGAGATTCAAGAAGACGCTAAAAATGCCGTGCTTACGGCCCTAAACCTGTTTTGCCCCGACCTCTTTCAAAAGTACATCAATCGACAAAATTTTGTGGTCCCCTCTACCCTAGAGGAATTGGAGGAAATCCTGGAAAGCCTGCCAGACAATCGCAGCCGAGTGGGATTGCTAGAAGCTACCAAACGAGAAAAACCGGAAATGTTCCAAAGATTTTTCGCCAAAAAACGAGAAGAACAAAAAAAATGGGAAGTCAGCCAACCCACCCTAGAAGAGATAGAAGTGGATGAGGAAACCACAGAAATTGAAATCGAAGAGCTGGAATCCCCCGAAGAAGATAAGAAAGCGACCTTGAAACAACAAGCAGAAGAAAGCGAAAACGAAAACAAAACCCTAGAAACCAACAAAAATCTGGAAGATCTCGAACCCGAGCCAGAAGAAACTTCCAACTCGTCCACAACCTCCAACGAACAAGAAGAAACCATTTCCCCCCCTTGCCCCATCCAAGACGCCTCAGAAGAAACCACCACCCTTCAAGAGACAAACAATTCTCCCTCCCACCAAGAGGAAGAAACAAACTCAACACCCTCTTCATCCGTTCTCTCCGAACCTTCTTCTAGCTCATCCCCCGATGAAGACCTCTCGCCAGAAAATTAAATTTCCTGAACACCGGAGAGCAAACAAAAGAAAAATTTGCTCATGAAAATTTTATCCAAAAAGCCATGGAACATGTCCCACGCTTTCCGCTTATTATCCAACAAATTCTTCAACTCTAAAATACACAATCTACAGAGAAGAATACTATTTTCCCCCCTTCCAATGCTCTCTCAAACTCAAAATACAAAGGTTGGTGCCATAAATGAAATCTAATCCTCGGGTGCCTTTGCCTTCACCCTCCATTCAAATCGTAAGGAGCTGAAACCATGCTTAGGCGGATAGCGGTTGCTCTTTTGCTGTTGCCACTGGCTGTTTTTGCCAACAACACCGATCATTTGGATCAAAAAAAGCTGTTTCAAAAAGCAGCCCCAGCAGTGGTATTGATCTACCAATACAAGTTCAACACAAAAGGAGAAGTCATCGGTGTACACTTTGGAACCGGTTCGATTATCCGCTCCGATGGAGTGATACTCACCAACGCCCATGTGGTCGGTAAAGCAAAATGGGTGTACGTTCTTCTCAAAAATAAGGAGAAAATTCTCGCCAAAAATATTTTTATCTATATCGCCAAAAATCGTAAGAATGCCTTGATCGCAAAAGTAATCGCACGCTTTCCGGAAAAAGATATCGCCCTGCTAAAGCTGCCGGGCCAGTATAACCACTTCCCCACCATCCCGCTAGGGGATTCGGACAAAGTTAGCGCCGGCGATGAAGTGGTGGTCATCGGACACCCACGAGGACTGGTTTGGAGCTTAACCAAAGGAATCGTAAGCTCCAACCGAGGCGATATCCAAACCGATGCGGCGATCAATCCCGGCAACTCCGGCGGCCCTCTGCTCAATAGCCAAGGGGAAATCATAGGGGTAAACAGCTATGTTTTGGAAAATGCGGAAAATATCGGCTTCGCCCGTCCCATCAATATGGTAAAAAAACTTTTGAAACAATCTCTGATCACCCTCTCTCCTCAGCCCCACAAAAATACCTCTCCCTCTAGCCCCAAATCAACCCTCAAACGAGCTTTGCGCGCCATCCTGCTTCATCAATATGCTCTGGTCAGCGGCAAAAAAATCAAAAAAAATGTGGGCAAATTCTTTGCCGAAAATGCCCTCCAAAAAGACGTGGAACTTGTCCTGCGCTTTCGGCATATCGCCCAACATGCCCCCCAAATCGTCAAAGTTCAAGTGCAAGGCCCCAAAGCCACCATCACCCTTGTCTACTCCCGCCCCAACCAAAAAAACTCCACCCCATCCTACCAAAAAGTGGATATCGTCATGAAGCTGAACAAAGGAACGTGGAAAATTATTCAACTTGGCCAACCCCAACCTCACTCTAAAACCATTCCATACGCCCAAAAAACACCAACTCCGTCCAACACTCCCCCTAGACAAAAACCTATCTCTACTCCACCCTCCACAAAACCAACTCCTCCAATAAACCCCTCTACCCTCAAAACCAAACAACAGCTAAAATCTCTTCTAGCCAAACTCTGGCAAGCTGTAGAAACCGAGGACTATCCCACCTACCTCTCCCTCTTCCACCTCCCCGCCTTTACACCAACTAGCGATATAATCCTAGCTGTCTATGGCCCTAACGGTAAACTGGCGAGAATAGAAACGGATTCCGGGCGCCTCTTGCCTCTAAACTCAGAAGGCTGGAGCGCAGCGGGAAGCTGGGCACTAGCCCGCAATAAGCTCTACATTACCTCAAAAGCCTCCGGAAAACTATACCAAATCCTTCCATACAGCGGCCGAGAAAAAGTGATCTCACAACAAGGCTGGAAATATATCTCCCATTTAACCTCTATCGGTGAAAATCTCTTTGCCATCAATCCCCGCTTAAAACTTATTTTCGCATTCCATCCAGCTAAATATCAATTACGAAAAATCGCCATCGGTTATCAAGAAGTCGGTGCCTTTGTCCCCCTCAACGATAAGATTTATATCACCTCCCGCATCACCGGACGTCTCTATGAGCTCAACCCTCTCACCGGCAAAGAAAAAATCCTACAACAAAAAGGCTGGCAAGAAATCAGAACCGGCTGCGCCTTCCAAGGGAAACTCTACCTGCTCTCCAGAAACTCCGGAAATATCTACGAAATAAATCCAATAACCGGCCAAGAACGAGTGGTCTCCAGTGGCTGGCAAAACGCCATATCAATGAGAGCTAGCCAGAAAGAGATCTACCTAGCCGCGCCAAACGGCAATATTTACCAACTACATCCCCTAACAGGTATACATAAGCTAATTTGTAAAAATCTTCCACACCTTCGAAAAATCATTGTTTTCTCCCCACAACAATGGACGCAAATACTGCTCCTTGAAGAACTTTTCTCCTATCTACAAACCATTGTCCAAAACGGTGAAATCCGGCACACCTCCCTCAAAATCAGCACCTCCAAAAGCATAATCCTATGTTCGGCCAAAATCTCTCTCCCTCAAAAACCCGCTAAATCCTCTCTCGTCAACTTAACTCTAACAATTCAAAACCAAAAAATTACCCAAGTCCAATTCCAATTCTCCTCCAATGGTAAAAAACAAGTTGTTAATTTTGGACGATAACTTTTTTCTATGAAATATGAAAGAAAACAATATCATCCGCTACTACGAAAGTGTCATTGAAAAAGGGGAAGCCCTCTGGATATTAAAAGGAAAAAACCCTCGAAATATCGAAGATTCTCATCGCCAACGCCTGCAAAAAGAAGTTTATAATTTTCTGCAAGATGCCCACTCCCTCCCTCCTACCTTCTGCCTAATGGTGGCCGAGTGCCTTCACGCTATCCTGGAAAAGTACAAAATGCAAGTTCCTCTCTACCTAAAATTCGAACTTGCTGCAAAACCACTGATAGAAATGCTAGGAGAAGAGCTAAGCGAATGGCAAAAAATCCTTCGTCAAAAGGTTTTAGAATAACCCGAAGAAAACTCCACCTCCTCGAACCTCTCGCCCAAAATCTGTACTCCTTTCCATGTCTATCCCTACTCCACTTCGATGAAGGAAATAAATATCCCTCTTCCTCAAAACTACCTATTTGTTGAGGAAAATATTCCCTCAAAAACTCCCCTAAGATTGAGAAGATTTGTTTGAGCTCTTCCTAAGCGCAATTTGCTAAAATCCAAACGCTAAAACTTCCTCCAACCAGGCCAAGCAGCTTTTCTATACTCCCTTTCAAGAGACCTTTCCCTCTGCCCCAAATATTTTGCGCAAATACTTCTATAAACTTAACAACATTTTGCCACCACCCCCTTTC
>RFKQ01000124.1 GCA_003694635.1 Planctomycetota bacterium
CCTAAAAACCCCTTTTCCAAAACTTTTCGTCCTGAAACCCTTTTTAACAAAAAGGTTTTCAGACTTCCCAAAAACTCTTTTCTCGGAACCTTTTTCAAAAAAGGTTCCATACCTCCAAAAATTACTCAAGAAATTGAGGATTTTCCCCCCCCTCAGAGCCCAAAAACTCCCCAGACAACCCGTTGCCCCCCCCAAACCCATCATCTCACCCACCCCCACTACTTCCCAAATTTCAATCGCTCCGCAAGAATTTCAGGCAAACCGGCCTTCCGAATTTTCTCCCCCACCGCCTCCACATCATACTCCACCCTCTTGATCCAAACGGTCTGAGCATCCGTGTCGTAAATCGCATACGCCGCCTTGGGATTGTCATCCCGAGGCTGACCCACCGAACCAACATTGACCAATGCCTTCACTCCATTGCTCAACTTGATCTCAGGATTGAGAGTGTAGGAAATCATCTCCTCCTGAAAAAACGTAATCGGCACATGAGAATGCCCCAAAAAACAAACCGAACCCTCCAAAATCTGCAAAGAAAGATAGGCATCATAACTCGTCTGAATATAATCAAAAAGCTCCGGCGCATAAAGAGTGGCATGAACAATGGTGAAATTGTCAAAATGCTTGACCAACGGAAGATTGTCTAACCACTTCTTGTCCTTATCCGTCAACACCCTCTGCGTCCAATACGTAGCCTCCTTCGCGTAGGTGTTGAAACACTCAATGCTCGTTTTGCCAATCGCCGCGAAATCGTGATTTCCCGCTACAGTGATACAGCCCAACTCTTGTACCTTCTGAATGCACTCCCGAGGCTGTGGCCCATATCCAACGACATCCCCCAAACAAATAAACTGATCCACACCTTCCTTCTCAATTTCCGCAAGCACAGCCTCTAAGGCATCGTAATTGGCGTGAATATCGGAAATAATTGCATACTTCATAATACGAAATTCCTTTATATGGACAAGTTGCACACATTGTTATCCCGATCCATCTTAAACTACGCAAATTCCTTGCGCCGGAAAATCAACCAACCAATGGTCAAGATAAATCCAATGTAGAAAATTGCATAACAAGCCACTACAATAAAATACTTCCAAGACAAAAAACTCTCCCGTAAAAAGAGAGGATTGTAGAGCTCTAAATCTGGAAGAAGAATATACAAAAATCCCAATCCCTCCCAAATTCTAGATAAATAAAATTGTATGTGCCCGCATATAAAAATCAAGAAAAGTAAAAGCAAATGAACCACAGGTGAAAAAAATATCGCAAATATCACAGAAAAAGAAGATAAAATCGCAACCTCTAAAGCGATCAACCCCACCGACGCCAAAATTGTCTTTTCCCCCCCCCAACCCTTCAAAAGAAGCAACGTCCACCATAAACACGCACTAAGAAAAAACAAAGCTATAAAAACCACTAAAAGAATAGCTCCATATTTCCCAAATAAGTAGTCCCTTCTGCTCACAGGCTTACTGAACAACGTATAAGCCGCCCCAGACTCCATTTCACTACCTATCCATAAACAACTGTGCGAATACGCCAACCAAACTCCACAAAGCAAAATCGTACTCAAACCCATCTCAAAAATGGTAGAGCTTTTATAATCAAATGTAAAGAGTGTAATGTACTTAGAAAAATAAATCATTCCCATACATAAAAATACTGGCAACCACAACAGCGGAGAACGGAGAGCTTGGAAAGTATGGGAAAATATAATTGTAATAACTTGGGGCCTCAATGGACTGTAACTTTAACTTTCCCCTTGAAATTAAAAACCACTTTGCTGAAAACCTATACAGCGCCACCATTTTTTAGATGAATTTTGTAGATTAAAAAAATAATAATACCAAAATCCTGCTAAGAAATCAATGATTTTTTCCCAAAGAAAATTCGTGAATATTTGACAAATATTTTCCTAAATTCTGCTAGCCCCCCCTTCTCTCCTCCTCTTTAAACTCTAAAGGAACTTTTTTAAGAAAATCCCATCGCATAAAGAAGAATAAGATTATCTTACTGATTTTTCTATTCTAAAGCGTCCTATGTTATAATCTAGATAAAAAATACAAAAAAATCTTTCTGAAACTTTACATAAAAATTAGAATATGTTATTATTAATGAAGGGCTAGCCCAAAGTGTACTTCCTCCAAGAATTCTAAGCACATTAAGCACCACAAGGGCAGAAAAGATAATAAAGATAATAAAGAAAACGTTTTCTAACTTTAAACAAAAGGATATGGCTCATGCACTGCCCACGCTGTGGAGTTCTAAACGTTAGCGGTGTAAAATTTTGTGTGAAATGCGGTGTCTCCTTAGAAGGTCAAGGCAGCAGCATCTTTGCCAAACCCTCCCAAAATGTCCAAGAAGTAGGTTCTATCACCGCAAGATATCAAACCTTACGCGGTATCCTAGAAGGAAAAGAAGATCAACCCTCCCCCTCTTCCAATACACAAACTATCACAAAAGAAAACTCCCAACATAAGCTCCCTCGCTATCAAACCCTCCCAAAAATCCTCTCTACCTCCATAGGTACCATCTACCTCGCCAAAGATACAGAGACCGAACAAGAAGTCTTTTTAAAGCGCTACCACCCCCCAAAAGAACTCCAATACCTAGTCGACCTACTCCTGCGCAAAGCCGTCGATATCCAAAGCCTCAACCACCTCCATATCGCAAAAGTCTACCGGATCGACCACGACGATGAAGGTACCTACCTCACCATGGAAAAACTAAATGCCCCCTCCCTCCACCATTTCCTCAAAGAACGAAAAATCCTACCCATTCAAGACGCTCTCCAAATCACCCGCTCCCTAGCAAGTGCCCTCGCCTTCTCCCATAAAAAAGGAATTTACAACGGCGTTATCAACCCACATACCATCCTCATCAACACTAAAAACGAAAAACTCGAACCCAAAATCGCCGACTTCTTCCTCTGCCTCGAAGATCAAGACCCTACCCTCGAATTCTATCTTGCCCCCGAATGCAAAAATAAAGAAATGACTGTCGATCATCGCGCCGATATCTACTCCCTCGGAAGTCTACTCTACTACATGCTTACCGCAGAAACCCCACAAAATCTAAATCTGCAAAAAATCTCTTCAGAACTCCGCAAAATTATCGCCCAAGCCACCGAGCCTCAACGAGAAAAACGATTCGTAAGTATGGAAGATTTCTACGACGCTCTTAATAGCCTCGAAAAAGTGAATACCCAATCCGCCACTATCGATAAAACCGAACTCTGCCCCATGTGCGGAGCCTATAACCCAAAAGGTAAGAATTTTTGTAGCTCCTGCGGTGCAGGATTGCTAGAAAACTGCCCAAAATGCGGCAAAGAAAACCATATCTCCGCCAAAATTTGCATCAATTGCGGGGTTAACATCGAACAACAAAAAAATATCCAATTTAACCTCCTCAACGCCCGTACCTCCGCAAAACAAGGCGATCTGGAAACCGCCCTGATCAAAATCGATGAAATCCTCGCCACCGATGCCCAACTCCCTGAAGCCAAAGAACTTAAAGAAAAATGGCAAACACAAAAACTTGAACTCGAACAAAACCTCATGATGATCGAAGCCCTACTCGAAGAAGGTATCTTCCAGCGTTCCCTCGCAAAATTAGAAGCTATCTACCCCAACTACCCCTCCTCCACAAGGCTAGGAGAAACACTAAAAAAATTTGTCCACTCCCTCGAACAAGCCAACTACCCCGTCTCTGTCCACCTCCTCGAAGATGCAATCCAGAAAAAAAACTATTCCCAAGTCCTCCTTGAACTCAAAAATATCCTCGAAAAATATTCCCCCCAACAAACAACCTCCACCTCTGCCTTTGAAGCCATCCAAGCGGATACTAAAAGACAAACCGGTGTCTTCCTCAAAGATCAAACCATCTCCGATATCCATAAAACCCCTCTGCCCAAAAAACAAGATAAATTTGCCGAAACTGGCTGGTATGACCTCGATGAATTCTCCGATCTGAGCAAGTTTGGCAAAACCAGAAGAATCAAAAAACTCATTGAAAAAGCCAAACGACTCCTAGCAAAAGGCGAATTTGCAGACTGCATCAAAGTCTGTAAAAAAATCCTCTCCGAAGATCGAACCAATCCCACCGCTAAAAAACTTCTCCGCCAAAGCACCAAAAAAGGAAAAGCACTAAAAAAACTCGCCATTAAAGCCAAAGAAAATGAGGAATTTGAAGAATATAAAGAAGCCTTAAAACTCTGGAAAAAAGCCCTACGCCTAGCCCCTAAAAAAAGAAGTATCCGCGAAAAAATCAATCGACTAAAAGCTAAAATCCGCGACGAAGATTTCGATATCGATGAATTCCTCGAAGACGATACCCTCGAAGAAGATTGGGATGACTACGACGAAGAAGATTGGGATGACTACGACGAAGATCTCGAAGAGGATGACCTCGAAATCGAAGAGCGCTCGGAACGCATCAAATACCTCCTCTACGAAAGCCAAGCCGCCCTAAAACGAGGAGAATTCGGCGAAGCCTATAAACTCGCCCAAATGGTCCTCGAATTGGAGTGGAACCACCCCCAAGCCAAGCAACTCGCAGAAACCGCCAAAGAACAAGGACTCCACCTCAAAGGACTCGTCGAAGATGCACAACTGGCCGAAAAAGTAGGCAACCTAGAAAAAGCCTATAAACTCTGGCAAGAAGCCCTAAGCGTCGCACCCAACAACGAAATCGTACTCCAAAAATATAACACCCTCCAACAACAACTCGGCACCATCTCTACCCGTATCCTACCCCAAGAAGAACTCGAAAAAGCAGAACGCTGCCTCGCCGCCAATCAACTCCCCGAAGCCATCAAAATCTGCGAAAATATCCTCCAATCCTCCCCTGACCACGAAGAAGCAAAAGCCCTCTACCTCCAAGCAAAAAATCTTATGAATAAAGCTCAAAACTACCTCTCCCAAGGTAGAGAGCTTATCGCAGAAGGAAACTTTGAACCCGCCATAGAAATCCTTGAAAAAGCTCTCAAAATTCACCCCCATAGCCATGAAATCCAAGATCTCCTCAAAATTGCTAAAGATAAATACCACTCCGGCAGCAGCGTCTTCCGCACCGAAGAGCTCGAATTCCTCGCCGAACAAACCGGTATCCTCTCCAAAAAAGAAGAAACCTCCCCCCTACCGCAAACTACCCACCAAACAAAATCCAATCACCCTATCTCCGAAGAACTCCTCCAAAACCTCTCCGAAGATAACCCCACAGAATCCGCTATCCATATCGGAGATGAATTCGCCAAAATCCGACGTAGACGAGAAGAAAATCTAAAAGCTCCCCCCTCCCCTCCATCCCCACCTCTCTCCACAGAAGATTTCCGAGCAGAACTAAACCGCCGATTGCTCGGCCCCGAACTGGCCGAAATCCTAGATACCGAAAAACTACCCAAGCTCCCCAAAGCAAATCCCCTAGCTGAACGCCCAACAGAAGCTATCCCCACCTCCAAACTCCCTTTGCCCCCCTCCCCCTCCAACCAACAAGATGAAATTGCCTCATTCCTCGAACAAATCGAAGCCCCCTCCC
>RFKQ01000125.1 GCA_003694635.1 Planctomycetota bacterium
CTAACACCCGCACCAAATTCTCCCGCCGAGAACAAAGCTCCCTACGAATCGCCTCTACCGCCCAAGAAGCATATCTTCGTACCACCAACGAAGAACCATCCAAACACGTCTCCAATACCCCCAACGCCGAAAACGCCTCCGCCCCCTTCTTCCCCAACCAATACGCCGCATAAACCTGCAACCAATCATCCCCCAACTCACGCCCCAACCGAAGCGCCTCCACAAGCAACGATACCGATCCCAAACCCCATCGCCGCAACCCCCAACTCCATAACCGACGCAAATCCTCCGAACTCTCCCCAGCACCCAACCTATCCAGCAAACACCTCCCCAACTCCTCCTCCTCACTCAAAAATGACAACTCCCCCAACACATACGCCAATAACTCAAGATCCTCCCCATGGCGCAAAATCAACCAACGAACAAAAGAAAATTTGGCAGAAAGATTCTTTAACACATCCCTCGCCAACCCCGCCACCGAAGAACTCCCCCCCCCCAACTCCAACAACAACCTAAGTACCTCCTCCGGCACCTCCCTACGCACCAACGCCAACTCCCAAACCGCCCAAATCCCCCTCTCCTGAAGCAGCGACGAATCCGAACGCAAAAACGAAGAAACCGTAGCAAAATCCAACTCCCCACTCTTCACCAAAGCCCATAACGCATAATCCCGCACCTGCAAATCAGACCAGGAAAGCAACCCACGCAATAACAACGAAGCTCCCTCCACTACCCGCAAAGGATCTAAACGAGAAACCACCTCTAACTTGTGCGTCTGAGGAAGCCTCACAAACGTAATCACCACCAAAGGCCATAACTCCACCTCCCCCAATAACACCTCCAAATGCTCCCTCAACGCCTGCGAATCTATCGGCGAAACAGCCGAAGAGGAATCTTGCCACAAAGCCCGCTCTATCCCTTCCCAAGCCTCATACGCCCTCCTATGAGGAAATAGCGATGCATCCAACATAAAAAAACCTCCTCGATTCCCAAAACTCAATCCACAATCAAATAACCAAACCTCTCCAAAAATTCTTTAGAAGAGCAACGGGCCGCCTCAGCTAACTTCTCTAAAAATTCTTTGTCCTCCACATCCTTCCTTCTCAACCGTATCATATACTCCCTAGCTACCTGATAACGCTCTGAATGAATGTCCACATAACGCACCGCTACCCTACCCGTGGCAGAATCCATCATCTGATCAAACGGCATAGCCTGAATTTTACCCCCCACCACACAAACCATCGCCCGGCTTACACCCTCCATAAGGCACTTCAACGCCCCATACCCCAACGTACGTGTGTACTCCATATCAAAAGGAATCGGATCCGCACAGCGCAACTCATAACCCACATTTTTACTGATTATCTTTAACCCGATCCCCCGCCGCTCCAAACGCCTCTTCACCTCCCTCTGAAGAAGCCGGCCCAAATCCAACTCCGCATAGCGAAGATGACCAAACTCATCCTGCTCCATCTCCCCAAGACGCTCCAAATCCTCCCTCGGCAACTTCTCCATAATCCCCTCCGCTAGCACCGCTACCCCATGAGAATGACCCATCGCAAGACGCTTAAGAATAGATACCTCTAAAATATCCACCAAATGATCTAACGAAATCACCTCCCCCTCAAACTCCTCCGCTATCACCGTCAACGTCGCACCCGCCGCCTGGCCAATTCCCAACGCCAAATGACCCGCCTTCCTCCCCATACTCACCACAAAATACCAACGAGAAGTCGTCCAAGCATCCTCCATCAAAGTGCGCACCACCTCCACACCCCTGTGGCGAGCCGTCTGAAAACCAAACGTGGAAAAACCACCCGGCAACGGCAAATCATTGTCAATCGTCTTGGGAACATGCACCACCCCAAGCTCATCCCCAGACTCCTGCGCAATCCGACTACTGGTAAATGCCGTGTCATCCCCCCCAATCGTAAGAAGATAATCCACACCCTCACGCCGAAAAACAGAAAGAACATTCCGAAGCTTCTCCCTATCCCCCGTAGGATTCTCCCGAGAGGTCCTCAAAATAGAACCCCCCTTATCGTGAATGCGAGATACATCCCGTATGCGCAACTCCATAAACCTCCCCTCACCCCGAGCTAAATACCTAAACCCCTCATAAAACCCTAAGACGCGCATGTTGTGCTTGCGAGCTTCTATCGTAGCCGCCGAAATCACTCCGTTGATGCCCGGAGCCGGCCCCCCACCCACCACAATCGCAAGTGTCTTCGCCATATCAACGTCCTTTTTCCTCTTCTGCACCAAATCTGCCATAAACTCTTCCATCCCCCCCCTAAACCCGAGAAAGCGCCTTGGTCAAAAAACGAATGTACCTCTCCATCTCCAAATCCGAAATCCCTACAAAAACCTCCTTAAAAATACCCAACGCCTCCCGGTAAAACTTCTTTAACAACCTAGGCCTGCGAGAAAATCCCGGAAACTCCAAAATCCTCTGCACATATCCCAACGCCTCCCTCTCCTTCGTGTCCCGATAAACCTCCAGCACATACCTAAGCGAAATAAGATACAAAAAAGACAAACGATCCAACTGCCCTTCATAACGCCTAGAAACCTTGAAAAAATAACGCACCAGCTCCAGCTTCTTCACCGCCTGCCTCCGAATAGCTACCCTCTCCTCAAGCCTACGACGAAGCTTCACATAACGCTCCCGCCGCTCACCATCCACCAAACCACGCTCCTCCATCCAATCCAACATCGCCAAAGTCAACCGAGGATCCCCCCTCTCCTGAACCAATTCCAACATCTGCCAAGCCCAACGCTTGTCCAAACCCATCCCGCGAATCGCCTCCTCCCCCTTCGTGCGAACCCGGCGAAGCTCCTCCTGAGCCCGAAGCTTGACATGAAGAAGATAAAAATAAGACGCAACCGTAAATAAAATCGCTATCAACGCCATCGATAAAAGTATATACTTCCTCTTTCGCTCTAAATATTCCAGTATCTTCGTACCTAAAGGCTTCCGGTACACCTCAGGCGGCAAATCCTCATTATCTAACCACCGCTGAAAACAATCCTGAATCTCCTGCGCACTCTGAAACCTCCTCTCCCTCTCCTTCTGAATGGCCTTTAATATGATCGCGTTTAATCCCGAAGAAATCCTGGAGTTGATCTTGCAAGGAGGAACAGGATCCGTGTAGAGAACCTTCTCCACAATCTCCTGAATGCTCTCCCCCTGAAATGGAGGTACCCCCGTAATAATAAAGTAAAGAGAACTTCCTACCCCATATAAATCCGTTCGCTGATCAATCCGACCTACACTCCCCTCCACCTGCTCCGGAGCCATAAATATAGGAGTGCCTAAAATCTGACCCGCTATCGTCACCTGTGCCTGAAAATTCCCCAAATTCCTCGCCTTCAAATAACCTACTTCATCCTCAAAAGGGGGATCCGAAATCCTTTTGGCTAGCCCAAAATCAATCAAAACCGGCTTCTTCCCCTCCACAATAATGTTCGCCGGCGTAATATCCCGATGAATAATCCCTAACCTGTGCATGTACGCCAAAGCACTGCTTAAATCCCGCATCAACTCCACACCAACCCTTGGCTTTAAAGGCCCATGCTTGGAAACCAACTGAAAAAGATTCAATCCCAACACAAGAGGCATCACAATCCCTCGACCATAATCCGGATCATCCACCACATCATACGCCGTCACAATAAAAGGATGCTCCAACTGGGACTGAATCCATATCTCCCGCTCAAAACGAGAACGCCCACTCTCCGCCTGATACTGCTTCTTGTTCAGAGCAAACTTGATCGCATTCCACCTCCGCATCCGCACATCCCAAACCTTGATCACTCCACGCCCCAACCGATTCTGAGCCTGAAATACGTAGCGATGGCTAATCAACTCCACAGACTCCATCTCCCGCCCACACGATCTACAACGACTTCCGTCCTTTAAAGAGTTGAGCTCCAAACACGAAGAACACCAAAATCTCGACTTTAACCGGGGCGATGTACTCATCAATCCAAACTCAAAACCTCAATCCAATACCAAACACTAAGACCTCTTGGGAAGCTTCTTCAAAATATCCTCCAAAAGAAGCTTCGCCTTCCGATACCGAGGATCTAAACGCAAAAGCTCCAAACAATCCCCCCGGGCCTTGGAAAAATCACCGCGGGAAAAATAAAAAAATGCCCGAAGATAAAGTCCCAAAACCCTCCACCTCTTCATGGAAATACCATAATTGACCTCCGCAGTCTTCAAAAAATCGAAAAAATCCCCCAACGACCTCAAAGCACTACCCCACTTCCCCTGCTTGCCATAAATCTCCGCCATCTTCAACCAAGCCCGCAAATAAGTCTCATCCTGACTCTTCCTCTTCGCAGAAAAAGGAAGCTTGAGCTGAAGCACCTTCTTAAAATCCAACAACGCCTTCCCCAAATCCTTCCGCTTCAAATAAGTCTCACCACGGTAAAAATACGCCTCCGCAAAATCCGCATCGTTGGGCCTCAACTGAATACACTCGGAAAAAGCCTCCACAGCCTTCGGATAATTCTTCAAAAACCTACACACCTGCCCCTCTTGAAAATAAACCCGATAAAGACTATAACCAATCGGAGAAACCAAGCGAGCTTTCTGAAGAAGACGATAAGCCTGGTGAAAATTTCTCCGAACCACCTGCTCCTTGGCAGCCCCCAAATGAAGGTAAACATCCTGAAACCTCAACGAACCCCGAAAAGTATACCCCCACCCCCTCGAAGCCACCACCCGAACCGACGCATTCGCCTGCTCAGCCACGTAAATGTTCCCCTTCCTGTCCGCCGCCACCGCTATCGGCAAGTTTAACCCCGCTCTCCTCACCCCACCATCCGACTCCCCACGACGCAAACCCACCACCGTCCGCACAACCCCCTCCCCCTCCAAATCCAACTCCCGTACACTGTGATTCCCCTCCTCCGCCACCAACAACGACCGGCGAGCAACATCCAAAGCCAACGCAATCGGACGATAAAAAAGCGCCTTGCCCCGCTCCCCATCCCGATGACCCCATACCCCCTCTACACCCGCATAAGTCTCCCACTCCTGCGTAAGAGGATCTAAACGCTGAATCGTGTGAAAATCATAATTGGCAACCCAAAGCTTCCCACCATACGCTAAAATCGACGATATCCTACCCGAAAAAGAATACCTACCTAAAATCCGAATCGCACCCGAAGGCCGCGAAGGCAGCTGAACCTGAAAAATCTTCTTCCTCCCATTGTCCACCAAATACACATACCTCTTGATGGGATCCACCGCAAAAGGATAATTGCCATAAAACGAACCCTCCCCCAAATGGGGAAGCAACAATCCAAGAGAATAACTGTATACCCTCTTTTTCCTAAGATTGACCACCCGAATATGAGTAGGCTCCACAAGATAAAGATGAAAAAATAAATCTATCCGAAAAATATTTGGCCGGAAAAAACCCTTGGCTCCCTGAAGAACCACCTGAGCCTTCAAATCCTTCTCCACCCGATAAATATTGCGCCCATCTGAAAAATAAACCCCATTCTCCCCATCTACCTCCAACCACCGAATACCCTGATAACGCCGCCCCTGCAACGTCTCCACCAAAGAACTCCGACCCTTGGTAAAAAGCGTCCGAACCTCGTAGCGGGGATAGCGAAAAGAAATCTGCTCCCGCTGCTTGGCCAACAATGCCTTCAGAGCCTCTACCTCCGCCTTCCACGAAATCGAAGTATTCCAGTAGCGATTGCGAGCTGCAAAAATAAGCTGAAACGCCTTCAACGGCGCCTCCTTCCAAAGCAAAGGAAAATTGGCGTCCAACCAAAACTCCTGCGCCGTCTTACCCTTCGCCGGAACCGAAAAAGTGCCAATGTCCCTCTGAGCTTTCCCAAGAGCCTCTCTCAATCGCTCTCCTAACCACGCAATGTAAGGATCCTCGGAAATCTTCCGAAGAAAACCTATACTCAAACGAAGAATAAAAAGACGCTGCTTCCAAAGCGAAAGAGAAGAAGGAAAAACCTTGTGATGGAGAAACAGTATCTCTAAAAACTTCTCATGCAAAAGTACCGTCTCAAATAAAACAGAAATGTCCCTCAACTTCTGAGAACTAAGCCCGGGAAAATAACTCCGAAAAGACTTCGGAGCATACCTCTTAAACACCGCCTCAACTAATCTCCCATCCGGCATTATATAAAGGACATTGGCATAAGAATCATAGCGAAAATCCTCCGACCGCTCCAACTTCAACCCCGGCGGCAATTCCATCCCCCGACTCTGATAAAACTGAGAAATAAAATAAAACCGCTGCTCCAGAGAAGACCTTAACACCAACTTCGACCACTTCCCCGGCTGAACAGAAGAACGAGCTACCCTCTCCACCTTCGAAGAAGAAGAGGAACAAGAAATCCATAAAAGCAAGCCAATCCCACTCATATACCTGAAAAATCTCATTCGCTTGTATCTCCCTGACCATGCTGAGAATACTTACCACCCCCAATAAATTCTCGTAAATGACAATCCTCGGGAATAATTCGATAATCTCCTAAATCCAAATTGGCCGCTACCACCTTGTCTAAAATCCCCTTCACCCTCTTGCCCCGAATATAAGGATCTAATCGCCTCTGATCCAAATATTTTTGATAGTCCGGAAAACGATCCTCTATGCACTGCTTCAACACCGGCAACTCAAACAATAACCCCCCATTTAAAATGAAATCCGCTACAAAAATGCGCGGAATAATGTCGTTCAACTCCCCCTTGCGTACATAATGCCAATGGGCCAACGTCTGCTCCGGCGGGCTGTTGCGGTGCTCCGCATCCCGCAACATTCTGCGCAATAACCGATAATCTGTAAACGGTATCCACCTCCGCTGCGAACCTAACTCCGCCTCCAACGGCGTCAACGTCTCAATGTAGAGCTGAAACCTCCTCTCCTTCGCCACCCCCTTCAGCATCGCCGGAAAAAGCCCATACAAACTATCCAACAACAAAACCTCGTCCTCGTTTAACCGAAATTTGCGCGTAAAAGACTCCCGGGAACCAGTCTTGAAATTGTACACAGGCACATCCACCACCTCCCCCTCCAACAACGCAAGCACATGCCGATTGATGGAAATTAAATCCAAAGACTCCGGAATCTCATAGTTATAATCTCCAAAAGCATCCCGTGGATGCTGCTGAAGATCCCAAAAATAATTGTCAAGCTCCAAGGTCTTAAATCGCACCCCCTCCCTGCGAAGACGCTCCTTTAACTTGTGCGTCGTGGTGGTCTTGCCCGATGAAGAAGGACCTGTAATCACCATCACCCGAACTTTCGGATTGCTAAGAAACTTCCTCGCCGCCTCATCCAACGCAAACTCATACTCGGCAATGGAAGCATCAATTAAATCCTGAAGCTTCCCCCGCAAAACAATCTCATTTAACTCCTCCAAACTAGCGCAATTCCTCTCCCTATTCCAAAGCTCTAAACGCCCCAAAAACTCCCGAGGAAAACCATTGCCAGCAAATTGCTCCTCTCCAATTTCCTTCTCCCGAATCAACGCCCTCCCCGAACGAAATACATGGTAAACCTCCGCAATCTCTATAAATCCTCGACTATAAAGCACATGTTCCACAATATCCTGAATCCTCTCCACCAACGGCGGATGATACGGAATTAAATTCTCAGAATGAGAGTTTAAACAAAGAATAATATCATCCACCAACATCTGAGCAATCTGTTCCTCACTCTTGCCCTGATAAATTTGGTGAAAAGTCTCGTCCAATACATTGACCAAAAATCCACCATAATCCAACGCCGCCCTTCGAATCGCCTGCAAAATGCGATTCTCATCAAAATCCTCAAACCCCCGAGTCCGCTTGGTTACCTTGCGTATCTGATTGTTGATCGCCATAAAACAGCTTCGAAAACCTAAACGTTAACTTTTCTTTTTGCCCAAAATTTGCTATAGTTTCTATATCCCAAACCTGTCATGCACTTCGCCACAAATCCACCTCCCATACCCCAAAGCTCTTTATCATTTTATAAAAAACAAAAACAGAAGGCAAGTATCCAAAACAAAAAATCCAAACCCCAAAAAAATCACCCTAAACTCCCCCCCTCCAAAAAAGGAAAAAAACTTTGCAACAAAATTCCTCCTCCTCCACACCCTCAACCAACACTATCCTCTATGCCTGCCTCCTAGTCTATCCCCCCATGGCCCTTCTAGCACTCGGCTGGCTCTATCTCCAAAACAACAGCCTACCCTCTCTCTGGCAACACCTCTGGCATAAACCCATCTGGAATCTCTTACTAGGTATGGGAATCGGACTCATAGTGGTCACCCTCTCTCAACTCAGCTCAAACTCCCTCTCCTGGGCAAAAAAAATGGAAGAGCGCTTCTGCCCCTTTTTTGCCAACCTTACACTAAAACATATCTTCCTCCTTGCCCTCCTCAGCTCCATCGGAGAAGAACTCTTCTTCAGAGGTGCTATGCAACCAGTCTTCGGAATCACCCTCACCAGCCTCATCTTCGGTAGCCTGCATATCCTCCCCCCCAATGAAGGGGAAAAGCTGGATATCTTCTCCAAATACTCCTGGACCATCTTCGCCATCGCTATGGGCTTCCTGCTCGGGTATATGTACGAATTTAGCCAAAATATCTTGGCTCCAATCTCCACCCACTTCTGGGTGAACTTCCTAAATATGTACTTCCTCTCCACCAAATACACCCAAAATCCACAAAACCATTCCACCAGCCAAAATACCCTCAAAAGGAGAGAGGATAATGCAACCTAAACTCCCCTTTCGCCTAAAACCCTACCTGCACTTTTCTAAACCTTCCAGCTCGGAAACCAAAATCCTCGGATTCTCAGCTATCCTACTTATCCTCTTCCTGTCGGCTTGGCTCAACCTCGTCTACCTACTTCAACCCTCCTCTCTCCAAGAATTGTCCCAAAAAATCATCAAAAATATCTTCTCCGTCAAAGTAAAATACCAAACCATTCAATTCTACCCCCTAAGCCTAACCATCGTCCTAAAAAATGTCCAAATCCATAATCCTCAAAATTTTAACTCCCCTCTGCTCCTAAAAGCAAAAAAAATTTCCCTAACACTCAACCTCCTCCAACAATCCGTTCATACAGTTTCCATTCAAAACGCCCAAATCTATATGGAATTCCATAAGGGAAAGTGGAACTTCGAACAAATCTTTCAATCCCCCTCCACCTCTCACCCCCCCTCCGCCTTGCCCAAAATCTCCCTGACCTCCAGCTATGTCCATCTTATCGGAATCTCCAGCCAGCTTCCCCTGAAACTTTTTGTAAATAACATTCAAATGGACTTCCCTACGCCCAAAACCTTCCACCTCAAAGGCAACCTGCTAGACCCCCTAAACAGCTTCGCTAGTCTAGACTTTGAAATATACCTAAAAAAAAGCCTCCTTCTGACCCTAATCATTCATAAATTCTCCCTAAATAACTCCTTTAAAGACCGACTTCCAAAAGTAGTACGCGTAATTTTAGAAGATTTTTCCGCCAGCGGACAAGCCGACGTCTACTTAAAAATGGATATTAACCCAACCAACCTCGCCACCTTAAATATCTACGGATTTGTCCGATGCTACAATATGAAACTACAAGCTAAAAAAATTCTACCCAAAGAAATTACACATATCACCGGGCTGATCCGATTTAAACAAAATAAAATTTTTATTGAACAATTAGATGGACTTTATCAACAATCCACCATCAAAATCCAAGGAACCCTAGAAAACTTTACCAAAACTGCCCTCCTCCTCCATATCCAAGCCTCCGATCTAAACATTACCAAGGAATTTGTCCAAAAATTCCCACAAAAAAATGTTCAAAAAATCCTATCCCTCTTCCAACCTAGCGGCCTCGCCGACCTCGACCTGATCCTCAGCCTCCACCCCTCCACCCCCCTCCCCTTCCTCCAACTTCACGCTAATTTCAAAAATATGCAAGCCGCCTTTGTAGATTATCCCTACCCCCTACAACGCATCTACGGAACGCTAAAACTAACCACCACCCCTAACCTCCTCCAACCCACCTACCTGCCCACACCTCCCCAAGGAATCCCCGGAATCCCTCCCCCCTACCTCTGGAACCTAGCCCAACCCACACGCCTAAAAGTAAAACTCGCCCTAAAAGGCTTCCAACAAAACAGCTCCGTTAAAATCAAAGGAAATATCTCAGAAACTCCACAAAAAATGGCCCTCCACCTGAAATTTCTAGGAGAAAATATCGCCATAAACCCCCTACTAAAAAAAAGCTTTCAACGCCTCCTCCCCCTCCAATACGCCCTCACTACCTTCCGACCTAAAGGCATAGGAAATCTAAAAGTCTCCCTCCAAATCCCCTTTAGCTCAGAAAAAGAAATCGAAAAAAATATCTCCGTCTCTGTGAAAATCCTACCCCAAAATTTCTCCCTCCACTTCCAAGGATTCCACCTAACCCAAATTTCTACAGGAAGCATAAAAATCACAAACAACGAAATTCTACTCCAAAATCTCTCCGCTGAATACAAACAAAGCCGGATCTATCTTAGCGGAAAAATTAAGAAAAAAAATACACAACTCTCCCTAAAAATACGTAAACTCTCTATCAACCCCACCCTCCTGCAAAAAATCTATCCAATCCACCCCCCTCTAGCCAAACAACTCCAAGAACTCCAACTCAAAGGAAAAGCCAATATAAATCTAAACCTACACTTTACCCCCGCCATCGATGTCTCTACAATGGGCGGGGGCATATGCGCCTTCTACCCCGCATTCCAAAAAGTAGGAATAACAAATGACCTAGAAAAACTCCAAATCAAAGCCCAAATCTTCCCCTACGAAACCAATGCCCAACTGAAAGCTCTAAAATTTCAAAAAATCTCCGGACAAATTCTATTCCAAAAAAAAACCCTCGCCTTCTCCCCCCTAGTAGCACTCTTCCAAAACGCCCCCCTCAAAACTGTAGGAAGCATCCAAAATATCACTACCCCCAACCCCCAAATGAAAATCAAAATCGAACTCTTCCAACTCCCACTCCAACCCCTATTCCAACACCCCTCCCTCGCAAAAATCCTCCCCCAACCAATCCCTAACCTCCTCATCCAAGGCAAAGCCAAAAAAATACTCCTCTGCCTCCAACAAAAGAAAAAAAAATTCCAACTCCTCTACGCCACTATCCAACTCGGCAAAATCTCCCTACACTACAAACCACTCCAACCCCTTACCCTCGAACACGGAACCATACAACTCTCCCCCCACCACCTCCAAGCCAAGCTCCAACTCCGCTGGCGCAAAACTACCTTCCACCTTACACTCCAAAAAAACACCTTCACCACCCTCGAACTCAAAAGCAACCCCCTCTACCTTAACCCCCAAACCCTACAAGATATCCTACTCCTAGCAAAAATATTTGGAGTATCCACAAATATCCCCATAGCCAAACAAATCTACCTCCAAGGCAAAATACAACTCCAACTGCGCGCCCTCGCCTGGCTCTCCCCCCCCATCGCATGGCAAACCGCAAACCTCTCCCCCTCACTCTGGAAACTACTCTCCCCCCAACTCCCCTTCGATATCCAAATCCACCTACTCCAACTCTTCACCCAAGCCCAAAAAGCCCCCTTCCCCATCCTATGGAAAAAAGGAAAAATCTATTACAACAGCATCCAACAAAAACTTACACTCCAAAATATCACCGGCGAATATGACGGACAGCCCATAACTCTATGGGGATATGCAGAAAAAAATTTACAAGGGAAAATGGAGCTTACCTTCCTTATCCCCAAAATTGACTTCCAGAAAAAAGAAAGAAAATACCTCCCCACCAAAATCAGAGAAGCCTTCGAAAAACTCAATATCTCCGGCTACATCGGAAGCCAATTCCATCTTCAACGAAATCCCTTTACAAAGTCCATCTTGCTTAATGGCAAAATCCTACTGGACGAATTTCATATAAAATTGGGAAAAACTCTGGAAAACGCCAACGGCGAAATCGACTTCCTGGCACGATTTCCCCCCCAAACCCGCCCCCAAATCGAAGGGCAAATCTACCTTAAACAAGCTCTCTATGCCTCCCAACCCATCCAAAATCTCCAAAGCTCCTTTGCTTTAGAAAGAGAACTCTCCCTACCCAATATCCAATTTCAACTCTACTCCGGCATCGTCCGCGGTAGACTCAGCGCCAGAGTCTACTCCACCCCCATCTTCTTTGAAGGGGAATTCGCCCTCAACAAGGTCCACTTCAAAAAACTGGTCCAAATCAATCTTCCTCAAATCCCCTCCCGTAAAATCGAAGGCCTACTGCAAGCCTATATCAAATTCCACGGAGATACCCAAGGCTCCCAAAATCTATACGGCAAAGGCTGGATCGTGGTGGAAAACGGAAAACTCTGGGACCTCCCCCCACTCCTAGGTATCCTAAAACTCTTCTCCCTCCAACTCCCCCAACAACCAGCTTTTCAACACTTCGTCATCCGCTTTAAAATCTACAATAAAAAATTCCTCTTCCCCTCCAAAGGACTCTTCTTCCAAAGCCCCGTCCTCTCCCTCTACGGCCAGGGAACCATGGACTTCAACCTCCACACAAATCTACACTTCTCCTGGACATTGGGTCAATCCATCCTAGGCTTGGACGAAGTGCTCAGATTCCTCAAAGACCACCTCCTATTCCAAATCGAACTCAAAGGCCCCCTAAACTCCCCCCACGTGCGCTTTCGAAGCCTGCGAATCCTCTCCAAACCATTCGAAAATAAACCCTAACCAAACAAACCCTCAACGTCGGTAATATAACCCGCCACAGCAGAAGCCGCCACCGTCAACGGACTAGCCAAATACACCTTTCCCGGGCCACTTCTGCCAGGGAAATTGCGATTGATGGCACTGATGGTCACCTGATCCGAAGAACTACTCACCCCCGGGCCCGCATTGATGCACGCCCCGCAACTAGGCTCAATCAACCGTACCCCCGCCTGGCGAAAAATCTCCAAATACCCCCTCCGCTCAGCATAATCCTTCACCGCCTTAGAACCAAACTGAATCCAAAAACTTACCCTCGAGTGCACCTTCCTACCACTCTCCAACGCCTTCTTTAATACCCTAGCATAATAATCCATATCCTCACACTTCCCCCCCGTACAAGAGCCACCATACGCAATATCCACAGGCACCCTCTCCCCCAACTCCTCTATAAATACCCCATTCCCAGGATCCCCCGGCAAAGCAACCATCGGCTTGAGCGAACTTACATCAATCTCAATCACCTCCTCATACTCCGCCTCCGGATCAGAAAATAACCCCTGCACCATCACCCGCGCCGCAGCAAGAGGAAGCCCTCTGCGCTCCACCAAAAACCTCACCACCTCCTCATCCGGCGCCACTATCCCACTAAACCCACCTACCTCCGCCGCCATATTCGTCAACGTAGCTCGCTCATCCACCGAAAGCTGCTCCACCACCTCCCCACTATACTCAATCATCTTGCCAATCGCATGCCCGTTCTTAATGTAAGGATGGCGCAAAGCCTCTAACATTAAATCCTTCGCACTCAAACTAGAAGACATCCTACCCACAAAGCAAATTTTTATGCTCGGAGGTACACAAATGCGCACATCCTTGGTAAACCAACTATTGGCAATCTCTGTGGTGCCTACCCCAAAAGCCAAAGCACCTAACGCACCTGAGTGAGGCGTGTGGGAATCAGAACCAATAATAATTTGACCAGGAAGTGCAAAATCCTCACATACCTTCGAATGACAAATGGCCACCGAACCTCCATCCTCCGCCTCCCCAAATACCCGAATCCCCTGCAACTTGGCAAACTCCTCCTGTTTGCGCTTCAACCTCTCGGCCAAGTCCAAAAAACCCGCCTGAACCCGCTCCGGCGGCATCACCTCCTCCAAAAATGTAAGATGATCCCTAAAAAATACAATCGAGTCCGGATCCCTTACCCCCTCCCCAATCCAACGCTCATAAAGCGTGGCCGCCATCGGTGTGACATACTCGTGGGAAAAACGCAAATCCACCTCCACAAAACCTGCATCCCCCGGCCGAACAAAAGGAACTCCCCCCCCCCCAGCGCCAATCCAATGCCTAGCAATGATCTTTTCCGTCAAAGTCATCGCCCTAGCCGAAGTGCAAGGCGAAGAAAGGGAAACTTTGCCCGCCAACCGCGCCAAATTAAAGGGAAATAAACCTCCATACTCCACAATCTTTCTGCTAATCTCATCCTCATTCTCTAAAAATCTCTCCAGCGAAATGGGCCTCCTCTGAGCAAGATCCTCCAATAAAGAAAAATCTGTACTCACCAAAAGCCCAAGATTCTGACAATTCTGCTTGTAAATGCGCTCAATATTTTCGGCCAAAATCAAACGAATACCAGCGCATTTCTCCGCAAATGGCGCCTGCTCTCGACTGGAACCCTTCCCCCGCCGTTTGCCAGAAACCGAAACCTGAAATCCACCCCTCTTAATGTCCCCTTTCTGAATGGGAAACTTTCCCTCTGCCTTAAATCCTACATAAGGAAATTCCCCCAACTTCTCATCAAAATGATAACAAACATACCCCGGTGCTATCTCGTCCGTGCTAATATCATCCCGAAGCTTCTGGGGAAAAAATCCTACCTCCTCCCCCTTCAACTGCCGCTCCATCAACTCCACATCATCGTAAAGATAAAGAACCCTCCCCTCCAAAAGCACCGTGTCCGAAACCCGATCCGAAGAAAGCTGAGAGAACGAACGCTCACTCATAACACTACCCCAAAAAGCCCAACAAATTAAACCGTATCCAATTCTCTCCCCCACACCTACCCCGCCAAATCACAACAAACTATTTAAACTCCTTCAGAATAGACTTTGGGTAAAGATGCCAGTAATACCCCTTCCTTTCCTTGGGAAACTTAAACAATAGCACAAACTCCCGATTCTTCAAACTGCCAGGATTGGAAGAGCGAATCCCAAACTTCTTGGGAGCCTCCTGAATGAAAAGTTTCCCCCGCAAACCTTTTTTTACTATAGCATTCTTCTTCAAAATCTTCAGAATCTCATACACCAACGCCCATCGCTTCTTCCCCGAAACAGGCTCCAAAGAAAGTACCTGAATAACCGCTGCACTGTCCGAAATAGAAATCGCCTTCTTCAAACGCTCCTTCTCCGGGCCCTTCTTCAAAATCGCAGGATTGGCCACAGCAGCGGAAACATCGTTGACAAAATAATAATAGGCAAACTTGGGATGCGCGGACTTCGAAACGGAAGAAGTACCTTTTTTAGAAGAAGAAGCCGAGGAAACCGTTTTTACACCCTTTGGCTTTTCTCCCTTCTTGGCTGACTCATCCTTTTTCACCTCTGGTGAACTACCACAACCCACCACAGCAACCACCAACATCGAGAAAAGAAAAAAAGAAATCCTTTCCATTTCCTATCCTTCCATAAGAAAATCTGCCTATTTCTTCACATATCGCTGCAACAACTTGCGAATATACCGACTAGGAATCGCCAACCCCAACGTCTCCGTCTTTCGATACACCTGCGTGCAAATCCCTACCACCTCCCCATCCACCGAAATCACCGGCGCCCCACTTGTGCCCGGCATAATCGAAGCCGCCAGATATATAAAATTCTCCACCTTCCGTATGTTCCCCAGCGTCGGCGACGTCTGACACATCCCAAAATCCATAATCTCCCAACCCCGCGGATAACCTAAAATCAAAATAGGATCCAACTTTCTCGGCCTCCTCACCGCTATCGGAAGAGGCCGAGAAACCTCCCCACGAATTTTTAATAACGCCAAATCATTATAATCTAACCGATGCGCCAAATAATCCACCCGACTAATCGGGGTTATATACACGCTCTTCCTCTCCATATTATCGGGCAAAGAACCAACAAAATAAAGATTCTTTTTCAAAAAATTGTTGTAGCCAACCTCAAAATTTAACCTCCCTTTAGCCAAAAGAAACTTTGTGCCACTGGGCCAAAGAGCAATCCGCTGCTCCCCCTGAAGTACCTTCCCACCCAAAATCCCAATCTGCTCCGCCAATTTGCCAAACTTCCAAGGCTGCAAAATATGCTTGTTGGTCACCACATACCCCCGCCGAGAAACCAAAAAACCTGTCCCAAAACTCTCAATAGAAATCTTTTTCGTAGAATTGGGATAGCGAAGAAAAACCTGCGAATAAATCAAAACCACTCCAGATTCGTACTTCTCCTGCCACTCTTGAAAACGCCGAAAAAAATGAAGACGAGGAAGATACTGAAAAACTTTCTGGAAAAGTAAACGCTCCGAAAGTTGCCTCTTCTCGATGGCCTCCAAACGACTTTGCAGCTGAGAAAACCCATCTTGTAGCTTGCGTAAATCCTCAGAACGCGCCTTCCGAAAATCCTGCAGCTGAGAAGATACCCCCCTCAACCCCTTCGCACCTTCCAACAACCGCGAGGATACCTCCCTCTGATAGGTTTGTAAAATCCGACGCTGAGCGCGGAGCTCAGCGCTAAAACGTTCCAAATTCCGCCGATAATCCAAAATCCACTCAGAAAAAGAACGACGAAGCTCCTCCGAAGCCCGGGAAACCTCCCGCAAAGAACGCTGAAGCTCCTCCAAACGCTCCCGATATCTCCGAAACTGATACTCCAAACGACTCTGATTTTCCGCTAACCTATCAATAGAATTGACCTTCGCCTCTAAATCCGAAACCTGCGAAGAAAGTTCCCCCGAAATCTGCCAGGAACGCTGAAGCTTCTGAAGATACATCCCCTTCGCACTCCGGACCTCCCGCCAAATGAAAAAAATAAAACAAAACTGCAAAAGCGCCATCACCCCTACCCCCACCTGCACAAAAGCCTTACGCCACAACTCCTCTAACAACGGACGAGACATCACACTCCCCTTCCAACGCTTTAGAGGCACTTTGCTGCGCCTCTAAATCGAATATCCATTTCCAAACCAGTAACCTCTCACATCCAAAAACTCTCAAAAAACTCGCCCAAAATCCCTAAATGCTAAACGAAGTACCACAACCACAAGTACCCGTAGCATTGGGATTTTTAAACTGAAATCCACCCGCCACCAAACTGTCCGAATAATCCAACGTCGTCCCCGAAAGATAAGGAAAACTGGCCAAATCACATACAAACTTTACACCCCCAAACTCAAATACCCGATCCCCCTTCTGTATTTTGTTGTCCACCCGCATATCGTACTGAAACCCCGCACATCCCCCACCCGTCACACCAATCCGCAAAAAAGCACCCTCTAACTTCTCTTTTTCCAAAACCTTCCTGGCCTCTTCTTGAGCCCGGGGAGTAACCGTAATCATTTTTACCCTCCTTTAGTCTAAATTCTTATGGCTACCATCGCAAAGACAGTCCTTCTGCGTGTGCTTGCAACCGCACAAAGCAAAACGCTTCTTCTCACTAACCTCCAACTTCTTGGGCCGAAAATCTGTCCCTTTATGGGATCCATCGCAAAACGGCTGCTTCTCTGACCTTCCACAAGCACACCAATAATACGTCCCCGGCTCCAATTCCATCACATAGGGAGACTTTTGAGGAACTTCCGGCTTGCTCATCGCTCACTATCCTCCTTTTCAAAAAAACAACACTTACTTAAAAAGCGTAAACTGAGTGCCCGAGGTCAAGAGAGAGTTTTCAAAAAATCTCTCATTTTTATATTATACCAAAAAAAGAAATCCTTTTCAAATCCCTTGCTCAAAACATTTCGAAATATCCATCCCCTTCTCCACCGCCACCACCCGTATCCCCTGAGCACTCAGCAAAGCAGGAAGCTGGGAATGTATCAAAAAATCCTGCGACCTCTGGTAGCGATAAAGCTCCTCAAAACTCTGACTCACCAAAAAAACCACCGTGATCGCCACCTCCCTTCCCCGCAAAAACTGAAAAATATCCACAAAATTCACCAGCTTAAACCTATGCGTAGGACAAAGAAGAAATACCTCCTCCTTCTCCAAAATCAATGGCGCATTCCGACGAACCAACTCCTCAAGTGGAAGCTCCCCCTTCGGCTTCATCGACGCTAACTCCTGCAAAATCCACGATAAATGACCATGCCCCCTGCCAAAAGGAAACGAATAACTCCTCTGCCCATGAGCAAAAAGACGAAACTCCAAAGAACGATCGCACGCAAATTTAGCAATGGAACCCCCAATTGTGATCGCATAATCCAACGTGTTGGGCTTAATGCCCTGCAAACTGTCTCGATGAAGATCCAGAAATATACTAAACTTGCAAAGCGCATGGCTCTCAAATTCCTTGATAATCAACTCATTCGAATGAGCCGTCGCCGGCCAATGAATGTATTTTAAACTATCCCCCTGGCGATAGGGACGAGTCCCCAAAAAATCATAGCTAATCCCCGCCCGCGGCAACGTCCTACCACCTACAAAAGAAACACTTTGAGCCGCCAACGGCGAAAGCTGAGCAAGGGGCACCAACCTCGGAAGAACAAGAAGACGAGTAGCCGTACTCCTCAACTCCCGCTCCTCCAACCAAAGACCAAACGGATCACTCAAATAAAGACGCACCGGGCCTACCACAAAACTACCTCGACCATTCAAACACCCTCCCCTGTACCTCAATGTCAAACCCTCCTTCCGAGAAATCGACGAAATCACCAACCTCTTGTGAGGAAACGAATCCGGAGAAAAATAATCCTCCACCAACACCCAATTGAGCCAAAAAGATGAGGAAACCCTAAGCCTCACCTCCACCTCACTGTCCTCCAAAGACTGCTCGGGCAAAACCCTCTCCACCTCTACAAAATGAGAGGCTATCCGTACATAAATTTTTGTAAAAATCAACAGCACAATCAGCGTCTGCGCCAAAACCAAAGCCGTCAAAACCTGCCACATTACCCCCACCAGCAACAAAAATACACAGGCTAACACCAAAATAACCTTCCTACTCCCTGTCCCTAAATCCTTCAAGATAACCCCCACTCTTGCTGAAACTCAATCGCAAAATTTTCCAATGTAAGCTCCAAATGCAAATTGTACGCCAACTTCTGGCGCGTTTGCCAACACAGATGAAAAAGATGAAACCACTCAACAAACGAACACTTCCTCGAAATTTCCTCCAAACGATCCCGCCGATCCGGATGAAATAAAATCCCCCTAGAACACGACGATAATACCCCCAAATCCCGAAAAAGAGTCTCCAAAAGCTCCAAAGTCTCTACCAACTCCTTGCGCCTAGCCTGGCGCTTGGAAAACGATTCCAACTGCCCTAAAATCCCCTCCACAAACCCCGAAGAAAAACGAAATTCCTCCCCCTCCAACATCCCCAATAACCAATCCCGACGCTCCAACCATCCAGAATCCATAAACTGACGTACCCTCTCTAAACTCCCCATCGACGAATAAACCACCCCATCCAAAACCCCTTCCTCCGAAAACTCCCTCCGACAATAACCCCAAACCCTCTCCAACGAAAGAGGAGCAAAACGAACCTTCTGCACCCGAGAAACTATCGTATCCTTGAGAGAATAAATATTCTCCGCAAGCAAAATAAAAATCGCATTTCCCTGCGGCTCCTCCAACGTCTTTAAAAAAGCATTGGCCGCCTCCTCATTCATCCTCTCCACCTCATCCACAATCGCAATCCGATACCCCCCCTCCAACGGAGCATAAGAAACCTCCCTCTGAATCTGCATCACCGCCTCCAACGGTATCCATAAACGATCCTCCGCAGGAGAGAAAAAACTTATGTCCGGGTGATTGTTGTGCTGAACCTTCTGGCAACTTACACACTCCAAACAAGGACCCTCGCGGCTAGAATCCCTGCACAAAAGCCACTGCGCCAAATAAAACGCAAACGTCTTCTTCCCCACCCCCCTCGGACCAAAAAAAAGATACGCATGCCCAACCTTACCCCCCTCTATCACCCGAGCAAAAAAACGCTCCACATACTCATGACCAAGCAAACAATCGTAAGAAAAAACCGCTTCCAACTCCAAACCTCCTATCCACGAAAATGTCTACACCAAACCCCATAAACCCGCTCCGCCACCTCCTCCACCTCCCCCAAAGCATCTACCACCTCCACCCTCCTCGCCAACGAACCATCCGCTAAACTCAAATAACCCTCCCGTACCTTCCGGAAAAATCCCTCCCCCTTACACTCCATACGATCCCCTCCCCCCGATACCCTCCTCAACGCTACCTGCAAAGGTAAATCCAATACAATCATCAAATCCGGCTGAAGCCCCTTCGTGGCCAATCGAGCCACCTGCTGAACCTCCTCCACCCCTAAACCACCCGCAAACCCCTGATAAACCAACGAAGAAAGAACATACCTGTCCGAAATCACTACCTTCCCAACACGCAACGCAGGACGAATTACCTCAAAAATCAACTGACTCCGAGAAGCCATATACAAAAAAAGCTCCGTCTCTACACACATCCGAGTGTGCCGCTTGTCCAAAAGCAAAGCCCGAATCTGCTCCCCAATCTCCGTACCCCCCGGCTCCTTCGTAAGAAGCACCCTCTCCCCCTCCCCCCGCAAACGCTCCATAAGACAAACCGCCTGAGTGCTCTTGCCCACCCCATCCATGCCCTCTATCACCACAAAACTCAATCTCCTCTACTCCTAAAATATCCTCAAACCAAATCCAAACACTCCCCCAACTCCACAACACCACACCGGCAAATCCCTCCCGCCAAAACTAATTCAACACCCGAAAATCCGATTTTAAATAAACAGCTGCATCGGAAGGTGTCAACGTCTTCTCTACCCCCAAAAGCTTCCTCCCAGAAAAACCCCACCGCAAGATCAAATTAGAAAAATGCAACCCCTCCCTCCGAGACGGCAAAACATCTAACTCCAATAACGCCAACTGACCTAAAATGCTATGAAGATGACCCTTCCCCCTACCCAAAGGCAAAACCCCCTCTCTCCCTCCCAATACCACCTCCAACGCCAACTCCCACTGATTCTTGATCAAAAATACCGCCAAAGATGCCGCTAAACTCAACACCTTTTCAAAATCCTCCACATCCCTATACGAATCTCTACGCACATCCACACAAAAAATAAGAGACCTCTGGCAAAAACTATCGTACTCCTTTGTCATAGGCTCCTGAAACCTAGCAAAACCCTTCCAATCAATCCGCCGAATAGGATCCGAAGGCTGATACCGACGAAGCGTTCGAAATTGCCCCTCAGAAACCTCCGATGCCAACAACCACCTAGCATATTCCTCCCCCAACACCAAGCGAAAATGAGAAACACGCACCTGGTAAAGAGGCGGATAAATCAACAAACGCTGAGAAAAAGAAAACTCCCGCTGAACACGAAAAAATGCAAACGGAAAATGGGAAAATACCACCCCCCTCTCCAAAATCCACTCACCCCGCCGATGGGGAACAAAAGAAAAAGATTTACAAAACTCCTCCCCGCCCAAAAGAATTGAACAAAAGTGCCGCGCAGGCGAAACCTCTAAAACCTCCCCCCGAGAAACACCCCCCCCACCTACCACCCACTCCTCCAACCATAGGGAAAATCGCGGACTTTCCCCTAAATTTCGTAAAGAAGAAAAAAAACTACACCGCTGAAAACAAACTCCAAAAGAAGGCAACTCCCGCTCCAACTCCAAACCGCGTACATTCCAAAAAGAATAAAACACCGAAACCCCAAACAAACTCAACATACTCGCCAAAAGAAGATACAATAAATTGATCCCCGAATTGATCGCCGCTAAATAAATCAAAAAACATAAAAATACAAAAAATCCACCCTGCTTGGTAAAATAAAACTTAACCCTAGGCCGAACCTCACTCATTCCCTCAAACCCCTATTGACCTCTCCTGCGAAAATCCTCTATCACCTCGCGCAAAATATCATCCAATGTATAACTCGGCCGAAACGAAAGAAATTCAACTAACTTCGACGTGTCCGGAACGCGAACCCGTATGTCCTCAAAATCCTCCCCATACACCTGCTCATAAGGAACCTTGATAATCGATGAAGAACTCCCCGTCAGATCCACCACCCTCCGGGCAAGCTCGTAAATCGTAATGGGCTCCCGGCCACCTACGTTAAAAATCTCCCCCTGCGCCCGCTTGGTCTGCATCAGCCGATAAATCACCTCCACCACGTCCCTAACGTGAATAAAACAACGCACCTGATTCCCATCCCCATACACCGTCAAAGACTGACCAGAAAGAGCTTGCTCCACAAAACGAGGGATCACCATCCCATACTCCCCAACCTGCCTAGGACCAACCGTATTAAACAAGCGTACAATACACACCGGCAACGCCGTCTCTCGATAAAAAGATAACGCCAAAAACTCATCCATCGCCTTCGAACAAGCATAACTCCAACGAGGCTTATGCGTAGCCCCCAAAAGCATATCATCCCCCTCCCGAAAAGGAACCTTCTCACTCTTGCCATACACCTCAGAAGTGGAAGTTAACAATATCCGCTTGCGATACTTGTTCGCTAAATTCAAAACAATCTGCGTGCCGTAAATGTTCGTCTCAATACTGCGCACCGGATGGCGTACTATGTTCTTCACCCCCACCGCCGCCGCAAGATGAAAAATCCCATCACTCCGACGAACATACTCCTCCACCGTCCCCCTCTCAAAAATAGAACAATGAATAAACTCAAACGAAGAATGATCCAAAAAAGAACGAATATTCTCAATCCTACCCGTCGAAAGATCATCCATCACAATCACACCATTGCCCGCAGCTAAAAGCCTCTCCACCAAATGAGAACCTATAAATCCCGCACCACCTGTGATCAAAAAAGTCTCCCTCGAACTCATAGCACAACTATCCCTTACACAAAACTCCAAATCATCCTCAGCTGACGCGATGACAATGACATATCGCTATCGCCAACGCATCACTCACATCATCCCTCAACGACGATACCTCCAAACCCAAAAGCCTACCCACCATCTGACGAACCTGCTGCTTGCTCGCCCGACCACTCCCCGTCACCGCCTGCTTTACCGTCGAAGGCGAATACTCAAATACCACCAAATCATAAACCGCCGCCGCCAAGAATACCACCCCACGTGCCTCACCAATCTTAACCGCACTACGGAAATTCTTACCATAAAAAACCTCCTCAACCACCACCACCTCCGGACCATAACGCTCCAACACCCCCAACACCTCCTCATGCAACCCCAATAAACGCCTCGAATAACTCTTCACCCTACTCACATCCACCAAACCATAACCCAATACCCGAAAACAACAACCATCCCAACCTAATACCCCATACCCCGCAAAACGAGTCCCCGGATCTACGCCTAATACAACCATAAACTTCCCTCTTTTGGAAAACATTCTCCCAAAAAAGAAAGCTCAAACTTCCTAAAAACCTCATCTACTCCCTATTCTCAATCTGCTCCAAGCCTCTCCTCTCCCACGCCATCCTCTCCTCCGCCTCACACCCGCATATCCACTTCTCAGCTGCAGACCAAACACATCCTCCAAAACTACATCAACCATAAAAACAAATGAATTCCCCCACTCACCATCACCCCCGCACAAAGATCATCCGCCATCACCCCCCAACCTCCAGAAAGCCTCTCCGCCCAACCAACCGGCGGCGGCTTCCAAATATCCAACACCCGAAACAAAACAAACGCCACCAACCCCACCCAAATAGGAGAAAAGCCCTCTACAAATACCACCACCGATACCAAATACCCCGCCACCTCATCCAACACAACACAAGACGGATCCGAAGAAGAATACCTCCGCTCCATCCACCCACCTAAGACTCCTCCCACACACGTCAACAAAACCGCTACCCCCAACATCACCCAAGGTGAATACAACCCCAAAAAGATAAACAACCCATAAATCCCTACCCCCCCCAACGTGCCAAATGTCCCCGGC
>RFKQ01000126.1 GCA_003694635.1 Planctomycetota bacterium
AGAAGTTTTTGGAGGTACGGAACCTTTTTTTAAAAAGGTTCCGGGAAGAAAAGTTTTGGAAAAGGGGTTAGGGGAAAGACTTTTTTCAAAAAGTTTTTCCCCTAAATCGAAAAAGTTTTTGGTAGGTGGTGGTAGGGGGAAACCTTTTTTCAAAAAGGGTTCCCCTTACAAAAGAAAAAAGAAAGGTGGGTTGTGGCTAGATAGGGGTGGTGTTTTTTTTTTCATTTTTTTCGGTGAACCGTTTTGGGGAAGCTTACGTTTTCTTTTTTAGAAGAGAGAAAAGTTTTCTATTTCTATAGCAAGAGATGGTGGATCTAGCATTGGCAAGAGAGTTTAGCTAAGTTTTCTTAGGATGCTTGGCGGAAGGAGGAGTATTGTTTTTCTATATATAGACAAAATAAATTTATAAAATTTACGAAGGGTTTTGATTTTATGAGAAAAATTCCATTTTTTCTTTTTCTCGTAATCATCTATTTATTGGGTAATATTGTTTCTACTTCTTTATGGGCCGAGACAAAGAGGGAAGCTAGAACGTCCGGGTCCAAAAAGCGGACTAAGGATGTTAAGAGTTTGTCGAGTTCAGGAGCGACAAGCTCTTCTTCTTCCAAGAAAAAGGGTTCCAAGAAGGATGCGTTTAAGATGCAGGAGATTGTGGTGACAGCAACACGCTATGAAAAGAGCACTTTCGAGGTTCCGATGGGCATTACGGTGGTAAACAGGGACGAGATTGAGGAAAAGAATCCTCGCACTACGGCGGAAGCTTTGCGTCACAAAGCGGGAATTTGGATTCAGAAAACAGGGCATCTTGGTGGTTCGCCCATTTTGCGAGGTTTTATGGGAAACCGGGTGATCTATCTTTTTGATAACATTCGGCGCAATACAGCTAGTATTTTCGGTGGGCCAAACTCATTTTTACAAAATATTGATGCACTGGACATTGATCGGATTGAGGTGGTGCGAGGGCCAGGTTCGGTTTTGTATGGAAGTGATGCTATTGGGGGGGTAGTGAATGTGATTACCAATGAGCGTCCTATTTTTTCGAAGGAGTTAAAATATGGTGGGCGCTTTTATACTCGTTATGGTAGTGTGGATGAAGAGCTGAGCACTCGGGTAGAAGTGTTTAGTGCTTATAAGAATTTTTATGCCTTTTGGGGGGGAACTTATCGAGACATTAACGATTTGGAGGGAGGGCGGGGGATGGGCACTCAGGATCCAGCTCGTTGGAGAGAGATCAACTGGGATGCTCAGCTGAATTACAAGTGGGGGAAGCATAGCTTTGAGTTTTTTGTTCAGGACTTTTCCAGACCTCGTGGGCGTCGTTTTGACAAGCCTGATCGAGTACAAGGTAGCGAACGAGATTTGTTTGGGCTTCAGTACAAGGGGGAGGGGTTTGGGAAAATTGAGAGTGTAAAGTGGGTAGGTTATTACCACGATCAGAGGAGTTATCGCCGCAAGGATGGCAAGGTTTTGGATGAATCTCACCGCCGCGATGTGACATGGGGGACGGAGGTGGTGCTCACAGCCAAACCTTTCGGAGGCGCCAAGCTAACTGGTGGTTTTCATTTTCATTATGACAAGATTAAGGCAGCCAATTTCGACAAGGGCACCCAAGACCCTGATGTAGACTGGTACAATCCGGCTGTTTTCCTCTTTTATGAGTGGCAGGTACTCTCGCGTTTGCGTTTAGAGCTTGGATTGCGCTGGGATCAATTTATTTTACAATCTCAAGCTCCACCTTTTTCTAAATTGGCTAATTCGGTACAAGATGCCATCAACAATGGTGAACTTTCTCTAAAAGATTTAGAACTTGATGATACCACGGACGCTGTCACTGGCGGAGTGGGGTTGATTCTTTCCTTGACTGATTATCTCAATGCTGTTTTTCATTTTGGTCGGGCCTTCCGCGCTCCGAATAAGAGTGATATGCTTCGTTTTGGTCAATTTACTTTTGGATTTAATGTTCCCACCACTGGTCTAAAGCCGGAGAGCAGTTTTACCTACGAAGCTGGATTGCGGGCAGAGCATGAGGATTTTGCAGCAGCAGCAACATTTTTTTATACTGAGGTTGAAGATGCTATTGTTTCCCAGCCGGGGGTATTTGCGGGAAAGGATTTTATTGATGTCAATGGAAATGGTGTGAAGGATCCAGGTGAGGATGTTTTTGTCAAAAGCAACACTAGTGGTCTGATAGAGGCTTGGGGCGTGGAATTGGAGGGGAAGTACTATCTTCCCCAAAAGCCATTAGAACATATTTTAGGCAAGAGTGCGTTGATGCTCTATGGAAATTTTACTTGGATTTATGGAAGGGACACTGGCTTAGATGAGCCTTTGGATCGGGCATTTCCTGCCAATGGATTGATTGGATTTTACTGGAGCGATCATCGGGATCCCGAGCTTAGGAGATATTGGCTTGCATTTGAGGTGTGGATGGTACGTCGTTTTTCTAGAATTCAGAGCACTCGGTTGAAGAAGGATCCTGCGTTTAAGGTAGATCCTCAGGATAAAAGTTCGCCGCTTCTTCGGCCAGATGGTTCTGTACCGGGGTTTACGATTTTCAACCTCCGAGCTGGGATGCATTTGACAAAATACAGTACGTTTACAATTGGTGTGAGAAATCTTACAGATAAGAAGTATCGTGTAAAGGATTCTCGGATTGATGCGCCGGGAATTAATTTTGTGTTTAGTTTGGAGCTGAGGTTGTAGGGATTTTCAGGGAGAAAAAAAAAAAAAAAATTTCAGGAGAATATGTTTTTTTAGGGAGAGAATTTTAGAAAGTTTTTGGCTAGAAAAATTTATTTTAGAGAAATTTTTCGAGGAAAGGGTAAGGTATGCGTGCAAAGTGGATGGCATTGGTTTATGGATTTTTTTTGTGGGCTCCGTTGTATGCGCAGGGGGAGCGGGTTGCTTTTGTGGGAGCTTGGGAGCGCTCTAAGCTTTTGCTATGGAAGGCTAGTCGTCAGGTGGGGGTGGACATTGATATCGTGGACATTCCCAAGCTTTTGGATCGTCCAAAGGGGTGGAAAGTGATTTATGTATTAAATCTTAACCCTGCAAAGGTTCCGAGTTTGGTGTTGTATCTTCGCAAGAATCCAAGCTTAGTTCTCCCTTTGGATCATCGGGACAGCCAGCTTCCACTAAAGAAAGCGGGGTTGCTTACAGAGGACACGCGTGTGCAGCGCTATTGGAAGTATCATGGGTTTATCAATCTCAAGCGTCTTTTAGAGTACACAAAGGTGAAGTATTTAGGAAAGGGCGGAGAGGTGCTTCCGCCGGTGGTGATTCCTGATTTTGGGATTTATCATCCGGAGGCATCGGAGATTTATTCGACGGCTCAAGAGTTTTTGCAGTGGTATCGAACACGCCCCCACTATCGCCCCTCTTTACCTTGGGCCGTCCTTTTTATACATCAGAGCTTTTGGGTGACAAATGACTGCAAGGTCATCGATGCGCTGGTGCGCTCGTTTGAATCCCATGGGGTACAGATAGCAACGGTATTTGCGGATAGGATTGATCGGATTGTAGAGCTTGTTCGACCACTCCACCCTCAATTATTTTTACTGCAGGTCCATTCCGCCTTGACAGAGGGAGGGACTCAGGAAAATCCTGGACCTTTGAGGGGGTTTGGGATACCGTTTTTAAAGCCGATATCGCTGCTTGGGGCAATAGTAGAAGATTGGCGCAAGGATCCACGAGGTTTGACTCCTAAGGACGTCAATCTTCATCTAACTATCATGGAGGCACAGGGGGTGATTGAGCCGTTGGTGGTAGGGGGATTGGAGGCAAGGACGTTTGGGTTTCGTTTACATGTTCCTATTGGAGAGAGGATCGAGCGTTTTACTCGTCGGGCGCTGGCTTGGCTTCGGTTGCGTCGAAAAAAGAATTCTCAGAAAAAAATTGCTATTCTTTATTACAACAAGTATTTAGGCAAATCTGACTTGATGCGTGGTAGTCCTACGGGCGCTTATTTGGATGCTCCGAGGAGCTTATTGCGTTTGTTGAGAGCGATGAAAAAGAAGGGGTATGGGATTTCTTATCTTCCCAAAGGGGTGCCGGAATTGTTAGGGATGCTTCAGGAGGGTGGGCGCAATATTGCGCCTTGGGCGCGAAAGGAGATTTTGGAGCTTTTAAAGCGTGGCAATCCTGCGTTGGTCCCGCTTTCCCTTTATCGGAAGTGGTTTGCTCAGTTGCCGGAAGCTCTTCAAAAATCGGTTGTAAAGAATTTTGGGCAACCTCCGGGAAAAATCATGACCGTAGTTTTAAATGGCGAGCCTCAGATTATTCTGCCCAAAATAGATTTGGGCAATATTGTTCTTATGCCTCAGCCCGTGAGGGGGGAGAGGATGGACACTAAGCTTCTTCACAGTCGTCAAATTCCTCCACCCCATAATTATATTGCTTTTTACTTTTGGCTGGAGAGGATTTTTCAAGCCGATGCAGTTGTGCATTTTGGTACCCATGGGACGTTGGAGCTTCTTCCGTTAAAAGGGGCGGGTCTTGCCCAGGATGACTGGGGGGATTTGCTGCTAGGTTCTATGCCAAATATTTATCCTTGGATTTTGGACAACTTAGGCGAAGCGACGTTGGCTAAGCGCCGAGCTTATGCGGTTTTGATTGGTCATTTGGTGCCTCCTATTGTGGGGGCAGGATTGGGGAAGGATTATAAGCTTCTCCACGATGAGATTGATAAATTTCAGAGTTTAGAGAGAGGTTTGCTCAAGGAGCAATTCCGCAAATCTATTTTGCAGAGGGCGAGTGATCTTCATCTTTTTGAGGATATGAAGCTTCCTAAGCCTCGTAGACTAAGTGAGGAGACTATCCAAAAGATTTCGGAGTATTTGCATCAAATTTATAACGAGACCACGCCAATAAGTCTTCATGTTTTAGGTAAGGCTCCTTCTAGGGAGAGGTTGGTACCATATATTGTAAGCATTTTGGGAAAGAAATTTTTGTTAGAGCTGGGGAAATCCTACCCAGTTCCCCCTCAAGAACGGCGATTTAGAGGCGATGAGGAAAAGTATCTTCGAAAGGTAGCCGAAGAGCTGATGGATAAATGGTTAAAAGGGAAATCGATTTCTCACTACTTTCATAGCCCACCTAGCGATTGGTTGCAGAGGCAGCTCAAACGAGCAAAAGTTCTTTATCAGAACTTTTTAAAAACTCCTCGAGAAATTCAAAATATTTTACTGGCGATGGAGGGCAAATATATTTTTCCCGGCCCTGGAAATGATCCGGTAAGAAATCCAGCTTCGCTGCCCACAGGGCGCAATTTATATGCGCTTAATCCAGAAGAAATTCCCGTACGTCCTGCTTGGGAAACTGGCAAAATCTTGGTTCATCAGCTTCTTGAAAAAAGTCTTCGACAAAAAGGGCGTTATCCTCGTAAGGTGGCTTTTGATCTCAACGGTCACGAGACCATGCGCCACTATGGGGTGACGGAGGCGGAAATTCTTTATCTTCTTGGAGTTCGTCCTGTATGGAATGAGAACAATCTTGTGATCGATGTGGAGCTTATACCCCAAAAGGAATTAGGCCGACCTAGAATTGATGTTTTTATTGCTATGGGAGGAAGCTATCGAGACAATTTTCCCTCTAGGGTACGCCTTTTGGATAAAGCAGTGCGCTTGGCTTCTTCTGCTCAGGAAAAAGAAAATTATGTAAGGGAGTTTAGTTTACAGCTCGAGAAAAAGCTTTTCGCTCAGGGTTACGGCAAAGCATCGGCAAGGCTTCTTAGCCAAGCGCGGATATTTGGGGCGAAACCGGGAGAGTTTGGCACAAGAATTCTCCACCTCATTCCCCGCAGTGGTGTGTGGGATAAGGTGGACGAGATTACTCAAGTATATTTAGACACAATGAGTTATGTCTACACCAAGAATAAATGGGGAGTGCAGATGAAAGAACTCTACCAAGAAGCCATTCAAGGAACAGAGGTTATTTTACGCACCTGGAGCTCTCATATGACCAGCCCTCTGAGCAACCATCATTTTTTTGAATATTTGGGGGGATTAAATTTAGCGGTAAAGGCGCTGACCCAGCGCAATCCAGACGCGTATGTATCGGATGTTCGAAAAGTGGATGCTCCAGAACTTCAAGATTTAGAAAGCCTTTTACAGAGAGAATTTCGTGTGCGTTTGTTCAATGTGAAGTGGATTCAGGGAATGATGTCCAATAATTACGCTGGTGCGGGTCAAATGGCAGAGCTGGTCAAAAATACTTTTGGCTGGGAAACCACCCGACCAGAAAGCGTGCGCGAGGATATGTGGCGGGAGATCTATAAAGTCTATGTCCTCGATAAATACAAGTTGAAATTGAAGCCGTGGTTTGAGAGGCATAACCCGCATGCCTTGCAGGAGATTGAGGCGGTTTTACTAGAAGCAGCTCGCAAAAAGTATTGGATGGCTAGTCAAAAAGAGCTTAAAATCCTTGCAAAAGCCTTCGTTGAATCCGTCAATCGCCATAAACTCTCCGGGGGATTGATCACTGGGGGCAATCGAAAGTTAGAGGTGTTTGTTAGCCACTATTATCAGCATCTTTCTCAATCTAATTCACAGTTAAAAGCCTTCCAAAAACAGCTCAATACTCCAGCTCGTACCCCCAAACTGGTGCGAGGAAAGCAAATTCTCCAAAAGAAGCCATCTAAAGAGAAAAAACTCTCAAAAGAAACTTTTCATTCCTTTCGAGGGTGGCAAGAACTTATTTTATTCCTGGGCATTTTATTGTTGATTGGAACTGGGTACGTAGCTCAAAAGGGGGTGCCCAAATGAATTTTTTAATCCAAGCTCTTCATTTAAGCGCTCATTTGCTGTTTCTACCTGTAATCCTTGGATTGTTGGGGATGTTGGTATGGAGTTTTTTGGAGCTAGGGGGAGTATTGAGGGAGTATCGTCAAAGGCGGAAGTGGAGGCCGATTTGGCAGATGGAAAAGTTTGATGCAAAAAATACTTGTGGTTTTGTTCAAAAATTTCTTGTCTTAAGCAAAGAAAAAGATAAGAATATTCAGAAAAAAATTTTTTCTGACTTAGAAATTCGGGTATCCAACTGCCTTTCACGGCTTAATTTCTGCGTCCGTCTTGCTCCTATGCTTGGTTTGATGGGAACCTTGATCCCACTTGGACCGGCTTTATGGGGATTATCCCAAGGCAATCTCCAAGCTCTTATTCACAACATTACTATAGCGTTTAGCACTACGGTGATTGGCTTGGCGGTGGGAGGGATGACCTACGGGATGTATTTGGTGCGAAAGAAGTGGTATCTTCAGGATTTAAGCGATATTGAATTTTTGTTGGAGGGTAGGGATGTTTGAAAAAAAAGCAAAAGAATCGATTTTAGATTCTATTTGGCAAGAGGAAGACCCTCTTTCCGGGATGGCCAATTTGTTTGACGTAGGAATTGTATTTTCTATAGCTTTGATTCTGGCGCTTATGCAATTCTATCAAAATCAGCCTCCACAGCGTTTTCTGTATCGATCTTCCTCTCAAAATGTGCCTTTAGAGCGAATTCCTTTGAAAAAATTTCGAATGGGTAGTAAAAATCTTATCGGAGAAGGTGAAAAGCTTGGAGTGTGCTACCGGTTAAAAAACGGTGAGATCATCTACATTCCTGAATAGTTTTTGAACAGAAAGTCAGCCAACAAAAGAACGTCTCTCTTCTCTCTATCAGCGCTTCTAGAAACGCCTAGGCGAGCCTTACCTTTACACGCTCGCCCAGTTGGATTTCTTCGAGGCTGTGCCTAGCGCGATAGGCGATCACTTCGACTCCATGGTGCGCAGCGCTACGCAGCTTTTTGGCATACAGGGGATCAATATGAAAAGCAGGCCGCACCTCGTTTCCTTCGGGGCGGTTGACAAAGAAGAAGAGAACAGCTCGGTGCCCCTGTTTAGCCAACTGGATAAGATCATCAAGATGTTTTTGTCCTCGTTTGGTGACGGCATCGGGAAAGTAAAGAGTGTCCTTTTCCAGCAAAGTGACGTTTTTAATCTCCACATAGCAAAGTTTTTTTTTGCCTTGCAGTAGAAGATCGATGCGGCTGTCGCCAAACTTCTTTTCTTTTTGCAGTAGGTGAAATGCGTCGAATTCGGGGATGGAGCGAAGGGATTCGGCCACCACCTGGTTGGGACGTCCGGTATGAACGCCCACGTAGCCTTGTTGAGTTTGGGTGAGTTCCCAAGTGTAGGCGAGCTTTCGTTTGGGGGATGGGTTATAGGAGAGGTAGATTTGAGCGTTTTCCATAGCGCAGGATTTCATACTTCCGGTATTTGGGCAATGGGCGGTGATGTGCTGTTGATTGTTGTCCAAGACGACATCAGCCAAAAAGCGCTTGTATCTACGAATAAGACGTCCGCCGATAAGTTTATGGGGAAACTTCATCTTTCTGCTTTTTGGTAAGAAACGAAAGTTTCAAAAGTGTAGGATCAAGCTAAACACGGCACCGTTTAGCCGGCTAGCGAATTCGCTTCGTTGGCTAGAGCTGGATTTATCCAAATCTAACTGCCTATAGCGATATTGTACGTAAAATCCAATGGCGCGTCCTAGGTGCAAGCCGATGCCAATTTCCCCCTCGAAGTAATTGAGTTCATCCACATCGCTGATTTTCCAGGAGTATTGCAATCCTCGGATTCTCCCGGAGATGGAGAGATATCGAAGTAGGTAAAACTCCAATTCCATGCCCACATAGGGAATAAACGCTTCTTCGGAGTTGGAGCTTCCCGCCTCTGAGGTAAAAATGCGGTTTTTATGGCGAAAGTACAGTCCTCCAATGATGCCCATCATCTGCACTCGAGCGGTGGGGCGTCCTATGGAATAGTAGAAGGCAAAGTCCATCGTGCGTAGCTGAAGGCGAGAGATCACTTCCTTTGGGGTGGTAGAGACTAGAGTTAGCCCATCGTAGACGAGGGGTTGGTAGCGTGTGGTTTTGCCTTTGTAGTTGGCTTCCATATAGCCAAAAAGAAATTTATATTTTCGACCAATTAGAATTTCAAAAAACGGTACCAGATCGTTGTTTTCCATATCCAAGTCCGTGTCCAAGTCTATTTTTGTGCCGTCGATATTGTTTTTATCGTAGCGGAGGCTGCTTTCTAGATCGTTCCAAGCAACTCCTCCCTTTAGGCGCAGGCCGTTTAGTACGCCAAAGATACTTGCGTTGGCGGGTAGAGGAAGGAGCAAGAGAAAAATTCCTATTGGCAAAAATCGAAATCTCATCGTTCACTCTCCTTATTTTGTATACGATTGGCAGGGATGCCCTGAAATATCGCTTTACCAACTCGTATGATAGTTGCTCCCTCTTCGATAGCGATGGGGTAGTCGGAGCTCATGCCCATCGAAAGGTGCTGCAGAAGGGGAAAATCCTTTTGGTAGGCTTGTTGAATGCGGTAGAGTTGTTGGAATGTGGAGCGGATTTTTTTTCTATCCTCAGTATGAGGAGCGATGGTCATCAAGCCCAAAATGCGCAGATAAGGGAGTTGGTTGGAGAGTTCGAGCACAGAATCCAGCTCCGAGGGGGGAAGGCCAAATTTGGTGGTTTCCCCGCTGAGGTTGAGTTGGAGTAAGCAATCGGCGGGGCGGCCAAGGCGTTGGGCGGTTTGATTGATTTTGGTGGCAAGGCGCGCAGAGTCCAGTGAATGGATGAGCTGGTAGAAGGGAAGGGCTTTGTTGACCTTATTTCGCTGCAGGTGTCCGATGAGGTGCCAGCGGGGGGAGCCGATGATTTGGCGGGCTTTCTGGATACCTTTGAGGACATAGCTCTCTCCGATATCCTCGTGTCCTATTTCTAGGAGCGCTTGGATAGCGAGGGGTGAGTAATATTTTGTGACGGCCACAAGGGTGATCGGGCGTTGGGGGCGGGGAGAATTTTGGAGAGAAATTTGGATTTTGTGTTGGATGCTTTCAAGATTTCGGCGGATAGGATCTAGGATTTCTTTTGTTATCATTGCGATCAAGGGTAAGGGGTGATTAAGCGCTCTTTAAAAAAGAAGTAATTTTATCTGAGATATATTCCACTTGCTTTTCGCTGAGGTAGGGATGGAGGGGAAGGGATAGAATTTCTTTGGCTAGCCGCTCCGCCACAGGGAAGTCGCCTTCTTTATGACCTAAGTAGGCAAAACACTTTTGCAGCGGCAGGGCGACAGGATAGTGAAGGCCCGCAAAAATTTTTTGGCTATGGAGAAATTGCAACAATTTATCCCGCACAGGCGTGCGCACCACATAGAGATGGAAGACATGCTCTCGCCCCGGAAGAGTGGTGGGTAGCTGGAGCTTGGGGCAATCTTGTAGGTACTGGTGGTAGAGGGAGGCCAGAAATCGACGCTTTTGGTTCCATTGCTCGAGATATTTAAGCTTGATTCGCAGAATCCCCGCTTGGAGGCTGTCGAGGCGGAAGTTGCCCCCTAGGATTTCGGAGTGATACTTGGTGGGGCAGCCGTGGTTTCGAAGAAGTTTCACTCGCTGAACCACTTCTGGATCGTTGGAACAAAGGGCTCCGGCGTCCCCTGCAGCGCCTAGGTTTTTGCCGGGATAAAAGCTAAACGCTGCCCATTTGGCATAGTGTCCAACGGGTTGGTTGTGAACTTTTGCTCCGTGGGCCTGGGCTGCATCCTCGAGGAAGAGCAGGTTGTAGCTCTGGGCAAAATCCAGCAAGCGTTTTCCATCCACGCCTTGTCCGTAGAGATCCACCGCTAGGATTGCCCATGCGTTTTTAGCTTTTCGTTCGGCATCCGCTAAATCGATCAGGAATCCATTTTCCTCCACATCCACAAACACAGGTTGCCCGCCGGCTTGGCAAACGGCGCTGGCGGTGGCGATAAAGGTATTGGCGGGCACAAGCACCTTGGCGTCCGGGGGCATCTCCAAAGCGCTTAGTCCCAAGGCTAAGGCATCGGTGCCGCTGCTCACCCCGGCGCAGGCGGCTAGGCCGCAAAATCTAGCAAATTCTTCTTCGAAAGCCTCCACCCGTGGGCCCCCAATAAACGAGGCGGTGGCGAATACCTCTTGCAACTCTTTATCGATTTCCTCCTTTAGATCTTGGTATTGGGCCCGTAGGTCCACTAGAACAATTTCTTCCATGAATCCAACAAATCCTTTCTAGACGCAGATACAGGAAATTTCAAAATCTATACAAAACCTCCTCCTGGCAGGCTCGGGCATTTTTATCTTAGCATTTTTTTCTCTTTTGTCAAATTAGACGGTCTAATCGATGTTTCCAGCTTTTTCGCTTCCAAAGCGTTGATTTTAGAATAAGTGGGTATTGGAAGATAAGCCTTGCAAAATTGGAAATAGTTTCTTATACTTACGTCAAGGAGCTATTGTGCAACTAGGCATGGGATCATATACAAAGGATGGCCAAAGGAATTTAATATTTAGACAAAAATTCGTAAAAGTTTCTCAATTCCTCAAAAAAAATGCGAAATCCTTCCATAAAAAACCGGGCGATGGAATTTAAAATCTATTCCACTTTTGCCCTGCTTATTTTCACCATCATTTTGGGAACTCTCGGCTACTACTTGCTCTACCAAGGACAAGCTCCTCTGATGGATTGCTTGTATATGACGCTGATTACCCTTTCTACCGTTGGGTATGGCGAAGTGCTTGATGTTTCCCAAAATATACCCGCAAAAATTTTTACTATGATTTTAATGGTATTTGGCATAGGAGTTCTGGCCTATGCCATCAGCCTAATCACCGCTTTTTTTGTCGAAGGCGCTCTAAATGATATGTTGCGGAGGAGTTCTATGAACCGGCAAATCTCAAAACTCAAAGACCACTACATTGTTTGCGGAGGAGGCGATACGGGATACTACGTGGTGGAGGAAATCCAAAAAATGCAAGAGCCCATGGTGCTTATCGAATGGGATGACGATAGGATCAAAGCCTACCGACGCTACAAAAATCTTTTGTATATCTTGGACGATGCCACCGATGACGAGATCCTGATCCAAGCGGGCGTGGAGAAAGCTAAAGGAATTGTGGCCGTACTTTCCTGCGATAAAGACAATCTTTTTATTACCGTGACAGCTCGCCAGATGAACCCTAAAATTCGCATTGTGGCCAAAGGGGTGGGGCCAAAGATGAGCGATAAACTCTTTAAAGCCGGCGCGGACGCCGTGGTTTGCCCCAACCTAATCGGTGGTATGCGCCTGGCCTCCGAAATGCTCCGCCCGACAGTGGTTGGCTTCCTCGATCGAATGCTAAGACATAGCGCCCAAAACATTCGTATCGAAGAAATGTCCATCCCCTCCCGTTCCTCGCTGGTAGGCAAAACCATCCAAGAATGCCGTTTCAAAGAAAAATACAACCTTTTGGTGCTAGCGATCCTCTCCAAAAACGGAGAAATCGAATTTAATCCTCCCGCCAATACCCCCCTCCAAGAAGGCTCCACGCTCATCGTAATGGGGGATCGCCAAAACGTCCGAAAAATGCAATCTTTGTAAAATTCTAGAAAAAACTGAAACCCTTTTTGGAAAAAAAGGTTTTCAGACTTCCCAAAAACTTCTCTCATTTAGGGGAAAAACTTTTTGAAAAAAGTCTTTCCCCTAAGAACCCCTTTTCCAAAACTTTTGAGACGTAAGGAAAACCCTTTTTAGAAAAAAGCGTTTCCCTTACCACCCCTTCCCAAAAACTTTTCGTACTTTAGGGGAAATATCTTTCTCCTAAAAACCCCTTTTCCAAAATTTCTCTTCTCAGAACCTTTTCCACAAAAGGTTCCGAACCTCCAAAAATTTTCGCTTTGTAAGGGAGAACCCTTTTGAAAAAAGGTTTCCCCCACCATCCCCTTCCGAAAACTTTACTTTAGAAATTCGATGGCTTTTTGGAATAGCAGATCGCGGCCAGTGGAGGAGGTAATGGTTTCAAGGGGGAAGGCGATAAGGATCAGTTTCCAGTTGCCCTTGTATTGGATGGCGGCGACGTCTCCGTTGGGGTATTGTAGACAGGCTTTTGCTCCGTTGGCGGGTTGGATGACATCGGGATAGTCGACGTTATAGGTGCCGGAGTTGCCGTTATCGAATTGTAGGGTGGGGATATTTTCGAAGGCGGTTTGGGGTAGTCCGGAGAATTGATAGGTTTTTGCGCTATCTTTTACGTATTGGGTTTTGAGCATTTGTTCGAGAAAGTTTTTATCGGCGGAGGTACCTTTTGCCCCGAGGTCCCAGGCGATTTCGGAGCCGCTGATGAGGAGGCTTCCTCCGCCGTTGAGGTATTGGGTAAGTTTTTGTTGTTCGGTGGGGGAGAGGGTTTCATCGGCGGTGGATTCTTCGCCGAGGATCCAGTCGAGGATATGGTAGTTGGCGAGGTCCACATCGCCGCGTTCGACCGCTTCGTTGCTAGCGCCATCGAAGAAGTAGCCGGCTTTGGCGATGGAGAGGGCGTGCTGGATACAGTAGTTTCGGGTATTTTCGCCGCGGCGTACAGTCACTTGAGTATCTAGGCGGTCGAAGCCATTGATGATGAGGATATCAGCTGGTTCGCCATTGGGGGTGACGCGGGCGGCGATGGTTTCGCTAGGGAGGCTGATGCCGCCTGCATTTGCGGCAGCGACGCGGAAGAAGTAGATGGCGTTCGGGGTGAGGTTTTGGAAGGTATAGGAGGTGGCGTGAACTTCGATGCCATTGTCAAAGCCGTATCCATTTCGGCTGGTGTAGACGATGTAGGAGGTTGGGGCGGCGGAGGGCTCGGTGACGGAATCGCCCGTA
>RFKQ01000127.1 GCA_003694635.1 Planctomycetota bacterium
CACCCCCGCAACCCAAACACCACACCCTCCCAACCATCACCACCCTACTCCTCTGGCTCTGCGGCTGCTTCTCCTCCCCCCCCCCACAAGACCATTACACCCGAATCACCAATTCCACCCAGCGCGCCCTATCCCTGACCAACGACCCCGACCAATGGGAACTAATCGCCAAAAGCGCTATCCAAGAGTACAAAACGCTCCTGCCTAAAGTGCGATCCCCCAAACGCAAGAGAGAAATTTTTATCCATATCCTAAAACTTGCCCACAAATACTGCCGCAACCCCCGCATCTATCTAAACCAGGCAGCGGAATTCCTGCGGCAATTTCCCAAAGACAAAAGCCTCCCCCTCCACCTCTTCGAAATGGCAAAATTCCACCACAAACTCAAAGAATACGACCAAGCCCTCCAACTTTTAGAAAAAATTCCCCCCCAATTTCCCCACTTCTCCCACCTCCCCCAAGTCTACCTCTGGCTCGCTAAACTCTCCTACCACCGCGCCCAATACCAGCAAGCACGAAAATACCTAGCAAAATATTTCCGCGCCCTCCCCCCCTCGCGCCATACACAAGAAGCCAAACGACTCGCCTCCCTCTGCCAATACGCCATTTTATGGAAAAATCGACCTATCCCCTCCCTGATCAAAAAGGATCTCAAAAACCGCTACCTCGATATCCATAACCTCAAAAATCGCGTGGTCCTCCTGATTTTCTGGGAAGGAAAAAACAAAAACAACCTCCTCCCCTACTCCTCCCTCTATCAAAAATACCATATGCAAGGCCTGGAAATCGTGGCCGTCTTTCTCCATAAATCCCGCTTTGAAGGAATGGCAAGGGATACCCTCTCCAAACTGATCTCCCCCAAAATCCAAGAATGGATCCACCTCTGGCAACGAGAAGAGGAACACCCCTGGCACCACCCCCTCTGGACCTTGGAAGATGTCTGGCGCCCCCTCCAACTTCGCGAACGCTTTGGCCTCCAAAACCTCCCCCAAACCTTCCTCATAGATAAACAAGGAAAAATCTACGGCATCAACCTCTCCCAAACCTTCCTCAAACAAGCCATCCAAAAACTCCTACTCCAAGAGTAAAATTCCAAACCCTCTCCCCCTCCCAAACCAATAGGGCCCCATAACCAGCGCCCCGTTTCTACCTCCGTCTCCTCCATCATCTACAGCACCACCCCCCCCCCACTAGCTTTTTCTCACAACACCTCTCTCCTTCCTTTCCCTCGATGATCTAAATCCCATTTCTCCCCCTTGCCAAACTTCGAAAAATATCCTATAATAAAGAATAAACATGAAACCAGTCTACCTTTCTTTTTTTTTTTCAACAATCCACAAAAGCAAAGGTAAAACCATGAATGAGATCCACCACCAAGACGAAGAGTGGATCCAGCAAACCCTAGCCGGGAACAAAGAAGCCTTCAACTTCCTAATCCACCGCTATTACCGTATGATCTACGCCTATATGTACAAAAAAACCAACGACCGTGAGACCGCCCAAGACCTCACCCAAGAAACCTTTGTCAACGCCTATAGCTGCCTACATAACCTAAAAAACCCTAAGAAATTCTCCTCCTGGCTCCTAAAGATCGCCTCCAATCTATGCTACAGCTACCTAAAAAAAAAGACCTCCTGCCTCAGCATTCCCTTTACTGCCAAAGCCAAACAACATACCCTAAATCCTATCGAAGAAACCATCGAGGAAGAGGATTATTCTAAATTCCGACAAAAAGTGCTAGATATCATCGAAGAACTGCCCGAGAACTATCACCTCCCCTTGATGCTGCGCTACTTAGAGGAAATGAGCTACCAAGAAATCGCCCAAGCCCTCCACATCAGTAAAGGCGCCGTGGTGGGACTGATCTTTCGCGGTACCCAATACCTTAGAACAAAGCTAAAATATTGCTGGCCAGAGATCAAAAGCCGAAATGAATCATAAATCTATCCATAAACAAATGGCAAAATTTGTTGCCGGAGAACTGGACCATCACTCCGCCCTCTCTCTAGAAGATCATCTAGGAATTTGTTCAGAGTGCGAGAAAAAATTGGAGGAATTTTTTGAAGCGGAAGAAGCTCTCATCCAACTCTTTCGCCCAGAAAAATCCACCCTAGAACTCCCCTGGATAATTGAGAAAAAAATTCAACCCCATTTTCCCCATCCCACTCTTCTGCACTCCCCTCACCCCACAAATCCAACCTCCCTCAAACATCACTCCACCCGACTTTTGCCAAAAGCGTTGCCCTCGCTTCGAAAAACAGAAAAACTCTATCTTTTCCTTTTCTTTGCTCTAAGCACGGTGGCCCTTTTTTACTCGTTCCGCACTCTTCATCAGGCCCCCACTTCCCAAACCCCCCTGCACTCCCCCGCCTCTCCAACTCCCCGCTCCCCCTACCACTTCCATAGGCCTATAAAAATTTCTCACTCCCATCCCCCAGAAGAAGAAAAATTGAGAAAAATCTTTCGCTCCGCCCTCGAAATAGGCTACCAAGAAAACCTACCTTTTCCTCCCTCTTCCACAACCCATACAGAAAAAAAATAGACTCGCCCCCTTCCGTACCCATCACCAAAAACTATAACAACTATAACCGAAAATTCCCCATGCCAACGCCAAAAATCAAAATATCCATCTTCTTCCTCCTCCTCGTTATTCTCTACCCCACCTGCCTACCAGCGCAGTTCCTAATCATCCTTAAAAATAGCCGAACCATACGATGCCAAAATTTTTATTTTCAAGAAAAAGACATCATTCTGATCCCTCTAGGCCTCTCTCCCCTAGATAAAATCACCCTCCCCAAATCCAAAATTGAAGCCATCCTTCCCATAGAACGTTCGGCCCCCAACCCCACACCCAACCCCACACCCAACCCCACACCCAACCCCACACCCAACCCCACACCCAAC
>RFKQ01000128.1 GCA_003694635.1 Planctomycetota bacterium
CTGCCACCCCTTCCCAAAAACTTTTCGTACTTTAGGGGAAAAACTTTTCCCCTAAAAACCCCTTTTCTAAAACTCTTCCTCCCTGAAACCCTTTTTAGAAAAGGGTGTTTCAAACTTCCCAAAAACTTTTCTTTTCGCAACCTTTTTCAAAAAAAGGTTCCCTAGCTCCAAAAACTTCTCCTATCTCCCAAAAAGCGAGGTTTATTCGTAGAAATCCATATCTTGGACACTGACTTCGTTTATTTTCTTTTTGCCCACAAACCAGAGGATAAGGCTTGCGAGGAGGAGGAGTCCGCCTAGGGACGCTAGGGTGTAGAAGAGGATATTGGCCGCTTGGGAGGCATCTTTGAGCTGAGGGAGGAAGGGGGTGAGTTTGGTGATTCCTTTTTTGACCCAGCTGTATTGATGGGTGAGTGCTTGGTAGTAGGCGTATCTATTGGGAAAGGCGAAAAGGGAATAGGCCAAAATGGCCCCGAGAAGGAGGGCTAGCAGGAGGAAAATTTTATAGAGTTTGCGGCCACTTGCTTTGAAGGGGAGGGGGACAATGGCCATTTTTCGCCGATGAGGAGGTCCGCACCACACTTGGATGGTGGCTAGTCCTTTGTTTTTTTTTAGGGGTAGAATCCAGAAGTTAGCATTGTTTTTGGGGCTGGAGAGGAGGATATCTTGGGAGGGAGGGCTAACCAGACAACCTGGGGCGTGGAGGGAGACGGTGGCGACGCCTTTTCCGCCTTGAAGTTGAAGTTCGACGGGGTAGACTTGTCCGACTGGCATAATTTGGGGATAGGCGATTTCCATATCGGTAGGAGGATGAAGAGCTGGGGAGGGAGAGAGGTTTTCCTCTTCTTCTTTTTCTTCTTCTTTGTGGAGATTTTTGCTTTTCAGAGGAAATTTTTTCTTAGAAGATTTTTTTATGGGTGATTGAATCAATTTTTCGGCCGCTTTTTCTGTGGAGGCGATCACCTCTTCTTCCTCGGGTGTTTCTTCGGCTTTGGAGGTTTCCTCTCTCGAGTACCGAGTTTCCAGAACCGTGGCCTCATGAAAGTGCTGATTGGCATGTAAAAATTTTTGGTCGGGTAGGGTGGGGGTTTCCGAGGGAGGGGTAGGGGTTTGCTGTTCTGGGGAGGTTGGTTGTTTTTTTGGAATCTCTTCTTTGCTAAAGGGGTTATGGGCGGCTTGTTCTGCCATTTCTTGGATTTCTTCTTCGGTAGGTCGTTCGCCTACTACTCCCATTTTGATGGTGGTTTGGAAGCCTTCAGAGAAGGTTTTTTCGATGGTAATTTTGGCTCCACATTTCTTGCACTGAAAGCTTTTTCCCCGGCCATATTTGGCCACATCGTAGACTTTTCCGCATTGGGGACAGGTAACGATTTCTTTCTCCAGGAAGCGTCGAAGTTCTTTTTCTTTGTTGGGCTGGAGCAGGCCTTTTTCCACTAAGAGCGCAGCCAACGTAATGTTATCACCTCGTTTTTGGCGGAGTTTTACTTCTTTCAGCAAGGTCTCCACGCGAGGTTTATCCAGCAGGCCTTCTTTGAGAATGAGTTTTGCGAAGATAGAATCCCTATACTTATCCTCCGATCCCGTCATAGATTACCTCCTTTACTCAACTGGGCGTTGCCGTTTGAGGGCAAACGGCACGATTTGACTCAAAATTAGCTAGATTTAGGAAGAAGTTGTGCTTTTCTCAGCAAGTCTCGAAAACTTTCTGGATCAGAGACGGCCATTTCAGAAAGCATTTTTCGATTGATTTGGATATTTGCCTTTTTGAGAGCGGAGATGAGTTGGCTGTAGGTTGTACCTTCTTGGCGGCAGGCAGCGTTGATGCGCACAATCCAAAGGCGTCGGAACTGGCTGCGGCGTTTTTTCCGATCTCGGTAGGAGTATTGGAGGGCTCGGGCCACGCTTTCTTTGGCTGTGCGGTAGAGTTTGCTGCGTCCTCCCCGGTAGCCTTTGGCAGCTTTCATGATGCGCTTTTTGCGTTTATGTCTTGCTACACTGCTGGTCACTCGCATAGGAAAACCTCCTTGGATCTTAGAATCTATGAAAAAAAATAAATAAAATACCTAGGGATAGGTTTTGAGAAGGTTTACAATTACATCAATTCTTGGATTTTACGGATTTCGGACTTTGCCACAGTGGTTACTTGCCCCAAGCGGCGTTTGCGTTTGCGGTTTTTTTTGGCTAGGATATGGCTTTTCCCGGCGCGTCGGCGCAGGATTTTCCCATTTTTGGTGATACGGAATCTTTTCAGCAGGGACTTATTGGGCTTTCTTTTTGGCATGGTTTTATCCTTTCTTTGGATGGAAATGTTTTTTAGGACGGAAAGTATTTGAAAACCCATTTGCTTGGAAGGGGCAAAATAGGTCAAGGAGAGGAGTTTACTGTCGGCTTAAGATCATGGTGAGTTGGTTTCCTTCCTTTTTCAGCTCATGTTCGCATTTGGCCAAATCCTGTAATTCTTCGAGAACTTGCTGCATAATTTGGTAGCCGCTTTCGAGATACATATTTTCTCGTCCTCGAAAGCGCATGCTAAAGCGGACCTTGCAACCGCTTTCGAGGAATTCTCGGGCGCGGCGCACTTTCACCGTAAGGTCATGTGGATCGATGCGAGGGCTTAGTCGAATTTCTTTGACTTTTTGAGAGCCTCCTTGTCGTTTATTTTTAGGTTTTTTCTTTTGGAGATATTTGTATTTTCCATAGTCCATGATTTTGCAGACGATAGGCTTGGCGTTGGGATTTACCGCCACCAGGTCCAACCCCGCTTCTTCGGCGATTTTTAGGGCTTCTTGGAGTTTGACCACCCCCAAGTTTTGGCCTTGCTCGTTGATTAGGAGCACTTCTTCCGCTTTGATTTTATCGTTTACAAGATGAGTTTGGTGAGCCACTCACAACTTTTACAAGTGCTTTTCTCGATACAAGGGCTAGGGCACTTGTTTCGAGAAGCCTTGAGGGACCCTTTCCTGCCCCGACTGAACAAAAAAATTGGAGATAAGGTCTGGACAATCGACTGGACAATTTGGTCAAACCAACCAAAAACCTATTCTTGGGTTTGGTGTTTTGTTCTGCAAATTTCTTATACTATATCATAAAAGTAAAAGATGTCAATTTTTTTTAAAAGGTTTTCCAAAAGATTTTCGCAAAAAAAAAAGTTGGGAGAAGAGGCTTTGGCCGTTTTCCCAACTTTTTTAGAAAGTTTTGCTGTTGGTTTTTAAGGTTGGCTTGGTGAGTGAATCTTCTGTTTGTTTGGCCGAGCCGGATACTTGCCAGGAGCAAAAATCGCTTGGTGTTTTGGAGCTCTACGGGTTTGCTTTGTGGGTTGCTCTCGTGGAGTTTTGGAGGAAGTTTTTTTTAAATTTTTTTACTTTTGGACTTCTGCAAAGTTTTTCGCCACTTCTTGCCAATTGACGATATTCCAGAAGGCTTGGATATAATCTGGGCGCCGGTTTTGGTATTTTAGATAGTAGGCATGTTCCCAGACGTCCAGTCCTAAAATGGGGGTTTTTCCTTCCATAAGGGGATTGTCTTGATTGGGGGTAGAGAGGACTTCCAGTTGACCGAAAGCGTTGATGGCAAGCCAGGCCCAGCCGCTGCCGAATTGTGTGGCGGCGGCGTTGGAGAATTTTTCTTGGAAGGTGTTAAAGCCTCCAAAGGTTTTCTCGATCGCTTCTGCTAGAGCGCCTTCCGGTTTTCCGCCTCCGTTGGGGGAGAGGACTTTCCAGAAAAGGCTATGGTTGTAGTAACCGCCACCGTTGTTTCGCACAGCGGTACGAATATCGGCGGGGACGCTGCTGAGGTTGCGCAGGATTTCCTCGATGGATTTTCCGCTTAGGTGGGGAGCTTTTTCCAGCGCTGCGTTGAGCTTATTGGTATAGCCAGCGTGGTGCTTGGAGTAGTGAATTTCCATGGTTTTTGCGTCAAAATGGGGTTCTAGAGCTCCGTATTCGTAGGGTAGTTTGGGGAGTTCAAAAGCCATAGTTTTTTCCTTTCTTTGAAATGGGTTATTTGTGTGGAGACCGAAAAAGGGAAATTTATTGGAAAGTACGAAAAATTCCTTGGAAATATTGCATAAAATTTAGAATTTTTTGATTTTTTGAAGGGAGGAGAACTCTAGCGGAACAGGCGTAGGATATCGTTGTAAGTGACAAAAAGCATTAGGCATAATAGTATCGCCAGACCGATGTAGTTGGCGATGATTTGGGCGCGTTCGGAGACCTTGGAGCCTTTGATTTTTTCGATGGCTAGAAACACTAGGTGGCCTCCGTCCAAAATGGGAATGGGTAGGAGGTTGAGGACGGCGAGGTTGAGGCTAAGCAGTCCGAGGAAGTAGAGGAGGGTGCCGATTCCCAATTTAGCGAGCGAATAGCTAGCTTGGGCGATCAAGACAGGTCCGCCTAGGTTTTTGGCCGACACTTGGGCGGAGAGCAGGCTTTTGAGAGTGAGTAGAATTCGCTTGGTGATAATCCAGGATTTTTTAAATCCTAGGGCGATGGAGGCGAGGAGTCCTTTTTCTTGCTTTAGCACTCGTTCGGTTTTGGGGCGAAGGCCAATTTTGGCCTCTGGTTCGCTGGCGATTTCCCAGGGGCGCACCGCCAGTAGGTCTTGTTCTGTCCATTTTTCTTTGGAGGTAATGGTGAGCATTTGGTTTTTGCGGTAGATAGAGAAGACTTTTTTTCCTTTTGGACGCAGCAGGGCGTCGGCGAAGGTTTGCCAGGAGTAGACGATTTCGCCATCGATGGCTTGGATACGGTCGCCGGCTTGGAGGATATTGCCAAGTTTGCCTGTGGGTTTTTGCTTGACCAGAAGTCCTTGGTGAAGGGGAGTGAGTTGTAGGGTGATCTCTTTTCCATCTCGTTTGATCACGATCTCCACGGGTTTGGCGGGGAATTGCTGTAGGGCAGCGGCCATTTCGCTCCAGGAGTGGACGGGCACGCCGCCGATGGATTGGATCACGTCACCGGGTAGCATTCCTGCTTTTGCGGCGGGGAACTGGGCCATGACTTTGCCTATTTTTGTGGAGCTGCCAAAGAAGACCCCGTCTTCCCAGAAGAGTTCTAAAAGTTTTTCCAGAGGGATGGTTCGGCTGGTGAATGTTGTATTTTCCCGTTGGATGGTGAACTGGACAGTGCCTTGGTCCCAGGGTTTGGCGAGGGATTTTTGGAGTTCTTGGGGGGAAGACACTTTTTGGCCGTTGATGGCGAGCAGCCGGTCTCCAGGTTGGAAAACGGTTCGGGCGAAGGAAATGGGGCGCACATAGCGTAGGGTAAGGTTATTTGACCATTGGGCGTATTCTTTGGAGAGTAGCCAATGGGTTTGGAGTTCGGACAGGGGGATGGCGAGTTGGAGTTGTTTTTCGCCCCGCTGGAGGGTGATGGTGAAGGAGTTGGTTAGATTTTTGGTAGCGGGGGCGAGTTCGGCCACGTTTGTGATTTTTTTGTGGTTTATTTTTAGGATAAGGTCATCTTTTTCCAAGTATTTTGCGGCTAGGGTGCCATGTCTTAGAGCGCGCACCCGTGGCGGGGTACCGTTTTCCACTCCGATCATCCATCGGGGGAGGAGGCGGGGTACCACCACGATGTTTTTTTCTTTTCCGTTTCGTTGGATTCTTAGCGGTAGAGGCGTATCGCCATGGTGGGCGATCAGTTGGCGAAATTCCTGCCAGGTTTGGAGTTTTTTGCCTTGGAAGATCAGTTCGGAGGGGGGATACTTTAGGTGGGTTAAGTGGCCGGCGTTGAGGAGTACTTTCTTTTTGGTTTTGGTATGGACAAAGGCAAAAAGTTCGCCGGGGCTGCTCCAGAGTAGACTGGAGAGTTGTCGAAGGCTTTGGATGGGGAAGGGGGCGAGTCCGAGGATGCGGTCGTCGGGCAGAATTCCCGCTTCTTTGGCGGGAGCGAGTTGTTTGTTGAGCTTTAGGACACTATGGACGGTTAGTCCTGTTTTAAGTCCAATTCCTAGCGTTTGAAAGCCGTAATGGGGATCGTAGCGCGGGAATACCCGACGTTCAAAGACTTGGTTTGCGCGCTTGATTTTGAGCAAAAGGCCTTTTTCCTCGGAGGCAAAGGCGGCGGAGGTGGCTAGATCGTCGAAATCTTCCACTTTTTTGCCATCTCGTTCTAGGATAATATCGCCCTCGTCCAGTCCTGCTTCCCAGGCGGGTTGGCCGTAGTGCACAAGTCCTAGTTCGGTGGAAGTTTGGCGAACGCCGATTTGGAAGGCCACAATGAAGGCGAGGAAGGCGAAGATGGCGTTGAAGGTGACCCCGGCCACGATAATAGCAGCCCGTTGGCCGACGGTTTTGGAGGGGAATTCCCACTCGGCGCCGGTGAGGTTTTCATCGGGTTCTTCCCCGGCCATTTTGACATAGCCGCCTAGGGGGATGAGGCAGATGCGATAGTCGGTATGTGCCTCTGTGCCGGGCTCTGGTAGGGGCATAGCTCCAAAGTTGAAGACCAGTTTGCCGTCTTTGTTGCGTCGCCAGCCGAACAGCCGTGGGCCGAAGCCGATGGCAAAGGTTTCCACGCGGACCCCGCAGCGTTTGGCCACTAAAAAGTGCCCCAATTCATGGACAAAAATCAGGATACCTATTCCAAAAACCACTTGGAGAATGTATAAAATCGTCATAGGAATCTCCTCATAAGATGGGGGGATTGGGCGGTTGGTAGAAAAGTTCAAATTTCTTTAGAAGAAGTCTTGAAATTTTGGATGGTCCTTTCAAAATAAACGTCTAAGGCTTTCAGGAAGAAGTACAATTTCCCTTGAAAAATTAACTGAAAGGTTTGGTTTGGAAGTATAATATTATACTGGAAGGTTTTCAAATCGCAAGTGTAAAAACCCGTTGCCTTGGTTTGCTTGGGGGCAAGGGGCAGTGTTTTTGAGGCGATGGCGTGAAGGAGAGTTCGCTATGTTTCTGAGTAGATGGTGTTTCCGAAAGAAAGTGATGGGAATTCTGGTGTATTTGAGTTGGCTTTCTCCGCTTTTGGGTGCGAGCTATTCCAGCCCCCACTACCAGGTTCAGGCGCCTGATTGGCAGCAGGCCAAGAGAGTGGCCGGATTTATGGAGAAGATCTATCGTCAATACGCCCAGCTACTTCCTTTTTCCATAAAGAAGGGGAGGTTTCAGATTGTGATGAAGAAGCGGAGTTATAAGATGCCGGCGTATTCTGGCGTTTGTCGGCACCCGTACGCTTGGGTGGAGGGAGGGGTGCTTTATTTTAATCCTTCGCGCTCTCGTTGGAGGTCTTATATTCAGCTTTTTCATTATGGGGCGCACCAGTTTTTTGAATTTTATTTTCCTCATATTCCTCTATGGTTGAGAGAGGGATTGGCGGAATATTTTGAGGGAAGTGCTGTAAATTTCTTTACTGGCGAATTAAAAACTGGCTTGATTCGCCCTCGGTTGATTGAGGTGTTAAGGGGCTCTTGGAGCGAGCTTCCTTACTTGGAGGAGTTTGTGGATCTCAGTCCTAGGCGGTATTATGGAAAGAAGGAGGAGTTGTATCAGGGGTATAGCTGGCTATTGGTGTACTATCTTTTGGAAAAGGAGAAAAAGGTCTGGCGTAAAATTTGGAGGAAGATTAGGAAAAAAGAGGAGTTGCGTTATTCTCTTTTGTGGGGGAAGTTGGAGAAGATGGAGAGGAAGTTGGAGAGCTACCTCAAGCGTCTTGAGACGCAAACAGGGGAGGGGGCTTATCGGCGCGCGAAGGTGGCGTTTGAGAAGAAGGATTATCGGGAGGCCATACGCTTGTTTAGCCGGGCGTTGATTGCCAATCCGTACCATCCGGGTGCTCGTTTTTTGCGGGCAAAAAGTCACTATTTGCGGGGCAACTACAAGGGAGCCTTTCAGGATTATAAATTTTTGATTGATTTGGGATTGGATCATCCATGGCCTTATTATTATTGTGCGAAGATTTATTTTCGACAGGGGGAGCGGCAGAAGGCCATTGAGCTGCTGGAGAGGGCACGCAAGATTGCGCCAGGGAATGTAAAGATTGAGGATTTTCTCAAGAAGCTCAAGGGCTCGATATAGGAAGTGGCATGAGGAGGGAGGGGTGCTTATTGGAGATGAGTTGGGGAAAAATGGCTTGCATTTTTTTGCCAATATGGTAGAATATTCTTCTCTTTATGTTTGCGGGGTGTAGCGCAGTTTGGTTAGCGCGCCTGCTTTGGGAGCAGGAGGTCGCTGGTTCGAATCCAGTCACCCCGATTGGAAATTCTCTGGAAATAGAGCAGCGGGGGAATAGAAAAGGTTTATAGAGAACCTCTTTCAAAAAGATTTTGGGAAAAATCCGTGAGAAGAGTTTTTGGGAGGGGGTGGTAGGGGGAAACCTTTTTTTGAAAAAGGGTTCCCCTTACAAAGGGAAGTTTTTGGAGGTACGGAACCTTTTTTTGAAAAAGGTTCCGAGAAGAAAAGTTTTTGGAAAGTCTGAAAACCTTTTTTCAAAAAGGTTTTCAGGAAGAAATATAAAAAGGGGTTTTAAGGGGAAAGATTTTTCCTCTAAATGCGAAGAGTTTTTGGGAGGGGGTGGTAGGGGGAACACTTTTTTCTAAAAAGGGTTCCCCTTACAAAGGGAAGTTTTTACTTTAGAAATTTGAGGTTTTCTAGCCATTTTGCGTATTGTTTTCCATACTTTTGGTAATTTTGATTGGTGGTTTTGATAAAGAAAAGGTAGTAGATATTGTGGTGGGCATTTTTTCCTACGAGGGCTATGAGGGATTCTTTTTTGCCTACTGCGGCATGGACTTCCCACCAAGCTAGGCCGTTATCGTTTTCGCCTTTATCCACTTCTTCCCAGTATTTTTCTCCGACGCCAGATTCTTGGATACCGAATTGATAGATTTCTTCTTTTGAGACCTTGCCTTGGTAGGCATAGCATGCGTAGAGGGTTTGGGTGGTATTTTCCCAGCCGATGGCGGCGAACCATTTGTTTTTTTGGGCGGTGTACATTAGGATTTCCCCTTGGAAGGGTAGGGCAAATTTATGTTTGCTGATTGTGTAGTGGGTTTTTAGATCTGCTCTGCAGCTTTCCATCCATTTGGTGAGCATAGCTTCTTTTTTTATCCAGGTTGTGTTGCTTGCGTACACAAAGAAAATGTAATAAATATTCTTTTTAGCGTGTTTGGCTAAGAGGCCTAGTAGGGAATGGGTTTTACCTTCTGCGCTCCATATTTCCCACCAGGCGAAGCCGTTTTCTTTTTTACCGCTTTTTTCAAAGCTCCAGTTTACTTCTGGTACTTCAGAGATTTTTAAGGCGATTTTATAGAGTTCTTCTTTGGTGCAATTGGCTTTGTTGTAGGCGATTCCAGCGATGAGGATTCCATCCTTTTTCTCTTTGCCATTCCAGGCTAGCAGGCCGCCTAGGTGTTTTTCTTCATAGAAGTCGAAGTAAAACATTTGGGGGATAGCCATTTCAAAGCTGTATTTATCTGAGCGGAAGACGCTGTTAAATTTGGCCTGTTTGGCTTTCTTGCTTTTGTGCCCAAACAATGATGAGCAGGGAAGAATGACGCAGCAGAGCAAGATGATAAAATACGGTCGTTTCATGGTTTGGCTCCTTATGCCAGAATGATATAGAAGATTTTCCCATTCTTTTTTTAAGAATGGGCTTAAGATTCTTTATTTAGAAGACAGGGAAGGCGGAGAAAAATTCAAAATATTTTCGAAACGAAGGTTTTTGGGAGGGGGTCCATAGAAACAATATTGACTTCTTGAAGAAAATTTTATAAATTAGGAGAGTTTAGCTTGGAGTGAGGAATTTGTCGTTTCATGCTGGGTTTTCGAGGTTAGGTGATAGGCGTTCATTGGGTTCAGGTGTTTTATGAAAAAGCAGGATTGGGCCAAGCTTTTGCCTTCTTATCATCTTGCTCATATGATAGCTGCTCTTGTTTTGGTTTTGAATTTTTTCCGCACCATTTGTTTTTATTTTTACGACCTTGATCTTTATCTTTATTTAAGTCTTCAGCAGGCGCAGCGACTTTCTCTTTCTTATGAGAACTATTTGCAGCTATTCACGTATCCGTTTGCCATGCCTTTTTTTAGTGTCCCGCTTCACTCCATCCTCACTCTTTATGGTTTTTGGTGGTTGGGAAAGGAGTTATTGGAGCGTATGGGGCCGCTGCGTTTTACGGTTTATTTTTTCTTTTGCAGCAGCTTGGCCGGTTTGCTCCATCTCTATTTTCATCCCGGCAAAGAGTTTCTAGGTTTGAGTGCTTCTTTGGCTGGATTGATTGTGGCAAGTTGGTGGTATTTTCCCACTCGGGAGCTGGAAAATGGCTGGAAAATCAAATATCCCATTCTCTTGGTAGGGTTTTTATGGGGGATTTACACGTACTTTCTCACCCATCCCAAGCTGGAGTTTCAGAGTCATCTCTGGGGAGCCGTCGCTGGCGGGGTGCTTGTTCAACTTGAATACCGCTTTATCCAAATTGCTGGAGCTCTTGCCGTACTCTTCCGGCGATGGAGACAATACAAGGAAAGCTATATTCAGAGAAAATTGGATCAAATTTTGTCCAAAATTAGCCACCACGGCCTATCTTCCCTTTCGCCCCTGGAGAGATTTTTTCTCCGTTATGCTAGCAAACACTATCGCCAACAAAAAAAGAGCAAATCCTCCTCATCTCCCTCTCCTGATAAGGCTCTCCCTCCAAAATCCTAACGCCTCTCTCCTTCACTCCTTGGCTTTTTTAAAAAAAACCGCCTGCTTCACTTAAAACCGAGCCTCATTTGGGGGAGGTTTTTGATGTAGAATCTCCAGACGATTTTTGAGCCTCGTGCCCCTGCCCCTCCTCTTCCAATGGCTCATCCTGCGGCTGAGGAAGGGATTTGCGCAAAGGAAGCTCCTTTAAAAATACATCCACCCCGGCCTCTGGCAACGGGAAAATATACCCCTCCTCCAACTCCAACGGCGGGAGCTCCACACTCTCTAAACGGGGAGTTTTCCATATCCCCACGTTTTGCCATGGATTCTTCGGCGTCTGAAGCCGCCAACCTGAAGGCAAAAGAGGAGCAATCCCCAAACTCTGCGCCACCTGCCACTGCCCCAACTCCACCGGCTGCATCTGCGCCTCAATATCCACGAAAGACAGCGCAACCCTTCCCCGCAACTTGCGCAGCAAACCAAAAATCCCTATGCAAAGAAAAAAAAGACAAAATAACGCCACCAACTTTTCCCTATTCAATCCGTAAACC
>RFKQ01000129.1 GCA_003694635.1 Planctomycetota bacterium
CTCCCCACCCCTGCCCTCGACCTAGCATTCATCCTCCCTCTGCAAATCCAAGCCTTTCTTCACCTAAGCGCCATCTATAACCACTCTTTAAATGAAGATAGAGCAAAAGAAATCGTAGGTATCCTCCTCTCTAAATTCGCAATCAAAAAAGCTAAAAAAAGCCTACTAAAATTTGTCCCAGGAATAGGCAACCTCCTCACCTCTGCCACCACCTTCGCTGAAACCTATGCCCTTTTAACTATCTTTCAAAAATATTTTGAAACCGGCGCAGCCCTCGAAGAGCCAGAGTTAAAAGCCCTAGAAAAAATCTATGAAACCACCCTCAACAACACAAAAAAATTCCAAAATTCCCCTCTCTTTCAACAATATCGCAAACTACAACTGAAATATAAAAATAAAATCATCACATCAAAAGAATTTCAACAAAGTATAGAACAGCTTCTCAACCAACAACCACCAAAACCAACCCCCTAACTCCTTCCTCAGAAAGAACAAAAAGAATAGGAAAATTTAAACTTTTATCGTAGATTCCACCCCAAACTTGTGGTAAAATTTCTAAAAGAAAATCTATTCTATCATCACAACCAAATTTTCCCAATTAATCCAAAAACTCATTTACACCCCCCCGCTGAGGCCTCCCCCATGAAACCAGATAAAAAAAAATTAAAAAAACTCCCCAAACCTCTAAAAACCAAAATCTCACCCCCTAAACTAAAAAAAACCACAAAAACCAAAGAACTCTCCTCCACCACCCTCAGCAAAAAACTCTCCAAAACTAACTTGGCACATCAACTCTCCAAAGCCTCCAAGGAAAAAAAAGACCTCCTCGAACAACACCAACAAGAACTCGCTAAAGCAAATAAAATCCAATTTAACCTACTACCCGAACAAATCCCAAAAGTCCCCGGTATCGATATCCGCGTTCACTACCAATCCAGCAAAGAAGTCGGAGGCGATTACTACGACTTTATCCCCGTCAGCCCTGAACACCTCGGAATTGTCGTCGCCGATGTCTCCGGAAAAGGAATCCCCGCCGCTATGGTAATGGCTATGACACGTGCAAGCCTACGACTACTAGCCAGAAAAATCCTCTCCCCCAAAGAAACCCTAATCCGTGTCAATAAATTCCTCGCCAAAGATATCCGCGGAATGATGTTCGTTACCCTTATCTACATGATCCTCCATATCCATACCAAAGAAATCCTTATCTGCAACGCCGGCCATAACCCCCTCCTCTTCAAAGGCGAGGACGGAGTGCAAATCATCAACCCTCCCGGCATTGCCGTTGGACTGGATCTAGGCGAACGCTTCAACGAAATCCTACAAGAACAATCCCTCACCCTCCAACCAGGCGACCGAATCCTCGCCTACACCGACGGAGTCACAGAAGCTATGAACGAGAATGAAGAAGAATTCGGCGAAGAACCCCTAGTCGAAATCATCGAAAAATACCACAATAAAAAATCTCAAAAATTTCTCAATATTCTCATCGAAGCCATTACACAACATCAAGGCAACGCCGAACAACACGACGATATCACCATCCTAACCATGTACCGCAAAAGATAAAATTCCCCAAAACCTCCACCAACCCCAAAACCTCAGACTTGCCCTTGACAATTTTCCTCAAAAGAATATAATTAAAAAATTTAATTACACCTAAAAAACAAATCTACAATTCCACAATAAACAAATACAATCAATTCAATCCTATTTAAAACTCCCCCTATACCTAGGGAAGAAAACCGTGCAAGTTATATCCCGATACTGCTCCCAATGCAACGCCATCATCGCCCAACGAGATTTCGACGCAGGACATGCCATCTCCTATAAAAGCTACTACTACTGCCGAAAGTGTATCCAAAAATACGATAAACTCCAAAAACTCAAAGAAAAAATCCAACAAAAAAAAGCCTCTAGCTCCGAAAGCCAATCCCTAAAAACACTCTCAGAAAGCACCGTCAACTCCCTACCCAAAACTCTTCCACGCAACAGCCGTAGATTGCCAACCACAAAAAAATCCCAACCACAACAACACTCTACCCTCTATCGACTCCTCGCCGTTTTTACCATCACTCTCCTGCTCGCCTTCCTTCTCCTCTACCCTCAACAAAACCATAAACCCACCTCAACCACCAACATAAACCTTACCCAATACAAAAAAAATCTCTCTCAACTCGAACAAAATTTCCTCCACCATAAAACCAATATCCCACAACTGCGACAAATCTTACAACAACTCCAAAAATTGAAAAAAAATCTCCTCTCCACTCCCCTCGCCTCCACCCAACAAAAACTCCAACAAAATATAGAAAAACAACTCGCCAAAATATACCTCAAAAAACTTAACACCAAAATCCACTTCCTCCTACGCAACAACCTCTTCCAAAAAGCCCTACAACAACTCTCCATCCCCTATCCTCCAGAAATCCAACACCTCTCTCTCTACCAACAAGAAATCCAAAAACTTAAAGAAAAAGTCAAAAATACACAACAACTCCACAACAAAGCCAAAAATTACTTCCAACAACTGCAAGAAAAAATTAACCTCGCTCTCGCTGCAAAAAACTACCAACAAGCCCTTCAACTCACCAAACAATTCCCACCCCAATTCCAATCCACCGACTACTACGACCAAATCCTCTCTCTCCAAGAAAAAATTCAAAAACAATGGAACGAACTCAAAGAAAAAGAAAAACAAAAACAAATCCAACAAGCCTTCCTGAAAAAAGCTAAAAAAGCCTATGAAAAAACTATCCAAATCATCCAACAACTCATCGCGAAAAAAGATTTTATCGGCGCCCTAAATGCCATCAATAACTTTCCTCCTCAATACAGAGATACCATATGGGCAAAAAAAATAAAACAATATAAATCCTACATCGCCAAATCCTATCTACAATCCGTCCAAAACGGCACCATCCCACCACCCCAAAACTATACCCCCATCCAACAATGGCAAAGCAAACAAGCTCTCATCTACTCCAAACAAAATATCACCTACCTAAAAAATAACTCCTCCCAAAAAACCTACGCCCTCGCCGGCCAACCAAACCTCGTCAACTACTCCCTCTACTTCCTCTTCCGACTGAAAAAAGGTCGAGTGGACATCACCCTGCGATACCCCCATCAAAAAGATATCCCTCCTACCCTCATCCCCCTACCCTCCACCACACTCGCCCAAAATCCCTCCCACTGGCACGAATGCTTTATCTATGTGCGCAAGGATACCATAGAAATTCATATCACAGACCTAGCTATCCAAAAAAAATACGCCCCCCTATATCACACCGGAAACTTCGGCTTCCTACTCTACCCCAATAGCACCATCGAAATCAAAAACTTCTCCACCAAAATTAACTCCTGGCAACTCTTCCCCTATAAAACTCTCCACCACTCCTGGAAAACCTACCCCATCTCCAACGTCTGGAAAACCAAACAAAAACAAATCTGGGGCAACAACCTCTCCCCCAAAACCTCCTACCTCCTCTACAAATCCACACTCCCCCAAAACTACGGAATTACCCTAAAACTCCAACTCCAACAAGGCCAAACCGGCATCCTCTTCGGACAACCCTCCCAACAACCTACACTCCTCCCCCTCACTCCCTACCTTAAACCTAACAAAACTACCCACATCGCCATCTTTACCAAAAAAAATCAAATCCTCCTCTACATCCAACATAAACTCATCCCCTTCAAAAAACCACCAAACTACCAACACTTCGGCCTCTACCTCCAACCAAACTCCAAAATCACTATCTCCTCCATCCAGCTCATCCAAATCCCATGACCCTCCCCCTACCCTCCTTCAGCACACGTATCGAACACCACCCCAAACTACTTAACTCCATAAAACTCGCCCAAAAACGAGCCGCCAACGGCGAACCTGAAGGTCTCGTCATCTGGGCCGATGAAATCCAAAACGCCCGCGGCCGACACGGCCGAAACTGGAGCGCAAAACCAGGCGGCCTATGGCTCACCATCCTACTCCGCCCCAATATCCCAACCACCCAAGCCGCTAAATTTAACCAACTACCGACCCTCTGCCTACTCAAAACTCTACAACAACTCACCTCCCTACCCATCCAATGGAAATGGCCCAACGACCTAGTCCTCCACAACTCTAACCAAAAACTCGCCGGCATCCTCTCCCTCGCACAAACCACTCACCAATCCCTCGACTATGTCCTCTGGGGCATCGGACTAAACGTCCAAAATCCACTCCCCCCCACCCTAAACTACCAAAACTCCAATACCCCCACCCACCTCATCGCCACCACCCTCCAAGAACAAGGCTCCCAACTTACCCCACGAGAAATCCTCTTCCCCTTCCTCAACCTTCTCGAAGAACATTACAATACCCTACAACAATCCACATTCCCCTGGAATAACCTCTTCAAAAACTGGGAAAAACAATGCGCCACCCTACAACAATACGTGCGCGTCTACCAATCCCCAAACAAATGGATCGAAGGAATCGCTACCGCTATCCAACCCCATAACGGAGCCCTCACCCTCCAAACCCCTCATGGCAACCTAAACATACTCGCCGGAGATTGCTACCACCTACAAACCCTCCCACCCCACAATCAACCCTAA
>RFKQ01000130.1 GCA_003694635.1 Planctomycetota bacterium
TCCCCCCACCCTCCAAGAAGAAGGCGAAGAGAGCTTCCGCAACCTCACCCTCAGCTGGCAAACCAAGTATATCCAAAACAACCCCGTCCTCTACCTCACCCTCACCGGATCCCTCGATACCGTCTCGGTGGGAAAAGTGGATAAAAAACTCACCCAATTGATCCAAAAAGGTTTTCAGTACCTCGTGCTAGACTTTAAAAAAATCCACTATATCAATAGCACAGGGATGGGAACTCTGGTAAAAATCTCGGATATGCTCCGGGAAAATCAAGGGAATCTGGCCATTGTCAAAATCCCCACAAAAATTCGGGATCTCTTGGAAATGCTTGGGCTAGACAAAGCCCTAACCATGTGCGAGAGCGAGGAAGAAGCATATCAAAACTTTTTTGGACAAATAGCTCTGGATTCTGCCCCAGAAACCTCTCCCGCCACCACCGAAATTGGAATGGCCTCCCCCCCTACATCCTCCGAACTCTCTACAGCCCATCCCAAACCCTCTTCTCCACCTCCCCCTGCTGAAGAAAGCATCACCACCAATGTCTACGCCAATGCGGCTCCTGAGTCCTCTTCCTCCCAAGACACTTCCACAGAAGCAAGCCCCCCTCCACCTGAACCTTCACCAGAACCTCTGGATGAGGAAATGGTGGCTCAGCCAGAACCTCTAGACACCTCCATCTCTCAAGCACCAACGGAGGAAATCAGTATCTCCGAGGTGAAAGAAGTGATGGAACAAATTAAAACCCACAAGGATGAAAAAGAGGCAGAACCAACCCCACCACCAGCACTAGAAGAAGAATCAGTAGAAGAAAAAATCAATATGCTTACCGAAGACCTAAAATCCGAACTCGCTGATCTAGAAAATGAAATGGAAACCATCGCCGCTGAAGTACAACAGCAAGAAAATTCTTCCTCCATGCCAACAGAAGATCTTCAGTCCGATTTAGCAGACCTAGCTAGCGATTTGGAGTTCCTGACAAGCGAAACACCCGAAAACGAACCTACCAAACAAGTGGAAGAACTCCTCTCCAAAGAACTGGATGAGATAGTCTCCTCCCCCCAAATAGAGGAAGAAAAAAAAGAAATCACCGCCCACCTTCAAGAAGAATTGGATCAGCTCGTTGGCGAAAACACACCTTCCAATGAACTACCAACCCCACTCTCCGATGTACCACCTGCGCAGAAAGAAATGGACAAGCAACTGCCAAGCGAACTGGATACAAGCATAGCGGAAGCCCCTACCTCCATTTCTCCACCCCTGGAACAACCCGCCGTTCATAAGATGGAAGAACAAGACCTGACCTCCCCTTCCTTACCCACGTCCAATGCAAATGCCATCACTGTCTCTCAAGAAACCACTCCCACCACACCACAAGAAACTCCTACACTTCCTTTCTTAGAAGAATTGCCTCACTCAGCCGCAGATACCATCGCCGAAAAATCCCCCTCCCTGCCAGCAGAAACGGTAATCGAAGCCTCTCCTCACGCCCGAGCATCCTCATCGCCAAGCCTTCCCCCTGAAGCGGATACCGTCCTAGAGGTTTCCGAAGAAACCCGACAGAAAATCCTAGAAGCCTCCGCAGATTTCATTCAAAATCCCACAGCACCCTCCGAAGCCATTCCAACCGGGGAAAAAACCACCTTTGCCTCTACCCCTGTCCCCGCCGAAAGCCTAGAAGAGCTCTCCCTCTCCACCCCTACCACAAAAAAAAGCGGAATCCTCTCCTTCCTCTTCTGGAGCTTCTTCTTCCTCCTCCTCGGGGCCGGACTAGGAATCGGAGCATTCTTCCTCCCCCAAATGTTCCCCCAATATTTCCCGCAAATTCAATCACCAACGTCAAAAAAAATCCTAGAACAACGCAAACAATTTCAACAGGAAATCGATCAACTATTCCTTCCAGAACTCGAAGAGCTCCAAAACGAATAAACCTACCTTCTCTACAAGAAAAACAAAAGATTTCCCCTAAAAACCCCTTCTCCAAAAACTTTCGCTCTGTAAGGGGAACCCTTTTTGAAAAAAGGTTTCCCCCTACCACCCCTTCCCAAAAACTTTTTCGATTTAGGGGAAAAACTTTTCCCCTAAAAACCCCTTCTCTAAAACTTTTCTTCTCAGAACCTTTTTGAAAAAAGGTTCCGAACCTTCAAAAACTTCTCTCTCCTGAAACCCTTTTTAGAAAAAAGTGTTTCAAACTTCCCAAAAACTCTTATCCTCCCCTACCACCACCTCCCAAAAACTTTTCGTACTTTAGAGGAAAAACTTTTCCCCTAAAAACCCCTTCTCATATTTTTCCTCCCCAAAAAAAAAAGGCAGAGAGGTTGTCTAAAACCTTTTCTCTGCCTTTCTCGTGCGGGATTTTGGAGTGTTTGGCTAAACTAAACGGAGGCTATATCCGTGGTTTCCTCCTCCACGGTTTCAAAGCCAATTTTCCCATCTTTGAGCACGATGCGAATATAGCTGTTTTCAATACCCCCCCGGAGCAATTCCTCCGCAAGAGGATCTTCAATATGATTTTCGATCACCCGCCGCAATGGCCGGGCACCAAAGTCAGGGTTGTACCCCTTATCCAGTAGATATTCTCGGGCCTCTGGGGTAAGTTCAAGGGTAATTCCTTTGGATTTCAAACGCTGGCGCACTTCCTCCATTTGGAAATCAATGATCTGATTTAAATCCTCCTTGGACAGAGGCTTAAAGACAATAATATCGTCCAAACGGTTGATAAATTCTGGACGAAATTCCTTCTCGATCATCTCCATAATCATCCGCTTCATATCCTCGTAGCTCTGCTCTTGCGAGGTATTGCGAAACCCTAGGCCCACCTGATTTTTGAGAACCTCTGAGCCAATGTTGGAGGTCATGATCAGGATGACGTTGCGGAAGTCCACATGGCGCCCAAAGCTATCGGTCAACCTTCCTTCCTCCATGATTTGAAGCAGCATATGGTAGACATCGGAGTGGGCTTTTTCCATTTCATCGAGCAGAACCACAGCGTAGGGGCGGCGGCGAATGGCTTCGGTGAGCTGTCCGCCTTCTTCAAATCCCACATAACCAGGAGGAGCTCCCACTAGGCGAGAGACGTTGTGTTTTTCCATATACTCCGCCATATCGATTTGGATGAGAGCTTCTTCTTGGCCGAACATAAACTTGGCAAGCGCCTTGGCCAGAAGTGTCTTGCCAACGCCGGTTGGGCCGGTGAAGATAAAGGAGCCCATGGGGCGCCGAGGGTCTTTCATCCCGGAGCGGGAGCGGCGCACGGCTTTGGCGATGGCGCGGATCGCTTCGTCTTGGCTGACAACAATTTTGTGGAGTTCTTCTTCCATATTTAAGAGGCGTTCGGCCTCTTCTTTCTCCAGCGTATTGACGGGGATGCTGGTCATTTTAGAGACGGTTTCAGCGATAATTTCGGGGGTGACCACGCCTCCCATTTCCGCGGAGGCTTCTTTCCATTGCCGTTGGGCGGTTTCTTTCTTTTGTTTTAGTCTATCGGCTTTGTCTCTTAGGGTAGCGGCCCGTTCGAAATCTTGATTGGCTACCGCTTCTTCTTTTTCCCGCTCCAGACGTTTGATTTCGTTGTCAAAATTTTTAAAATCCGGCGACTTATGGAGGTTTTTCATCCGCAGACGTGCCCCGGCTTCATCAATCACATCGATGGCTTTGTCGGGTAGATAGCGTCCGGTAATATAGCGGATGGAGAGTTCGGTGGCCATTTCCAGCGCCTCATCGGTGTAGCGGACTTTGTGGTGGTTTTCGTATTTTTCCCGCAGCCCCTTGAGGATTTCGATGGTCTCCTCCTTGCTAGGCTGATCCACCATAATGGTTTGGAATCTGCGCGCTAGGGCCCCGTCTTTTTCGATATATTTGCGGTATTCATCCAAGGTTGTGGCGCCTATGCACTGCACCTCACCTCTGGAAAGGGCGGGCTTGAGTACGTTGCTCGCATCGATGGCCCCTTCGGCTCCCCCCGCTCCCACAAGGGTGTGGAGCTCATCAATGAAGAGAATCACATTCTTCACCCGCCCCACCTCCGCCATCACGGCTTTGATGCGTTCTTCAAACTGCCCCCGGTATTTTGTTCCGGCCACCATCATCGCCAAATCCAGCACCACGATCCTTTTATCCCGCAGCAGCTCGGGCACCCGGGATTGCACCACATCCTGGGCCAAACCCTCCACAATCGCCGTTTTTCCTACCCCCGGCTCCCCTAGTAGCACCGGGTTGTTCTTGGTTCGGCGGGAGAGGATTTGGACCACCCGTTCAATCTCATTCTCCCGGCCAATGACCGGATCCAACTTGTTTTCCCGCGCCAGTTCGGTCAAATCCCTTCCAAAAGCATCCAAGGCGGGAGTTTTGGACTTGGAAGGCTGTTTCGCTGTTCCGTTAGATGATTCTGTAGGCATTTCTGCTCCTAATATTGATAAAACCTCATCTCGAACTTCTTCCAATTTAACACCTAAGTTCTGGAGGACCTTGGCAGCAATTCCAGTGTTTTCGCGGATCAAACCTAGCAGCAAATGCTCGGTCCCCACGTAGCTATGCCCCAAATTCGCCGCCTCCTCAACGGATAAATCCAGCACCCGCTTCGCCTTCTTGCTGAAGGGAAGATTCCCCATCGGTACCGGCTTGGGGCCAACCTTGATCATTTTTTCCACTTCTTGGCAAATATCTTGTAAATCTATCCCTATATTGCGAACGGCGGCAGCGGCCACACCACTGCCTTCGTTGATCAAACCCAACAAAATATGCTCGGTTCCAATGTACTCTTGATTGAAACGCTGCGCTTCATAACGGGCCAATCCAATCACCTTTCTGGCCCTATCTGTAAATCGATCAAACATATTCGAGCTCTCCTTTCGGAAGGTCTTTTGAAAAATACAAAAAACTCTCCGATTTGAATTTTGAGTCAAACATCTCTCGAAAGTCTAGGTCTTGCTCTATGCCTATGGATCTGTTTCTTGTTTGTAAGACGGTTTTTCTCCTAAAAATCATTGCTAAATTTGTAAAATTTCCCCCTCCACCCTAATTCAAACGGCTGCGGATATACGCCGCTCGCCGAATATCTCGCTCATCCACGGGCAGCGTGCAACCCTCCAGCTTCTGAAGATGCGCCGGCTGCGTCTGGATAAACAGCTCATTGATGGTCCGCACATTCACCTCATCGATAAGGTTGAGGTTTACCCCCATCCGCACCGCAGAGAGCAAATCCATCGTCTCCTTGGACGAAATCACACGAGCATTCTTTAACATCCCATACGCACGCCATACCCGATCCTCCAATTCCACCCCCTTCTCGTCCAACAAAGAATGACGTACGGTGCGCTCGTATTTGACAATCTGAGGGATCAATTCCTGCATGCTCTTGATCAAATCCTCCTCCGAACGCCCCAAAGTAATCTGGTTGGAAATCTGATAAAAATCCCCCAACGCCTGAGTCCCCTCCCCATAAAAGCCGCGCACAGTAAAATTGATCTTCTGCACCGTTTGAAAAACCCTATCAATGTGATGAGTCATCACCAACGCCGGCAAATGCAACATCACCGAAACGCGCATCCCTGTCCCTACGTTCGACGGACAAGCGGTCAACATCCCCCAATCCTTGTGAAACGCATAAGGCAAAAGCTGGGAAATCTCATCGTCTAAACGATCGATCTTCTCCCACAAAGAATTGAGCTGAAAACCCGAACACAACGCCTGAATGCGAAGATGATCCTCCTCGTTTACCATAATGCTCAAACTCTCCTCACTATCCAAAACCACCGCCCGATCCCCCTTGCCCAACGCCAACTCCTTGCTGATCAAATGACGCTCCACCAAAAATAAACGATCCAAATGGCTCACCTCGTTTAAGTTGAGAAACATCAACGGCGGCTCTCCCTCCCGCCGCGCCTCTAACTTCCGCAACTGACGCAAAATCACCTCCAACAGCTCCCGCTTCTCCTCCTCCTTCGCCGTGGTGAGAAAAGGATAACCATCCACATTGCGCGCCAAGCGAATCCGAGAAGATATCACAATATCTACCTCCGGCCCAACCCCCTTTAACCACTCGCCAGGCTGGTTCGTCAGATTATTCAGGTCCATCTTGCCCTCCTTCTAAGGCGATAATCCTATCCCGAATATCCGCAGCCTTCTCGTACTCCTCTCGCTCAATCGCCCGCTTGAGCTTCGTCTTCAAGCGAATGATCTCCTTCTCCTTATCCAAATTGGAATCTAAACACTGCCAAGGAACCTTCCCCACATGCTGAGGATTGCCGTGAATGCGCCGCAAAATAGGCAAAAGCAACTGGGAAAACGCCGTGTAATCGTAAGCACAACCCAACAAACTGTTCTCCCGGAACTCCTCATAACTCATCCCACAACGAGGACAAACCAACTCCTCTTCCTGCAAATCCTCCGCCGCCTTTGCATCCTTCTCCAGCGAAAAGGAAAAAATATCCTCCGAAGAATCCTCCTCTAATTCCCCCTTCTTATAAGCGGAAAGCAAAATTCCCCTCTTCTTTGCACAAGGATCGCACAAAAATAAGTGGTTTTTCTTCCCATCTACAATCTCAGTTAACTTAACCGTGGCCGGGCTCTCCTGACAAATCTCACATAGCTTCATCTTATCTCTACCCTCATTTACTCAAAAAAACCCTACCTACCTGCCTTGCCCCTCCAACCTCACCTCCGTATACCCCCTCTTTCCCTACTATATAAATACGTAGCTGCACTAAAAACTTGACAACATTAAAATCGCCTTTTCTCTCCACCACCATATAAAAAAAAATTTTAACTCATTTTTCCCAAAATGTCAAGCAGAGAAATGCCGTTTTTTCCCCCCCCACCCAAATCCCCTCATATCTCCATCAAATGCCTCTCTACCCCCGCCTCAAATGCCTCCATCAACCTGCGGGTGAGCGGACCTACCCCCCACCTTCGCTCACCTATCCGCCCCACAGGCATAATGTCCTTGGTGGTGCTCGTGATAAATACCTCCTCCGCAGCAAATAAATCCTCCACCCCCACCTCCACCTCCTCCGTCGCTATCCCTAAACCCTCCGCCAACTCCAACACCAACCCACGGGTGATCCCCGCCAGTATCCCACAACGCAAAGCCGGCGTCCTCAAAATCCCCCCCCTTACGAAAAAAATATTGCTGGTGCTACCCTCGGTGATATAACCCTCCACATTGCGCATAATCCCCTCCACCGCCCCCACCCTCTTCGCCTCCCTCAACGCCAAAACATGATGGAGGTAATTCCCACTCTTTATATTGGATCCACCTCCCCCATAAAACGGCTGCACCACCCCCGTAAGCTCCACCCTGCACCCCTCCGTGTAATACCTGCGGGGATACACCGGCAACGGAGCAACGATCAAAATATAACTCGGCCGAACACAACTGAAAGGATTTAAACTCAACTCCCCCACCCCCCGGGTCGCAATCAAACGAATGTACACATCCACCTCCAGCCCCGACCACTCTAACATAGCGCGTATCTCACGCCTCCAACCCTCCCCCTCCAAAGGCAGCCGCAAACCAATTTTTTCCGCCGAATACCTCAACCTCTCCAAATGCTCAGGAAAACAAAATAACCTCCCCCCACGGGTGCGAACCACCTCATAAACACTGTCTCCAAAAAGAAAGCCATGATCCAAAACAGAAATCCTCCCCTCCTCCCCCCAACAGATCTTTCCGTCAATATTGACCACAATCTCCACTCTCCTACCCCCCCCTACACCGGCATGTACACTTTGTTCTGATCCGTGGCCACCCGCTCCTCTCCCTCCAAAGCACGCCGGATAAAGTTGGGCAAAGCAAACAATCCCCTGTGCACGGAAGAATTGTAAAAATGCAACGCCTCCCCCCCCAATTGTTCCAACCTCGCCTCCAATTCGGGAAGGTCCACCCAATTCACCTCCGCCTTCGACGCCACCACAAAACCCCAAAGACCACCAAACGTCCTCACCGGCGCACAATAAGCCCCCACAGACGAAAATACCTGCTCCATCGTATGGTGAATGATGCTAAAACAATCCAAGCTAAAAAAAGGCGAAGTGGCCTGCGTAACCACCACACCTTCCTCCGAAAGCTTCTCAAACACAAGCTGGTAAAACTCCTTTGTGTACAAAAGCTGCGATGGCCCCCCCTCATTGGGATCGGTGGCGTCTAAAATAATCCCGTCAAAATCCTCGGAAACGCGCCGCAGATACTCCTTGCCATCCTCAAACACAAGCTCCACCCTCGAGTCCTCAAAAGAACCCTCGTGCATCTGAGGCAAATACCGCTTGGTCAACTCAATCAACTCCTCGTCAATGTCGATCATCACCACCTTCTCCACACTCCTGTGGCGAAGAATCTCCCGTATGGTGGCCCCCTCCCCTCCCCCAATCACCATCACCCGCCTCGGCGACGAACAACTCAACAACCCCGGATGCACCAACGCCTCATGGTAAATCCTCTCGTCAGAGGTGGAGGACTGAATCGCACCATCCAAAATCAAACACCTCCCCAACTCCTCCGATTCCACAATATCCACCTGCTGATAACGAGTCCGACCACTGTATAAAATCTCCTTGCTCTTGATCAGTAAACCACACCACGGAGTTCCCCAATCCACAAACCAACGCCATTGAGAAGGATTTCTACTCATTTTTTTCCTCCATTTTCAAAAAAGCTCTAAGCTTATAAATGCTCATAGACAAACATGGAAGCTAACCCTTCCCAGATCGAGCCAGCGAAACTTGCTTCCCCCTCTTCGCCCCCATCGATTAGAAAACTTCCCTGCGGAGCAAGCTAAATTTGCTCCCCATCCACGCCATACGCCGCGGCTTTGTTCCCTATTGTATCAACGTCTCAAAGAAAAAAAAGACTACTTTTCTCACTTCCCTCCCTTGCCCTCTCCCCCCCATTTACGCCACCCCTCTTTTGCAAAATCAACCTCCCCTTTTCCGAAAGAAAACCCTATTGAAAAATGGAAAAAAATTTTTTATAATCGCTCCTGAAAGAACGAAAGGATTCAAAGCTCGAACACCTCAAGAAAAATCCTCTACCCCCCCTGAGCATTTTCGCGCTTTCCTCCACCCATTATGAAAGACAAGCCTATGAAAGAAAAAAACAACCCCCTCTTTCGAGAAGAAGACGAACCCTTTGCGATTTTAGAAAAACTTAAAAACAAAGTCAGCCCCGATTCCACCCCCGCCTCCAGCGAGCTAAAAAGAGAAAACGAAGGCCTTAAAAAACTCCTCCAAATCAACAAAGAAATCAACTCAGAACTCGACCTGGACCGCCTGCTAAAAAAGATTATGGACACCGCCATAGAACTAACGGGCGCAGAACGCGGCTTTCTGCTAATGAAAGAAAAAGATACCTTCGTCATTAAGGTCGCCAGAAACTACGAAAAAGAAGAAATCACCAAACCCGAGTTTAAAATCAGCTACTCCATCGCCAAAGAAGTGGCCAAAACCGGCGAACCCATTCTCTCCCTCAACGCCCAAGAAGATACCCGCTTCGGACAATACGAATCCGTGCGCGGCCTCCACCTCTCCTCCGTGCTCTGCGTCCCCTTTAAAATCAAAAAACGCATCCTCGGAGTGCTCTATATCGATAACCGCTTTAAACAAGGCGTCTTTGGCGAATGGGAAAAATACCTCCTCACCACCATCGCCGCCCAAGAAGCCATCGCCCTGGAAAATGCCCGCCTCTACCGAGAATCCATCCGCGATAGCCTCACCGGCCTCTACGCCCATAACTACTTCCTCCACCGGCTGCAAGAAGAAGTCCAACGAGCCGAACTCTACCCCCGTACCCTCTCCCTCCTCATCCTCGATATCGACGGCTTTACCCTCATCAACGAAATCCTCGGACATAGCCTAGGAAACGAAATCCTCCAAGAAGTAGGCGCCATCATCCAAAAAAACCTAAGAGAAATCGACCTCCTCGCCCGATTTAGCGGCGATGAATTCGAAATCCTACTCCCGGATACGGATAAAGCCAATGCTCTGCGCGTCGGAAAACGAATTTTAGAAGCCGTCCGAGCTCATAAATTTCACAAAGAAAATAAGGATATCGATATCACCCTCAGCGCCGGACTCTCCACCTACCCCAACGATGCCGAAGATAGCCAATCCCTCAAAATCAAAGCAGATGAAGCCCTCTACCAAGCCCAGCGCCGCGGCAAAAATCAAATCTACGCCTTCCGACAAGAAGATGAACACTCCGCCACCATCCAACGTAAATTTATCCGCAACCAAGGCCTCGAATCCCTCGCCCTCAACCGGGAAGGACTCGCCATCCTAGGCACCCTAGAAAAACTCATCGAAGTGGAACTCGACCTCCAACAAATCCTCGAGCTCCTCATCTCCCTCATCCCCGAAGTAACCAAAGCCAAACGCGCCTTTATCGCAATCCTGCGCGAAAATAACCAACTCCATATCCAATCCCCAAAAGATCATCCCCCCCTCGAACAAAATCCACTCTACCCAGTCATCAAAAGCATCCTAACCAAATCTATCCAAGAAAAACAACCCCTCCTCATCAGCGATATCCTCCAACACCCCGAATATAAAAATAACCCCTCCCTCCAAAATCATTCCATCAAATCCATCGCCTGTGTCCCCATCCGCCATAGAAAAAAAATTATTGGCGCCATCTACCTCGATACCTCCCACCACCACGATAGCTTTACCGATAAGGATATCCTATGGCTAGAAGAATTGGCCAAAAAAATATCAACTCCCATCCGCAACTCCCTCCTCTTCCAAAAACACCATATCGAACTGGAAGAAACCAAACGCTCCCTCCAAAATAGCCTCCAAAACCTCACCGATAAATACGGCTACCACAACATCATCGGAAAATCTGAACCCATGCAAAAAATCTACGCCCTGCTGGAGAAAATCTCCCATACCTCCCACCCCGTTCTCATCCAAGGCGAAAGCGGTACGGGAAAAGAACTGATCGCCCGAGCTATCCACTACAACGGCAGCCGCAAAAAGAAACCCTTTGTGGCGGAAAACTGCGCCGCCATCACCGACACCCTCCTAGAAGCGGAGCTTTTTGGCTACGTCAAAGGCGCCTTCACCGGCGCAAATCAAAATAAAAAAGGTATCTTCGAAATCGCCAATGGAGGCACCCTATTCCTCGATGAGGTGGGAGATATGAGCCTAGGAATGCAAAAAAAACTCCTGCGAGTACTCCAAGAAGGCGAAATCCGCCCCGTCGGAGGTAAAAATGTGATCTCGGTGGATGTGCGTATCATCTCCGCAAGCAACAAAGACCTCAAAGAAATGGTGCAGCGGGGCGAATTCCGCGAAGACCTCTACTACCGCCTCAACGTGATTCTCCTCAAACTCCCTCCCCTGCGAGCCAGACGTGAAGATATCCCCCTCCTCGCCGAATACTTTCTGAAAAAAACCGCCCAAGAACAAAACCTCCCCCCCAAAAACCTCTCCCCAAAAGCACTCCAACTCCTCCTCGACTACTCCTGGCCAGGAAATATCCGTGAACTCCAAAACGAAATCGCCCGCGCCTTCGTCTTGGCCGAAGGAAAAAATACCATCACCCCCGACGACTTCTCGGAAAAACTTCGCAAACAACATCAAATCCCCCTCGACTTCAAACCCCTGCGCGAAATCCTAGAATCCTGCGAAAAACAAGCCATCGCCAATGTCCTCGAAGCCACCAACTGGAATAAATCCAAAACCGCCAAAATCCTCGATATCAGCCGAACAACTCTCGATAAAAAAATACAACTCTACCAACTCCTCAAAAAAGAAGAACCCCCTTGCCCCTAACTCTACCCCCGAAAGATTGCGAATTTCTAAAACTCTTTCAATAAGGTATATCGGCGCCTATGGCTACGTTGAAACTAAGCAAAAAAGTCAAAGGTAAAATCCGCGGCAAAAGCCAACAGTTCCAAGGCGAAACCTTCGGCCTTGGAGCCGGCCAGGAAAATGAAATTCAAATCGAAAGCGATTTGGTCAGCGAACAACATGCCCAAATTCAATTTGAAAACGGTAAATTCTACCTCCTCGATCTCAAAAGCCTTCTAGGAACCTATAAAAACGGCGCCCTCGTCCAAGACAAAATAGAACTCCAAACCAACGATAAAATCAGCATCGCCGACCGCCTTTTTAGCGTGGAAATCAACCAGGAAAAGGAACTTATCCACCTCATCCAAGAAAGTAGCCATAAGAAAGAAAAAACCCCTCCAGAACTGGAAGAACTCCCCGAAGATAAACGGTGGAACAAAGCCCTCCTCGCCATCTGCGTCCTCTTCGGAATCCTTACCCCCGCCCTGGTCCTCCCCGCTATCCTACCCGCCGAAGATATCTGGAGCACAGGACCCCTCCACTTCAAACACCTGGTCAACGGAAAACCCATCGACTGCAGCGCCTGCCATAGCCAATCTTTTGGCAAAGTCCCCGATCAGGCCTGCGCCAAATGCCACAAACAAGAGTCTATCCGCGATATCCATCACACACAAACCAAACAACAACCCCTCCCCTGTACCCAGTGCCACCTCGAACACCAAGGACGTACCTCGCTCCCCGCATTCCAACATACCACCGCAGAAAATAAAATCGTAGATCTCACCCTCACCACCCCCTCTCTAACCTCATGCCGAAACTGCCACCCCAAAGTCCATAAGGAATCCGCGAAACCCCTTGTCCACCTCGAGATTATAGAAAAAACCAAAGTTTTTAAATTCCCCGGCTTCTCCCATCAACAGCACCTCTCGGAAAAAGCAACCCAAAAAATGAAGCGCAAAATCCTCTGCAAAGACTGCCACCCCTATAGCCCCAACCCCTTCGAGGACTTTACCCCCACCCAATTCGAAACCTGTCTCCAATGCCACTACCACAAACAAAAACACTCCGTCCCCAATCACGGAGAAACCTCCTGCCTCCAATGCCACACCAGCACCTACTCCGGCGATTGGCGAAAACTCAAGCTCACCTACCAAACCCTAAGCTCCTTCCAAATGAAACATTCCTTCCACCTCGCCATGGGAAAAGGAAAAACCAAAAAATGCCAAGAATGTCATATCGCTCAAAAAACCCTCCCCACCCTCATCCAAGGACGCCGATTTCCCCACGAAAAACACCTCCAAATCACCCCCGCATCCAAAGAACTTTGCCTCGCCTGCCACTACGCCCCCCCTAAAAAAATATTTACCCTCCGCACCCCCTCCGCCCTCAAAAGCAAGCATATCCCCTTCTCCATCCGGGATGAATTCCAATCCAATCGCTTTCCCCTCGCCCCCGATGCAGTTAAAATCAAAATCTCCCCCCAAAAATGGTTGATCCGAAGCGGACAAAAAGAATTTACCATCGTTCAAGAAGACCAAAAGTTCCAAGTCTATCTGCGCTCCCTCATCGTCCGAATGCCCAACAAAGAACTCTGCCAAAAATGCCATAACTCCCCCCTCACCGAAAAACACTCCCAAATGCCCTGGCATCAAGCCGAAATCCAACTCCGCTTCACCACCAAACAACGACCCGCTACCCCCTTCCCCCACACCCCCCA
>RFKQ01000131.1 GCA_003694635.1 Planctomycetota bacterium
CTACCCCCCCTCCCGCACGTAAAAAAGACCTCAAAGACAACCAACGGCCTACATCCAGTGAGGAATACTTTACCCCCCAAAAAAAAATACACCGATACTTCAATAGCGAAACCAAATCCTCCGGAAACTCCGAAGGCAATACCCAATCCCACCTCCTCCACCTTCCCCTCAAAATATCCGCCTGAGGGGAAACCACCAAAACCTCCCACTCCGACCGAACCCATAACCCAAACCTATACGACACCCCGTCTAACTCCAACGTATACCTCTGAAAACCACTCCGCTTAGGGCGGAAAAAAAACATTACCCTCCGCACCCCACCATCTAACCAAACCACTTTCCTCCGACGCACTCCACCTCCGCGCAATACCAACGACACCCTCCGCCTATCACGAGCGCGCAAAAATACCTGCAACCCCACCTCCTCCCCCAACGAGACCACGGAAGGAAACTCCACCCTCTCCAATATAAATGGCGGCCAAAAAAATTTTACGTATACCTCCACCCCCTCTGGAATCCGTACCCTCGAAAGCTTACCCCGATTCTCCCATCCATCCGTAAGTAACACCACCTGACCACCAAAGGGCAATAACCCCAACGCCAACGATAACCCCCTCTCCATATCCGTAAAACGAGTGTCCAAAACATTCTCCAAGCGCGGGCGAAACCGATCCCGAATCACTAACGGAACCTCTACCCCCGCCTCCCGAGCAAACGAAACCAACCCAACCTCTCCCCGAGTCGAAAATTTCCTCAAACTCCGCCGCAGCCAACGCCCCGCATCCAACAAATACGAATGGAAACTCCGGGACCTGTCCAATACATACACCCGCCTTGGAATCCTCTCCCCACGCCCCCCCCCCTCTTCCCCAATAAAGCCAATACCAACATCACCACCACCCCCACACGGAATAACCAAACCACCCCCCAATCGATACGCTTACCTCTATCCCTCATCTTTTACATTTAGGAAAAAAACTCTCTCAATTTAGGGGAAAACCCTTGTCCCTAAAAACCCCTTTTTACATTTTACTCCTGAAAACCTTTTTGAAAAAAGGTTTTCAGACTTTCCAAAAACTTTTCTTCTCAGAACCTTTTTGAAAAAAGGTTCCGTACCTCCAAAAACTCTTGCTCTGTAGGGAAAACCCTTTTTCAAAAAAAGGGTTTCCCCTACCACCCCTTCCCCAAAACCTTTTCAAAACTCCCTGCTATTCCCCCTTCTTCGGCAAATACTTCGTCAACATGATCATATTCCCCACATCATTGTACTCCATCTTATCCGTACACTTCATCATCAACATAATCCCCAATCCCCCCAAGCGCCCCTGCTCGTGCCGCTCCCGCGCTGCCCCCACCGCATCCTTCGTCTGACCACGCAACGTGTACACTTCATGATCAAACCCCGCCCCTTCATCCGTCACCACAATGGTGATCTTCTCATGATCCAAAAGATACAACACCTTGATCTGCTTCTTGGGATCATACTTATTCCCATGCTGAGCCGCATTGCCAATCGCCTCCCGAAACGCCGCTCCCAAAGCCACCTGCCCCTCTTCGTCCAACCCACTCTCCTTAAATAACCGCCCAGCTAACTCATTGGCGCGCTCCAAATTGGTCTCGTTTGTGGCAAATTGAAAATGCACCTGCTGCTCAAAAATCACCTCCTCTTCACTGCTGCGAGCCAACTCCGACTCCGCCAACGTCAAAAGTGTGTACACCTCAAACGGCTCCACCAAATGCTCATCTCCACATACCCGAAAACCATCCGTGCGGTCCGGATCCACCCCCTTCGGATAAAGAACAATCAACGGCGTTAAACTCGTCGCCCGATTCGTCTTAATCTCCTCAATAATCCGTTCCGAATCCTTAAGCGTGGAATCCACAATACACAAATAAGCGCCACTCTCTTTTAACATGTCCAAACAAGACTGAGCGTCGTTGACAATATGCACCTTCCAACCCACCCGAGAAAAGTGAAACTCAATCACTCGTGCAAATGGATCACTCTGAGGTACCGCCAAAATAATGGAAGATAATTTCGTCTTCTCTATCCGCTCCTTAAACGTCTCACTAGGCGTAAATACCACCACGTTTCGAGCCGGAGTAATGTACTGATGGCCCGTCTTGGGATCCTTTACAATCCGCGCCTTCTCCTCTACCACCTTAATGGTGGCGAAATCCTTGAGTTGAATCGCCTTTCCCTGCAACAATTTGTCCTTGATCAAACTAATAAAAGTATCCAAATACCGGGAAGAATCCTCCTGCGTAATGTCCAAACAAAGAGCAAGCTCATCCGCCAGATCTTTTTTGGCTAGCGCTTCCATGTCTCTACCTTTCTATCAATACCAAAGTCTGAACTTTCCAATATCTTTACTCTCCAGCATCTCTCTCCCCCAGATAGGATCCTCCCCACCTTAGGTCGCCATCCTTTTCGTAAGTTCCACGAGTTCCTGGAGTGTAAAAACGTTTTTGCGAACCAATAACTCCAACATTGCCTTGACCACCACCTTCTGCGAAGACTGCTGAAGCAACCTCTCCAACTGCGCCGCCAAAGCCTCCTCTCCTCCACGCTCCATCCCCCCCCCCGACTTGCGCCTCTCCTCCCTCTGCGCCTCATACTGCCTAAGCGCCTTGGTAATCGCCTCCTTCGACGCCAGTACCCCCTCCACATTTAACCCCGTGACAAACTGAATCTCCTCAATCGCCCCATAATCGTCGGGATTCGTCATCGCCAACGTAAGCGTCCCCTTGCGCGCATCCTCCTTCTTGATCGCCACAATATGATGCTTCTTAATCAACTTCGGACCTATCTTCTCCATTGCTTCAAAATCCACCTGTATCGAACCTTCCCCCACCGACTGCACCCGCTTTAACTCCGCAACCAACGCATGGATCACATCCTGCTTGACGTAATTTAACTTCACCACAATCTGCATCAACGTCCCCCCCGTCATCTTCGCCATCTCCTGAGCATGGGAAAGCTGCGCAGGAGTAATCAACTGACGCTTCAATAACATTTGAGCCAGCTGGGTATCCGAAATCATTGAATCACTTCCTACCTATTTAAAGTATTTCCCGATCTAGTAATTCCATACCTAATACAAACAATTTCTTTCCCTCCCACCACCAAACTGTTATCAAAGACAACCTACCCAATCAAAAAAAGAAAAAAACTCTTACTCACCTTGACAAAGAATAAACCAAATCCAAACAAACTTCTCCCCCTCCCTACCCGGCACATTTTCCCCCCTCTATCTATCCCTCTCCGTAATCCAAAAATCTATTTTATTCCCCAGGTCTCCCCCACCATCCACCACTTTCTGCACTCCAAAAGTTCAACGTGGTTTGCCTGTTTTCTACTCTCCAAATCCCTATTCTTTAAATAATAGCAAAAAATCCCCCCAATGTCAATGAAAATCAAGAATTCACCCAAAGGATTCAAACCTCTCTTACGCGCAAGAAACTTCCTACTCCCTCTCCCAGCTTTGGAGTGAAGGTAATGCCTACCCCTTACTCCACCTACTTTCCTCTCAGACACCTTTAGAATGAAGCTAAAATAATCTGGAAATCTGTCCCGCTTTTCAAAAAAGCGGTTCAAAACAGTTTTCCCCCTAAATCGGAAAGTTCTTATTCGTATTCAGCGATGGTGATTTGGATTTCAAGGTAGGAGGGGAGAGATTGTTGGATTTTTTCCGTAACTTTTTGGGAGAGTTTTTGGCACTTTTCCAGATTAAAGGATTTTAAGATAAAGGCGTATAGTCCTTCTTCCATCTCTACAAAGGGAATGTTTTCTTTGGCATAGCGGCAGAGGAGTTGGGCAAAATTTTTAGCTTCCTTTTGGATAAGAGAAAGAGGGATTTTTTCCCCTTGTTTGCTTTTGAAGCTTAACAGGAGAGTGACAAAAGGCGGTGTGCTCTCCGAAGAAGGGGATTTTAGGGTAGATGGTTTCTTAGAAGGATGGAGGAGGGAGGGCTCAGGGGTTTTGTTTTCTTTGCGCCAAGAGTAGGCGTACACAGAGCAGAGGATGGCGTCCTCCAACAGAAAAGAGGCGTTGCAATTTAAGCAGACGCAGTCGGTGACAGGGGGAAGGACTTGCTGGCAAGAGGAGCAGTAATAGACGTCGTTCAGCTCTTTGAAATCCGCTGGATTTTTTGGGGATTGGGAGCAATTTGGGCATTTTCCAGACTCGGGCAAATTCTCTTTTAGAAATATATGGTTGCAGGATAGGTGATGAATTAGGGTTTGTTTTTTGGCCTCCAGGCTATGGCAGCTAGGGCAAGGAGAGCGGAAATTGATGTTATAGCGAAAGCAAGAGGGACAGAGGTGGATTTTATCGTAGAGCTCTTTTGACAAAAATCCTTTAAAAACTCCCGAATCTAGGAAAGAGATTTCCTCGCCTTTTGGTATTTTTCCCCACGCGATCACGTCGGGGTAAGTGTAGCCGATGATGGAGTGGAGGGAGGGTTTGGGCAGAATTTTGGTTTTGTTTTGGCGTTGAAGGTAGCGGCCAAAGTCGAGAAAATCTTGTTGAGAAAAGGTAGTGGTGGTCGTTGTGATGGAAGAGCGCTTTTCCCTAGAAATCGGAGCGGAGGATGTTTCGGGAAAATCAGATGGCTTATCGGAGAAGAGAAAATCCTCCCATATTTGCAGAAGGGTGTGGTATTGGTATTGGAGTTTGTAGAGTAAGTGCTTGAGTTTTTTACGCTCTTTTTTTAGGGTTTCATTTTCCTCTTCTAGGCGTTGTATTCGCTCTTGAAGAGAGCTATCAGGAGCTGGACCCGAGGCTGGGGCGGCGGTAGATTTGAGTTTCTGTTGGAGTTGGTGGAGTTCGTGTTGGAGCTGCTGGATTTGCCGGGAGGTGTTGGCAGCAAAGTCCTCGAAGGTTTTCAACAGCTGCTTGTCTTTGTGTTGTTCGTATTTCGAAAAAGATGAGACTGGAGAAGAAGACTTTGGTAAACAGGATGTGAGAGGGCTGGAGTTGGAAGAAAGGTAGGCATCCTTTTGCGCCAAGTAGTTGTCCAGCTCTTCTTCCAACTTCTTTTCCTCGTAAGAAGAGGTCGGGGCTTTAGAAGGTGGCTCTTCTCGGCGCGCTCCCTTCGGAGGAAGAATTGACTTATCGATGGGCTCTGGCGGATTTTCCTTCAAACTTACAGAAGGTGGCTCTTCTTCCGTGAAAACCTCTAAGTTAGAGGGTGGAGAAGCAGGAGGGGGAGCTTCTCCAGAAATGCCGAGCAACTCCAGCCGCAGCTTCTGGGTAAGAGTGCGAGGATGGGGAGAAGGCGGAGAAAGAGGAGGGGAAGGGAGATTTCCGCTTTCCCCTCCAGATGGAGGCGATATGGGAGATTTCGGAAGGGGCAAATTTCGCGTGGGAGGGGAAGAATTTTGGGAAAAGCTCTGCAGAAATTCCTCCACATCGGAAGTTTTTGGAGCAGAGGGTAGGCTTGGAGCGGAGGGGCCCTCCGGGCGTGGAGATGAGGGAGAGGGGCTTCGCTCAGAAGGATTGGTAGAAGGAGAGGAGGAGAGGACTTCCTCTTCGAACACAATCGGAGTTTGGGGCAAAAGAGGATTGGAATGAGGAACGGTGATGGGGGAGGTGTCTTCATTTTCTGGGAGGCTTTCGGATGGGGAAAAATCCGCCTCCAAATCGAGTTTTTCTCGAAAATCTTCTTGGGGGATTTCCTCTTTTTGATCTTGACTTGGCATTTTTGAGGAAAATTCTGAATCTGAGGAAGACTTGGAATTCATGGGAGAAATCATATCGGCCTAAGAAAAAAATTAAAAAAAATTTGAAGACTTCGCTCTTAATCGGGCTAACCAACAAAAATTGTCTCTCGAACAAACAAAATTGTGAAATTTTCCATGAAAATCAAATCTTTCGTCGCCCTAGCCTATTCCCCTCATCGGGGAATGGAACTTTGTTTTGCAACTGCGTCCGGATAGCTGTGATTTGATCATTTCATAGACATAAAACGAATTCAAGGCGAGCTCGCAAGGCTTGGCGCTTTTTCCATTCGCTCGGACGTTGAACTTTCTTACCGCAGCCCTATGGTCTTCTCTTTTGTTCGTGCATCTGGAGCTTTCAGCGATGATTGGGCTAAGGCTGGTCATCTTAGAAATTCTAGCAATATCTTCCCTAGAAGGGAAGCAAATAAAATGCCAATCAGGCCCCCAAGCCAAGCCAACTTCCATTTAACGCTGGAGATTTTTCGGTGGATTTCCTCGCATTGCGGGGAATATCCCAGCAGCTCTCGATAAAGCCGCCAGGCCAGAATCAGATACAACCGCCTCTCCGCCCGGCGGGCTTTTCGGTGAAGTTCTCTATACTCTTCCCAATAGGATTCCAATAGGGCCATCGCCAGCAGCAAATCCTGATTTTCTGGATATTCTTTCAACGCTTTTTGGAGCAACTCTTTCGCTTCTTGCCACTGCCCTTTTTCCTTTTTCTCCTCCGAGAAATAAAGAGCGTAAGAGGCCAAGGAAATCTTTTCCTCAATGGTCTTTAAAGCCTTCTGGACAAACTCATCCGGTTTGAGCTGAAAGGCCAGATCAAAATACGGCTTGGCCTCCTCGTAAATGCCGGCTTGGAGATACTTTTTCCCCTCCTTGACGCACCTGTCAAACTCCGCCTCTACAATTTGGGAGCGCACCTCCTCTAAAAGTCGCTCCACCTCGTCGTCTCCCGCGATCAACAACGCGGTCTCCAGCTTGGTCTTCGCCGCTTTTAGATGCCCTTGGGCAAACAAATCTTTCCCCTGCTGGACCAGTTTTTGAAAGTCCTCTTGGCGAATGCTTCGCTGAGTATGCTCCAACAATTCCTGGACTTTTTGATGGTCAGGATAGCTCGAGTTGGCCTTCAGCAAAATTTGCCTTGCCTCCTCCAAACGCCCCTGCTCTAGGGCAAAATTGGCTGAGCGGATGTACTCCTCAAGCTCCAATTTCTCCTCCATTGCCTACCTCTATGCATCTGCAGTATGAACAAAAGCTTGCGCATTGCAAATCAAGCATCCACCACCTGCGTCAAAATTTCCTTTACTCTCTTTTGTACCAAGGGATCCATTAAAATCTCGCTGTGGTTGACCCGAAATTCTTCAAAGACCCGCTCAAAACCCAACCTAGCCCGGCAAACCGCCACCAGACCGTCTCCTTTTCCATCGATCAGCTCCCAGGGTAGAAGAAACGACGGCAGTTTATCGTAGAGAATGGGGATTTTGACCAGATAGTTCTCGCCTTGAGGGAGATAGTAAATGCGATCGTACTGGCTTCTGTTTCCTGCAAGATGGAAGTAGGGCACGCCTAGGCGTTTTTCCAGACCCTCTTTTTCCTTGAGCTGCTCTAGGAAAGAAGAGTACGGCTTGAGTTCCTGGATGGCCTCGCTTTGCAAGAAACGAACGGATCGCTTTAAGTAGCCCAAAAGTGCCTCAAGCGACTGGTGACTGCGGGCAATCTGAGGAAAAATCCTTCTGCCAAAAAGAACAAATTGGGAAAGATAGCGAAAACGACTAAATTTTTCCGCAAAAATCGCCAGCTTACTCCCCTGATTCGGGGTGCTCAACATCACCACACCCAGGATTTTAGAAGCTAGATGGGGATTGCGCTGCAAAAAATAACGGGCCACCAACCCCCCGCGGCTGTGGCAGATAAAGATAATCCTCCGATAACCAAGCCTTTCCAGCACCACTTTGCAAATCATCTCTAGCTCTTCCACCGCTAGCTGAATTCTCTCATTGGCGGCCTTTTGGCTCCAGGTAAGAGTAGGATAGCCCAAATTTTGAACAAAATCCCAAAAAGAGCAAAGCTCCCTGCTGCTCTCGGGACGCTGGATAAGGCTAAAAAGAAACGTACCCGGTGGCAAGCTTTCTTTGATATCCTCGATATTCTTCACGTCCGCGGTGGTGAAACGTATGCACATCACAAAGTCCTGGGGGGAGTTTCCCAAGGTTTCCTGCAAAGGATTTAGCCAACTGTTTTTTGTACAAGCGTGCCCATGAATAAAAATCACCAGTGGCTTTTCCTCCTGCGCTGGGGAAGAAGACGGCTGAAATGCGACATCTAAATGGGCTAGCTCTGCAAGATAACTCGTCTGGCCAAGGCCATGGACTCGCCGTTTTTCCTCTATCTTCATACAAAAAACCTCACTTTTCCCTTTTTTTGCTCTTGTCTCTACCTTGGCCATCCATGATTTCTTACCCTGCAAACCACCTCAAAAGCCCCTCGATGCCTCTAAAATAGACCAGCAGACCTACCGCCACCGCCCCCAAAACGATGGCCAAAACCCCCATCAGATGAGTGCGATGGGGAAGCAAAAGAAGCTCTTCTTTTAGGCGCAATTTTTGCTGCAAAATCTTTTTGATATCTCCAATCACCTCCTCAATAGAGGAATACCTCTGCTCCACTTTTCGAGCAGTCATTTTCTGAATAAGTTCCCGCACGGACTTGGGAATTCCCTTGCGATATAGGCGGGTGTCGGGGATAAGCTTTTGGATATGGGATTTGATGATTTCACTCCGTGAGCCCCGAAAAGGAGTGGTCCCTGTGATCATATGAAACAGGGTGACCCCTAGGCTGTAAATATCGGCTCGTTGGTCCACAAAGTCCCCTCCCATCGCCTGCTCGGGCGCCATATACTGAGGGGTACCGATCACGGTGCCCGGGGAGCTCAGCTGTTCTTCCTCTTTTAGGTTCTTGGCAAGGCCCAAATCCAGCAACTTCACTCTTCCATCTTTTCCCAAAAAAATATTTCCCGGCTTAATGTCCCGATGCACCAAATCCCGATGGTGGAGGTATTCCAGCCCATAGGCCACTTGGAGGGCGATCTCCAGAGCTTCCCGAATAGGCAGAGGCCCTCGCTCCAAACGCCGTTGTAGGGATTCGCCCTCAATGTATTCCACAGCGATCACCTGCCGGCCATCGTGGAGGAAAGTGTCGTACAGCTGGATAATGTAGGGATCTCGTAGGGAGGAGTGGAGGCGAATTTCGTTCTGAAAGCGTATTTTTAAGTGCTTATTGTCTTTTTCGCTCACAGGCAGAAGCTTTAAGGCCACCTTCTGACCTGTTTCAATATTCTCTGCCAAAATCACTTTGGCCATTGCCCCCGCCCCAATCGGGCGAATAATTTTATATTTTCCCCCCAAAATATCGCCCTTGCCAAAGGCTTTTTCTTCTGTAACCACCGACTCGAGCATGATCAAACGCTCTTCGTCGATCATTTTTTGGCGCACCAGAATATCTTTTAACTCTTCAACATCATCAGGATTTTTCTGGAGTTTGCTTGCCTCTTCGATATCCGCAGGGGTCAGAAACCCATAGCGCAATCCCAAGTGTATCGCTCTATCCTTGTGAAGCATCGGAGAAATCCTCACACAGTTCGCAGATTTGTGCTCGCAAAATCCAACCGCTGCACAACAGACTTTTCATCCTACTCCGCCAGAGGTTCCAGATTGGTCAACATCCATTGCTCGATTTTCTCATCCGCCCAATCGGTATTTTTTAGCTGGGCAAAATCCTCATATTCAAACTCTTTTAAACCTTCGCAATAGGATTTTGCCTCCATGAAAAGCTGAGAGTTGAAGATAAGTTCCGGCCAAAAGGGCCACTTCCTACACTGATCGGGTTTGACGGGGTGAATTTTGCAAAGGTTATCCTCCAAAAAAATGCAGTCTCCGTTAGGATGACTAGCGAGCACCATAGTGCGCTGGTGCTTTTCCAAATACTTTCGCTGGAAGGCGGTGATATCCATTTGCAGGAACTGGCAAATGCGTTGGATTTCCTGAAGGCTGAGGTAGACATAGCCTTCTCCCCGGCAGCAATTGCCGCACTTTTGGCAGACAAAATCAAACGGATCTTTAGGCATGTCCAAGACCTTCTTAGAAATAAAGAATGGAAATAACGTGAATGAGAGTCAGTACCCAAAGTGCAAGAGAAAACGGTAAATGGAGCAAAATCCAGCGTTTGAGAAGGAAATGCAACCAGAGAAGCTTCCGGGCCCTTCGCTGAATTTGAGCGATTTGAAGCTTTGCTGCTGCCGCTTGGAAAAAAGTATCCCGCTCTTCTTCTGGAAGCTTAGCGCACTCTTGGGTGAGAAAATCCTCCTGAGAAGTTCGAAGAGAAACCAGGCGAAGGCTCTTTTGAAATTGCTCGGATCTGTTTTGGCGAATTTGTTCTAAAAATTTACGGACCCTTTCCCTCAAATGAATAAGATGCTCTAAAGATTCCTGCGCCTCCCACTTGGTCAGCCATAGAGGAACTGTGCGTTGTAGAAACCATCCGATCAATCCGGTGAGAGTGGTCATCCATAAACAAAAAGAGAGAAGCTGAGTGAGAAGGCTTTTCCCCCAAAAAAAGTTGGCATGGATTAAGCAGAGC
>RFKQ01000132.1 GCA_003694635.1 Planctomycetota bacterium
CGATTTACCACGCCCCAAGAAAAAGCGCCCTTTCGACCCATCCAATACAGCGCCTTCGCCCTATCTATCCCCTCAAATTGGAGGGTGCAACCGATCCAAAATATGCTGCTCCTATTTCCCCCCAAAAAACCCCGCTTTCGTATCCTAGCCCTCTCTTTCTCCGCACCCTCCCTCACTTTACAAAAACAAGTCTCCCTCTTTCTCCAAGAACACCAAAAAAAGAAACAACTCCGCCTCCTCTCCCAAACCTGGACGCCCAAAAGAGTGAAAGTCCTAAGCCAAGGAAAAAATTTCTATACCTTGCAATATTTCTACCTCCAAGAGAAAAAAACCTTCTTATTGCTAGCCTTTTGCCCAAGCAAAACCGACCTAAAACTCGCGGAAAAAATACTAAAAAGTTGGAAACTCTTAAGGAAGTAAATATGAAGCCAATGCTCTCCAAGCTCCCTGAAAAAATCTGGGCCATCCCTCTCCTCCTTATCGGCTGTGCCACCACCCCCTCCCAACAAGCGCCTCTGATCTTGGAATACAACCCGAAAACGGATAAAGTCAACATTATCGCAAAACAACAACCGCTCCTTAAAATCATTCAAGATTTCCAAAAAAAAATTTACGCCGAACTCCACTACGAACCCGATCTATTGAAAAAAAAAATCTCCTGTAGAATATTAAAAGCTAACCCCTACAACGCCCTGAAAAAAATCGTAAAACTCGCCGGCCTAACGTTGGTAAAATCCAGAATCGGATTGGGATACCAAATCCGCCAGCCCTGGAGAATGCCCCAACTCTCGAAACGATTTTTAGAGAAAATCCAAGTGATCACCACCCCCTCCCAAGCCAACGCTTTGCTCAAGCTATACGATCAAACCCTCTACCGCCCCCTACCCGCCTGGGAAGAAAAATCCTACGCTCTAGACATTTACTCGGCCTATCGACCTCTGCTAGAGAAAAAACTCTTGGAAAAAGTCCCCTACCTTCGAAAAATCGGCTACCATCTGCCCAAAAGCATCCCCTCCCAACGACAGCTACGGGGATATTTCGACCCCAACGGACGCGCCATCATCGTGGAGCTCCTCTTGGGAGTAAACGCCAAAACCAGGGTGCATATTTTCATGTACTTCGGCTTTCGCACGCTCCAGGTGAAGCAAATCGCCATGCTCACCACCGCCCTCGCCAATCCTTTCCGCTCTCATCCGAAAGCCAACCTCTCCTCCCCAACACCAAAAAATTCACACTCCCCTGGAAAGCCTAGGGAGAAGCGCCCCAAATAACCGCTTCTCAAAACTCGAAAAATTCTAACCCTCAACCACTCTCGCGCCCGAGCTCGAGAGAGCAGCGCTTCCCCCCTAAAACCTCGCACAAATGGAGGCGAAAACAAACCTCTCACTACACTCCACGGATCTACTCCTGGAGCTAGGACTTTGATCTATCTCTCTTTAATTTTGCAGCCGCAGCTTTGATCTCCCCTCTGTTGCCGTAGTCCAACCTCCCTCCCTAGTTTCTTTCCATCCCGGCGATTGGAAGGCCAAGAGAAAAAGAGCTCAAGAAGAGGAAGCGTACTTCTTCGCTAGCTCCACATAATGCCTCCAACCCTCCTCGATCATTGCCTTCTCCTTTTCTCTCAAAGGGCGAACCACCCTAGCCGGGCTTCCCAAAATCAAACTGTTTTCCTCCCCACGGAAACCAGGAGGGACCAAACTACCCGCCGCCACAAGAGAGTTTTTTGGAATGACCGCCCCGTCTAAAATCACGCTCCCCATGCCAATCAAGCAGTAATCCTCAATGGTGCAGCCGTGGATCACCGCCCGGTGCCCTACAGTGACCCGGTTGCCAATCACCGTCGGATGGGTCCCCTCGCTGACATGCACCACACAGCCGTCTTGAAGGTTGGTCTGGGAGCCGATTCGGATATAGTGGACATCGCCTCGCACCACGCTGTGAAACCAAACGCTGGACTCGGCGCCTAGCACCACATCACCGATGATCCGCGCCGTTTCCTCCACAAACGCGCTGGGGTCCACCTTGGGGGAAAAATTCTCAAAAGAAAGGCGCATACGCTCTATCCAATCTTTATGGCAAAGAAATTCCAAAAGTTTTCGTCTGTTTTCTGCGGCGTAGAGAGAGGGGAGAAAACTATCTCCGTTTCTTTTTCTTTTTGGCTTCCATGCGCTGCTTCTTCAACAACGCCCGCTTGCGTTTAATGACCTCTCGGCGCCGCCGCTGGGATTCCTTTTCGTAGTACATCTTCCTCTTCATCTCCTTGCGCAGCCCGGCCTTTTCGCACATTTTGCGAAAACGCTTTAGCGCCTTGTTCAAGGTCTCCTCCTTGCGGACCAATAATTCCACATTCGGCTGACTGGCCATCGGCTATCTCCTTTCTTGCTTGAAATGCTCACAAAAACCAAAGCGTAGAAATGCAAAAAAGGCTTTGATACATGCAATATCAAAGCCTTTTCTTCGCTCACAAATTTATCGAAATTTTGGGCAAAATAAAACCACAGGGCAATGTTTTTTAGAATTCCTTGTTGAGTCCAAATCAAAATTTTTTAAAAAATTTATCCTTTACTTACCTAAGAAATGGTTTTCTATGGTCCTCGCTATCCACTCCTCTTGGGAGGCAAAAGAGTACGCTTTGCTCCTCATGCTATCTTTTTCGTTTAGGCCCTCTCCACGCTCTGCTTCTTCATTTTTGAAAAACGTTTCTCTAGGGTAGATTTGCCCTTCCCCTTTTTTCGCTTTGCTGTTAAGGCCCAAAGCGGCGATAGTCGCTTAGGATACTACAGGTTTGCCTAGGAGAGATCCTCGAGAGCGCAGAGGATAAAGAAAAAGCGAGGCCGAGGGGACTCGAACCCCCAACCACCAGATCGACAGTCTGGGACTCTAACCAATTGAGCTACGGCCCCGTTTGCATTTTTTGCTTAGTATACCAAAAATTTCTCTATTGTCAAGAAGCCATTTCTAAAAAATTCTTTCGCCCCTCCCCTTGCTCCCCAACAAAAGCAAATGAGTGCGGAAGGACTCGAACCTTCGACCTACGGCTTAAAAGGCCGTTGCTCTACCAACTGAGCTACGCACCCTCCCGCATACCTTTTTTGATGAGTGCGGAAGGACTCGAACCTTCGACCTACGGCTTAAAAGGCCGTTGCTCTACCAACTGAGCTACGCACCCTTGCCAATCAGCTCCTACTCTAGATAGAGACGTTTATTATAAAAAATCTTCTCAAAAGTCAAGAGAAAAATTTAAAATTTTTTCCATATCTGTCGATATTTACCCTAAAGGCCACCCTAACCCCCCTCTAAAACAAAAGGATCGAGCGATGAAACCTATCTCCTCACGCATGAGCACCATCTCCCTCTCCCCCATCAAAGATATCGAACGCACCGCCCGAAAACTGACAAATGTCATCTCCCTCGCCCAAGGTATCCCCGCCTTCCCCCCACCAACTCAGATTACCCAAACCGTCATCCAACACCTCTCCCAACACCAAGCCCATACCTACACCGTCCCCGAAGGTAGACTCTCCCTGCGAAAAAAAATCGCACAAGATATCCTCAAACGCTCCCAAACCCACTACAACCCCGAAACCGAAATCCTCATCACCGGCGGAGCAATGGCCGCCATCCAAGCTACCCTCCTCACCCTCCTCAACCCCGGCGACGAAGTGGTGGTCCTCACCCCCGCCTACGCCTCCTACTTCGGACAAATCCGCAGCGCCGGAGGGGTGCCAATCTGCGTCTCCATGCGCCCCGAAAACCAATTCCGACTCTGCCTAGAAGACCTAAAACAAGCCATTCGCCCCAAAACCAAAGCCATCCTCTTCGCCAACCCCAACAACCCCACCGGCGTAAACCTCCAAAAACAAGAACTCCAACAAATCCTCGAACTCGCCCTCCAACACAACCTCTACGTGATCGCCGATGAAGTCTACCGAGACTTCGTCTGGCAAGGACAACATACCCCCGCCGCCAGCTTCCCAGAACTCAAACCACAACTCATCTCCGTCTTCGGCTTCTCCAAAACCTACGCCATCACAGGATACCGCGTCGGATACCTCGCCACCTCCGCCTCCCTCGCCAACCAAATCCTAAAAGTACACGACAATATGATGACCTGCGCCCCTCACCCCGCTCAAATCGCCGCCGAAGCCGCCCTGGAACTCAACGAAAAGGAAAAATACTTCATGCACCCTACCCTGCTCCAAAATCGTACAAAAATCCACCAAACCCTCAACCAACTCCCCCACTTCCAATGCCATCTACCACACGCCGGCTACTACCTCTTCGCCAAACTCCTACCCCCCTCCCAACACCAACCCGGCAGCTCCACCCAATTCTCCCAATTCCTCCTCCAACACGCCCAAGTCGCCACCGTTCCCGGCAACGCCTTCGGCCAAGAAGGATACCTCCGCCTCTCCTTCGCCCTACCACCACAACAACTAGAAACCGCCCTCAAACGCATCCAAAAACTCCTCCAATCCCAATCACTCCCTCCCACCCACACCCAAGCCGCCTAAATCCCCTCCCTCCCGCAAAAACAACACCCCAAAACTTCATAAAATGTCCATAATCCGCTCCCGATTCCTCTCCGAAATCTTCACAAAATTTAAACCTAACCCAAACTCCGGCTCCATCATAATCCGAGCTATCTCACACTCCGCCCTCAACCCCCTCAATACCCCCTCCAATAGCTGAATCTGTATCGTAAACGGCTCCAAAGGAAGCGCATTTTTCGACATCTGAAACGAACTCAAATACACCCCATGCAAACTAATATCCTCCACCAACGCCTCCCCCTCATCATACAACTCCCCCCCCTGCGTGCAAATGCGTACCCGAGCGCGCTGATGCAAAACATGACGCATAGAACGACGCTGGGGAAGACGACGATGAGCGCTAAAATCGTATCCCATCTCCCGAGCCGTCTGGTACACCTTAAACACCGTATTCTTGTTGAAATTGTGAATGGATCGATTGTTCAAAATCTTGCTCACCGTGCTCCGATCCAAATTTAACCTATCTGCAATCTGCTGCTTGGTCACTCCCATGTTTTCTCCTTTCTGAAATGAAATTCCCCAAAATCTAAAAGATATAATTATTCTTCTCCGTCCAGACAATAAAATCAAAAACCGGTAAAAGCGATAAAAATCCATCCCGCAACTCACCAAAACTTAAACCACCCAACACCTCCTCCCGCAACCAAACCCGACGAAGAAAACTATCATGTACCCCCGGGGTGTAGTAGGAAAAATACTCCTCCAAATCCCCCCTCCCCATCCCCTCGCAATCATAACGCTTCTTCCAATTATGAATATAAAACCCAAACCCCTTCAAACCCCTCAAACAACCAAGAAGCTCCTCCCTCCGATCCGCATCCCGGCACTTCCTCTTCCAATTCTCCCCCTCCCACCAAGCCTTCTGAGGAATCACCAACTCCAACCTCAACTCCTCCAGCGAAATCTCCACCGCTATCAACGGATGCATATACCCCGGATCTAAATCCTTCCCCAAATCCGGCCCCAAAATCCCCCTTAGCTTCCCCTTCGCAAGCTTCCGAAAGAAGTATACCCTCATCGAAGATACACAATAACCATTGTAAATGTAGGGATGGCTCAAACTCGTCCTATGCTGAAATCCCAAACCCTTGGGCAACTCCCTCTGGAGCGCCTTCCCTATCTTCGCCAATTTCCTCTTCACCCGCAACCGAGTCTCATTGTAAAACGAATCCCGCCTCTTGTGGGGCTGAAATACCTCAAAATCCACCTCATCTAAACCAAGTAAATCCATCGCTTCCTCTCTCAAACAAACCTTCCTTCCCAATCAACTGCCATCTTTTGCAAAAACTAACCGCTGTCTCCACGCCTATCCTTACCTCACCCTACGCCTAGCACACCACCCCCCTCTGCCCTCCCCCGCCCGAGCCCTTGGCCCGAAGGGTTTCCCCCGGGCTTCCTTCCGCCCCTAAACTCCCCCTACACCCTCAAGAAGTATACCAAAAAACGCCATGGAGGTAAAGCCTTTCTTCCCCCTCACCTCCCGGGAAAAATTCCCG
>RFKQ01000133.1 GCA_003694635.1 Planctomycetota bacterium
CTCCCCCTCCGCGCCTCTCACCCCGCCCCCAACTCTACCAACAAGCAGCTCGCTCCCTCCAAAAAGCCGTCCGCTGGCTTGCTGCCAACCAAGAGCCAAACGGTAGCTGGAGCGCCAAAAAATGGGGTGGCCAACCTGAATATACCCTCGCTACCTCCGCCCTAGCCCTCTTGGCTATCCTAGAAAACCGGCAGTTTCTACCTCCCTCTACCCTGCAACAAAATATCTATCGCACTGTAGAATATATCCTTCTCCAACAGCACAGCGACGGCAGCCTTGGCCCCTGGTGCGGAATGCGATTACTCAACCATGCTATCGGCAGCTTAGCCCTCCTAAAAGCCAAAAAATTTCTACCCAATTATACCCCCTTGATACAAGGATCCAACGCAACTATGCAGTTTGCCCTCGCAACGCAAACCAAACAAGGCGGCTGGAATCAACTTGGACTCAAAGAAGCAGAAAGCTGCCCCAATACCACCCTCTGGATGCTCAAATTTCTTTTGGAAGCACAAAAACAAGGTTGCCTCTCCCACCCCCAACCCATCTATGCCGCCCTTCGCTATCTAAAACATCTCCCCAAACCACTACCCCCTCCACAAAGATTATTTTTCTATTTGTATTCTGCCTCCAGCGGCAAAATCAACCCCCTTCCCCCCTCCATCCAACAGTTTAGCTATTCTCTCATTCACCTCCAAGAAAAAAATAATTCTTTGGAAGGAAGCTGGCCACCCCAAAATAACTACAGCTCAGCCGGAGGAAGAGTGTACTCCACCGCCATCTCAACCCTTACCCTGACCCTGATTTATCAAAAAGAAAATTTTTAAAAGCCCCTTGACTTTTTCTCTCCAATGTTCTAACTTTCTCTAGCGCAAAATCCAAGACCTAGGACTTTTAGGAGAGAAAAAAATGAAAGTATGGTCATTTTTCCCAATCTTCCTCTCCCTCGCTCTACTTGCAAGCTGCACCAGCGTTGTACCAATCGTACCCTCCCCCGAGGATGTGAGTTTAAGCGAAGCGGAAGAAATTATACAAAAATCTTTAGAAAAAGGAACCCATTTTGAAAATATACAAGTAAATGAACTCTCTTTCAGCTTCCGCGAATATGGGGATAGCAAAAGAAGAACTAAAATCCATTTTGAAGATATTTTCAATACCATCACCCAACGAGGATTGGGAGCAGATGGCTACTACCACTACGCCTTCGTCACCGTCTACTACAAAAAAAACATGAAACTGAAAAAACTCTACATAGATTGCCCATCCCTAACAGCGGCCGAAAAACTCATCTCCGCCCTTGCCAAACTAAAAGAAAGCGCAAAACTGGTCAAAAAAATACGCCTCAAAGATCTACAAGAAGCCTACCAAAAAGGTATACTCAATCGCCAAGAATATCTGCAAAAAAAAGAAGAACTTCTCGACCGCTATAAACTCATGAGCGCCGCACAACCAAAACCCTAAAACCCTTTTTTTCTTCCTGAAACCCTTTTTAGAAAAAAGTGTTTCAGACTTCCCAAAAACTTTCGATCCGTAAGGGGAACCCTTTTTGAAAAAGTGTTCCCCCTACCACCCCTTCCCAAAACCTTTTTCGATTTAGGGGAAATCCCTTTCCCCTAAAAACCCCTTTAACATTTCTTCCTGAAACCCTTTTTAGAAAAAAGTGTTTCAGACTTCCCAAAAACTTTCGATCCGTAAGGGGAACCCTTTTTGAAAAAAGTGTTCCCCCTACCACCCCTTCCCAAAAACTCTTCTCACTTCTTTCTGGACATCCAGAAACACCCTCTCTAAATCCTCCTCCCCTTCCAAACGATACCAATGTACCCCCTGGAACTTCCGGAACCAAGAGAGCTGGCGCTTGGCAAAATGCCGCGTGTTTCTCTGAATCCTCCGCTTGGCTTCCTCTAACGAATATCTCCCCTCCAACGCCTCCAACACCTCCTTGTACCCGAGCGCTTGCCGCGCCTGGCGACTAAATCCCCACCTCTGCAAACGGCGCACTTCCTCCACCAACCCCTGCTGGAACATTTCCTCTACCCTCCGATCTATACGCCGATACAGCTCTTCCCTAGGCCAATCTAAACCTACTAAAAAAAAACTATATTTTTTCGGAATGTCCTCAAACGTGCTCCCTTCACTCCCAGAAAATTCCAATACCTCCAGTGCTCGAATCACCCGCCGAACGTCCTTGGGATGCAGCTTCGACGCCCTCTCCGGCGCAAGACAACATAGGCGATGATAAAGATAAAAAGGCCCCTCCGCCCGTGCCTGTTGTTGCAAGTGGCGGCGGAACTCCCAATTGGCCTCCGGGCCGGATTCTATCCCCTCCAAAAAGCGTTTGATGTAAAGAGCTGTACCCCCTACCAGAAAGACGTTTTTTTTGCGCCCTAAGATCTCCTCCACACAGCGATGCGCCAGCTGGATAAAATCCATCACACTGTAAGATTGATCCGGAGAGAGAATATCCACCAAATGATGGGGCACTTTTGCCCGCTCTTCCTCCGAAACCTTGGCTGTCCCAATGTCCATCCCCCGGTAAACCTGCATGGAATCGGCGCAGATAATCTCCCCCTCTAGCGCTATCGCCAACTTAAGCGAAAGAGCGGTTTTGCCGCTAGCTGTTGGCCCCAAGATCACCACTATGGGAGGATTCATGCAAAAAAGCTCTCCAACCCCCTTTGAAGCAAATGCCGAAGCTCTAAAATCTGCCCCTCGCTTAGGGACTCTTTGCCAATTTCCCAGCTAAACGCATCGTATTTTAAAATGCGCTCCACCTCAATATCCTCCCAACGCCTCCCTCGAATTCTGCTCTCCACACTAGCCAAATTGATGCAGTAAGGGCAAACCCCCACTAAAACAATGTTGATCTCCTCGCAAATCCCCCGGACAGACTTTAGGTAAATCACCAACGCTATCTGCGGAAAACTCTCCGAAAAAAGCAAATCCCCCCTCCCGTCAAAGTACGCCGCTGGAAGACTTACCTCCTCAATAATTTCTCCCGACAAAAGCGCTAACTCCCCCTCCGGGGTATAAAGGCTATCCACAGGCAAAAACTCCACCACCTCCCCTTTGTGCAACCGCACCACCGCATTTAGCGCCATCAATGCCCCCACAATCAACGACGTTCCACCACAACTAGCCAACTCTCCACCTAACGTCGCCTTCGCCGCAGATGCCCCCCGCAAAAGGGTATGACGAACCGCTTTCCTAAGCAATCCCCCCGCAAATTCTCCCAACACCTCGCTCGTCTCCATCCGTTCCAAAGCCGTGGTGGAACCTAAAAATACCTCTTTCCCCTCCACCGTCTCTAAAACATCAATGTAGTCCAACCCCAAATTCGACAAATCCACAACCTCTCCTAACGCTTTTCGCCTCTTCTGAACCCGACTGCCCTTCCCAATAGGGATAGCCCCACGATGGGCCCTCAGATACTGACTTGCATCCGCCAAATTTTTAGGGCGATACCAGCGAAATGAAGGTTGACTCATGGCTAGAAACTCCTTCCTCTTTGCTTTTTTCTAGGTTAAAATCCAACAGAGAGCCCAAACGAAATTCATCCCAAACAAACTTCAAAAAAACATTACAATGCTGATCAGAAGGGTTAGGGATAACCTCTGTTTTCCCAGTTTCTGCTCAACCTCACCCCCAAAAGATTTCCTCTCTCCAAACAACCTCTCGTTTCCGATTCTGCCAAATCCCCTCTTCCGCTTCTCCCTTTATCCTCTCTGGATGGGACTATGGGCGCTCTAGAACCTCCTGGACTACACAATAATTCCTGCCGCCTAAACGACCCACAGGCCGCAACTTAAGAGGATCGATGGTATTGCGCTCTGTAAGCAAATCGTCCTGAATGTGATAGCATACCACTTCTCCCACCACCAAGGACTGAAGCTGCCGGCCTATCTGAAGAATTTCCACAAGCTTACATTCCAAGTTGACAGGCGATTCCAAAATCCGCGGCGGCTTTACCTTCTCCGAATCCCCGGGGGTTAAACCCGCTTCTTCAAACTCGCTAACGTCCTCCTCAAAGTCCCGAGACGTCTTCACCATCTTATCCAATAAAGCCTCTGGCACGAGATTTACCACAAATTCCTTAATATCCATAATGTTTTGCAATGTGTCTTTGGGGCGACCTTTTCGCTTACCAATCGAAACCATAAGCAGCGGTGGATTGGAGGTGATACCCTGAAAAAAACTAAATGGAGCTGCGTTGAGAATCCCGGAAGAGCTTACGGTGGAAATCAATGCTATCGGACGGGGCACAATGGCGCTGATCATCAGATGATAGGATTCGACCGGGGTCAGGGACTCGGGGAAAATTTTCATCTCTACTCTCTTCTCCTTCACATTTCGATATCAACAAATAGGTTGGCTAGCTAAATTATACTATATCTTGTGAAAATCGCCAAGATTTTTTGGAAATTTTTCCCCCTTCTCTCAACGTTTAGAAATCCAACGCTTTGACTACCCGAAAACCAAGGCCACTCCCCTTCGCTCTAGGATGCTCCATGCTTCGGCTCGCACAGCGGCAATCCCAGACCTCGTCCCACCAACTTCCCCCCCGGCAAACGCGCTCATACTTTTCCTTTCTCCAATCACGAGGAGCATCCGCGAACTCTCCTCTGCGAATTTTGCGAGCAATATCCTCACACCACTCCCATACATTCCCTAGCATGTCGTGCAAACCAAAAGCATTTGGCAATTTCCTTCCCACTTTACTCGCGTGTTGTTGGCCTATTTCCCACGTATTTCTGCAAAAATGAACATGTTTTTGAAATTCTAGACAATGGAAATAGTCCAAATCCTGCGAATTTTCTCCCCAGTAATAGCTCGTATTCCGATTTGCACGGCAAGCGTACTCCCATTGGGCTTCTGAGGGTAAAGCCAGGCCCGTCTTTTGACAAAACTCCTTGGCCTCGTACCAGTTGATATACACCGCCGGGTAGTCCGCTCCCTCCTCCACATATTCTTTTCCCTGCCATGGTTCCGTACCCATAACCTTCCGCCAAACCCCTTGGGTGACCACATACTTACTCATTAAAAATGGCTGAAGCTTGATTGGTTGTGGCGACTTCTCCCACTCTTTTCTTCCCAACTCTGTGGGTGGACTTCCCAACAAACCTTGGCCACCCGGTATCAAAACAAATTCCAAACCTGTCTGAGTATGAACATACTCATGCATGGATTGCCGCTATTCCCTCTAGGACCTGCTAGAGCAAATCTTCGCTATGAGAGTAAATTCAAAAGACTGTCGTAGCCACCTAATTTACTTGTGAAGAAAACCCTCCATCTTTCTCTTTATTAAAATTTTGGCACAGCCTATAACCGAGACTGTGCCATCAAAGGGAGCAAGAAGGAAAATGCTTATTTATTCAGAACACCTCGACGCTTTCTTTGGCGACGAATAATCGCTCGGCCCCCTCGGGTGCGCATCCTGGCGCGAAATCCCATCTTTCTAGCACGCTTTAGATTGCTTTTTCGATATTTTAGGCGCATTTCTCATCTCCTGTTATGGGAAAGTAAAACCAACCAATTGAACTTGGAAGTTCCTCTTCGCTCTCTGACTTTAGGGGTTAAGCTTTTCTTGTAATAATTTGCCCGGCTTAAACTTCACCGTATACCACGGATCAAGCTGAACTTTTTCCAGAGTTTTTGGATTCTGAGCGATTCTACCAGAGCGGTGTACCACTTGAAAAACACCAAAATTGCGGAACTCCAACCTGTTTTCCTGCTCCAGCTCCTCGGTAATTGTGTCCAAAAACTGCTGGATTATATTTTGCACAAGTTTTTGCGAGATCATATTCGCAGAAGCAATGCGTTTAATAAAGTCTTTCTTTGTAATGGTCGCCATATAAACAGATCCTCCTAAACCATATTTTCTTGTGTTTGCTTTACCCCTATGGAATTTTATCTGCGCTATCCCCTTCTTTAGGAGCAATACCTTCCAAAATTCCCCAAAGCTTGAAGCAATTTTTTCTTCCCTAACCCCACTGGAGAAAATACTGGAAACCTGAAAAAAGTTTATCCTAAAATCGAAATTTGTCAATCCTATATTTTCTGGATTTTGCTTGTGCGCTATTGCAAGAAATGGGGAAAGTGCTAAAATAATAAATAGTTCCTCCAAAGGTAAGAGAGCGCGGTATCTAAGCTTTCGGAGGATAGGAGAAAAAATAAATCCATACGGCTAGACAAACTGGCCAGCTTACTGAGAAAAGATAGGGATGAACCAATACGATCGCAAATTTGCTCAAGCGGCTATCGAGCGAGGCTATCTTTCTCCAGAAGACTGGAAGCTCTATCAGGAAAATTGGGAAAGCAAAAAAAGCTTTGCTCAAAGCCTGCCTGATCTGTTGCTGATTGAGCGGAGGCTCTCCCCTCAACAGGTGGAGGAAATTCAACGCTCTCTCCTCTCCCCTGAACTTCCCAAACAAATCGGAGAGTATACCATCCTCTCCCAAATTGGCCAAGGGGGCATGGGAGTGGTCTACAAAGCCAAAAATGCAAACGGAGAAATCGTCGCCCTTAAGGTAATCTACAAAAATCCACAACATACCTATGAAAGCGATAAACGATTTATTCGAGAAATACAAAGTATACGCAGCCTTAACCATCCCAACATTGTAAAAGCTCTCGATTTTGGCATCGATACCAAGTACCAGTATTACTTCCTCGCTATGGAGTATGTGGAAGGCGAATCCCTCGCTCAATGGCTCAAGCGTGAGGGCCGAATTCCAGTGATCAAATCCTTAGAAATCGCTCAATCCATCTCTCTCGCCCTAGACTACGCTTACAAAAAGAATATCATCCATCGGGATATCAAACCGGAGAATATCCTGTTTAGCCGGCAGGGAGCGGTCAAAATCTTGGATTTCGGCCTAGCCAAAAAATTGGATGAAAAAAATATCACAAGATCCGGCGAAATGCTAGGAACCCCCTACTACGTAGCTCCTGAAATCACCCAAGGAGAAAAAGATCTCACCGTGGCCGCCGATATCTACTCCTTAGGCATCACCCTCTTTCAGATGATCAGCGGAAAAGTCCCCTTTGACAAACCTACCTGTATGCAGGTGATCATGCAACATATGATGGACCCTCTGCCGCAAATCCAACCCCTCGCGCCAGAATTGCCCCCAAGCTTCGTCTCGCCTCTCCAAAATCTTCTGGAAAAAATGACCTCTAAAAACCCTAAAGAACGCATTTCCCCCGCCCAGCTTTTGGTGGAACTGGAGTACCTTATCGACCTCTACCACCAAGCCAATACCTCACACCAAGAAAATCTTTCAAACCCTCCACTGCTTCCGAAAAACACCCTTTCTCCCCCCTCCCAAGACCGGCCCTCCACTCCCAATCCTGTCCCCTTCACATCCGCAAAAACTCAATATCCCCCAGAAGAAGAGCTAAACAACTCCTCCCTTACATCTCCCTCGTCCTCCCTTTCGCCAGACGAAAGCTCCTGTATCTTCAGCTATAAAAAGCTCCAAAAAGATGCTGAATTTTTCAACCAAATCAGTACCCCCCAGCCAAAACGCCCCCGTAGAATTCGCTTCTTCCTCGCCCTTGTGGCCCTTTTGATCTTGGCTTTGGCGGCCGCTGCGCTCTTTTTGCGCCCTTTTCCACTCCCCCTTCCACTTCACTAAGATACCCTTGACAAAAAGAGAAATTTCCCCATAATAACCACCAACTTCCATTCGTCCCAAGATTGAAAAAACGATTTTGCGTAATTGCTAAAACAAAGGAGTGAGTCTTGAGTAGCTATCTGAGTTTCTTGCTGTACGCGGGAATTGTGGTTTTCGTCGGGCTTGCCATCATTATTTTGCACATCATATTTAACCCGGGAAAGCGAAGAGAAATCGATTTGGAAACCTACGAGTGTGGGGTGCCCCTGCTGGATACCGCCCGCCATCCATTTAATATCAAATTCTATTTGGTGGCTTTAGCCTTCGTCCTCTTCGATATCGAATTCGTCTTTATCGTTCCCTGGGCTATCCTCTACAAAGAACTCAGTCTCTACGGGCTGATTACCATGGGAATTTTTATTGGTATCCTAACTTTTGGTCTAGTGTATATTTGGAAAAAAGGGGCGTTGGAATGGAAATAATGCAAGAACAACTGGAAAATAAAGGCTTTGTCTTAACACAACTCCAAAAAGCCTTGGAATGGCTCGTCAACTGGGGCCGGAAAAACTCCCTCTGGCCCATGCCTTTCGGAACCGCATGCTGCGCCATCGAACTTATGGCCACGGCAGCCACCCGCTACGATATCTCTCGCTTCGGAGCAGAAGTGATGCGCTTCTCCCCCCGCCAAGCCGACCTCCTGATTGTAGGAGGCCGCGTGTGTATCAAACAAATGCCCGTCCTCATCAAAATCTATAAGCAAATGCCCGAACCTAAATGGGTGGTCTCCATGGGCGCCTGCGCCTCCTGCGGCGGAGTGTTTAACACCTATACCATGATCCAAGGTGTGGATCGCTTTATCCCCGTCGACGTCTATATCCCCGGATGCCCACCGCGCCCCGAAAACCTGCTGGACGCTCTGATGATGATCCAACGCAAAATCGAAGAAGGGAAAGCCCCCCAGCAAACCCCGGTTTCCCTTAACTCCATCGAAGAAATCACAAGAAAAGATTGAGATAAAGAAAAGATTAAAATGGCCAGAAAACGGAAGAAGGGAAACCCCTCCAGCAAACCCCGGTTTCCCTTAACTCCATCGAAGAAATCATAAGAAAGGATTTGAATACATGGCCAAGAAAAAGAAAAAAAGAAAGAAGAATAAAAAAAGCGAAGCAACCTCAAAAGAAACTAAAGGCTCTCAACCAACACAAGAGGGCGAGAAATCAACACCAAAAAGCGCCGGCAAGGAAACCTCCAGCCCGTCGGCGGAAGAGAAAGAGGAATCCGCCGCCCCAACGGGCGAAGAAAAAGCACCCGAAACCTCCCCGGAAGAGGACAAAGCAGCCGCGGCTGCCAAAGCCTCCAGCGATCAGGATTCCGGCCAACTAGCAAGCGAGAAAAAGGACTCCAGCCAAACAGCGGACGATGGGGAAACCTCCAGCCCATCGGCGGAAGAGAAAGAGGAATCCGCCGCCCCAACGAGCGCGGAAAAGACCACCGAAGACTCCCCCAAAACCGCCTTCCCACCGGTGGAAGAGCTCTTACAAACCCGCTTCCCTTCCCTAAAACGAGAAGCGAACACCCCTCAGCCAACCTTTGAAATCGCCGCTAGCCAAAATTTAGAAGTGCTGGAATTCCTCAAAAATGAAGAGCAACTTGCCTTTGACTACCTCATCGACATCACCGCCGTGGATTGCCTGCATTGGGAAAATCCTCCAGAGCGTTATATGGTGGTCTACCATATCCATTCGTTTAAGCGAGGAGAATGGATCCGACTGCGGACCTTTGTGCCCGAAGAGGAAGCTGGCCTCCAATCCGTTGTCTCCCTTTGGCCAGGAGCAAACTGGCTAGAGCGGGAAGTCTTCGATATGTTTGGCATCGAGTTCGAAAATCACCCCGACCTCAGACGACTTCTGATGCCCGAGAATTTCCCCGCCTTCCCCCTGCGAAAGGACTATCCACTCCAGGGAAGAGGCGAACGGGATAACTTCCCCAGAGTTCGCTGAAAACCTGTTTTCCTATATGTTCGTTTGTATCTTTTCCAATCGGGAGGACAAAACATGAGCCAAGCTCATACTCTAGAGATAGAAAGCCAAGAGACCACCGACGAGGGCCAAATGCTGGTGGTCAACTTTGGCCCCCAACACCCCGCCACCCACGGAACACTGCGCTGCGTCTTCTACACGGACGGAGAGCGCATTGTCCGAGCTATCCCCGACTTGGGCTACCTACACACAGGCTTTGAAAAACTAGCCGAGCATATGACCTACGCCCAATGGATGGTCACCACCGATAGAATGAACTACTTCTCCGCCATTTGCAATAACATTGGCTGGGCCCACGCCATCGAAGAGTTCGTAGGAATTGAAGTGCCTGAACGTGCTCAGTATATTCGGATGATCCTAGCGGAATTGGCTAGAATTGCAGAGCACTTTGTCTTTGTAGGACTGCTAGGAATGGACGTAGGCGCCTTTACCGGAATGCTCTGGACCTTCAAAGAACGAGAGAAAGTCTACGATATCCTAGACGCTTGCTGCGGAAGCCGCTTGACCAATACCTACGCCCGAATTGGAGGACTAATGCGGGATGTGCCCACCAATTTTAAGGACATGGTGAGGAATTTTTTGAAAACATTTCCAGAAACCCTAGACGACGTCATAAACTTGCTACATAAAAACCGCATTTTCCAAAAACGCCTGCAAGGAATAGGGATTTTGAGCAAAGAGGACGCCATCGCATATGGCGCCTGCGGCCCTGTACTGCGAGCCTCAGGAGTGGAATACGACATACGAAAAGATCGCCCTTACCTAAAATACGATGAAGTGGAGTTCGACGTGCCTACGCTCGAAGAGGGAGACTGCTACGCAAGATACTGGCAAAGAATCTTGGAAATCCGCCAAAGCCTGCGAATTGTGGAACAATGCCTCCAAAAACTCCCCGATAAAGGGCCCATTATCCACCCCGACTATAAAGTGGGAGTTCCCCAAAAAAAAGATGTGTACACGGATATGGAATCCCTCATCCACCATTTTAAAATGGTGATGCCAGGCCACCAAGGGCAAGTGTTTCCTCCAAAAGAAATAGATTTCTACTCAGCCACAGAAGCCCCCAACGGCGAACTCGGCTTCTACGTGGTAGGAAGCGGAGGCCATATCCCCTACCGAGTGCGCATCCACCCCCCCTCCTTGAAAAACTATCAACTCTACCCCCATTTGGTCAAAGGGGCGCTCATTGCGGACGCTGTCCCCATTTTAGCTAGCCTCTGGATCATTGCAGGTGAACTGGATAGATAAGGAAACAAAACATGAAAACAACGCAAAAATATGAGTTCAATCAAGAACAAATGGCAAAGTTCCAAGAAATACTTACCCATTACCCCCAAAAACGCTCCGCTATCCTCCCAGCTCTGTATCTAGCCCAAGAAACTTGGGGAGAAATCAATCCGGCGATTATGGAATATCTCGCTTCTCTACTGGAAATGACCCCGGCAAAGGTGAGAGAAGTGTTCGAATTCTATACCTTTTTTCGCCGTCCCGGCTGCGGAAAATACCGTATCGACGTTTGCCATACCCTCTCCTGCGCCCTCCGAGGAGCAAAAGATATCCTAGAACATATCAAAAAGAAACTTAACCTAGAAGTGGGAGAAACCACAAAAGATGGAAAATTCTCCCTCACCAAAGTGGAGTGCATCGCCGCTTGCGATAAAGCACCAGCCATACAAATCAACGGCGAATACTACGAAAATCTTACCCTAGAAAAGGTGGACAAAATACTGGATAGCTTAGAGTGAGCTCCTCCCAGGTCTCTTTTCCCCCCTCCGATGCAGCGTTTTTCCACCAACCCGCTTCCAAAATATGGAGAGGCTGGCCTATTGCCTATTGGGGAATACGACTGACGCTAAAGAGCATCTGGACCCAAATCATGCTCTTCTTTGCCTGGCTCACTACCCTCGGATTTGCCTCCCTCCTACTGGTAGACTACTTTGGCGCACCACTGGATTTTATGACCTTGCGGGATTTCCTACACTGGCAACAGCGGGAAGTGGTCCTCTTTACCGCAATCATTGGAGCCGGCTTGATCGCCTCCGATATGGAAGAACGAGCGATACTTCTCTACTTTTGCCGCCCCATCTCCCGCTGGCAATACCTGATCGGAAAACTCTCCATCGTGGGGTTCTATTTCTTTTGGATGATCCTGGCGCCCGCCTTGACCGTCCTAATCCTGGAAGTGGCACTAAGACCAAAAGCTACCATCGCCAACTGGTCCCTTTTCCTGACCGCCATAGGCTGCAGCTTGACCTATAGCACAATCATCCTCCTTACACTCGGACTATTTACTCTAGGTATCTCCGCCCTAGCCTCCAACCGAAAAGTGGCTTGCGTCCTCTGGATCGGGTTTTACTTCCTCAGCGAAGTGGTGTACCTGTTCTTCACCATTGGAACCCATCGCTACCTGGATGAATGGGCCCAGTGGATGCAATTGATCTCCTACCGAAGAAATATTGAAATCGTAGGAGACTGGATCTTTCAACCATGGACCACCACCCGCCCACCTGTGGTGGATTGGTACTACCCCGCGGCAATCTTAACCCTGATCTCCGCACTTAGCGTAAGAATAATATTCAAGCGAATTCAAAAAGAAACCTCATAAGTTTTCGCTATTTCTAAAAACTTTCGCTTTCCCTTCCCAAAAATTTTGGGAAATTTTGGGATTTTTTTTCTTGGAAAATTCTTCCCCAAAATCCTTTCCAAACCTTCCTCAAAGAGGAACACCCCCTAAACCAGCCAATCACAAATGCGAAAGAATATAGCGATAAAGCGCTACGTACTTCTGACTCTGTGTCTGCCAAGAATAATCCAAACTCATCCCATTTAACATTAGCCGATGCCAAGCTGTCTTGTTCTGAAACGTCTCCAGCGCAAAACCAATCGCCCATTCCAACGCATCCGGCAAAAAATGCTCAAAAACAAACCCCGTCCCCTCCCCTGTATGAGGATCCCAAAGCTGCACAGTATCCGCCAACCCACCAGTCTTGCGAACAATCGGAACCGTTCCATACCGAAGGCTATAAATCTGATTTAAACCACATGGCTCATAATAGGAAGGCATCAAAAACATATCCGCCGCCGCCTCAATCCAATGCGCCAAAGCATCGTGGTAGCCCCGATAATAGTACAATCGCTGAGGAAAATCCCGCCGGGCACGCTCAAAAAACTCCTCATAAGCCCATCCTCCACTCCCTAACACCAAAAAACGAACTTCCCTAGACCAAAGCAAAGGATAAAGAATCTCCATAATCAATTCTAAACCCTTCTGGGCCACCATCCGCGACACAATCCCCAAAACCGGTACACCCGGAAAATAACTCAAACCAACCTTCTCAAAAAGCGCCCGTTTATTCCTCTCCTTGCCCGAAAGATCCTCCATCGAATACGAATACGGAATATAAGGATCCCTCTCAGGCGACCAAAGACTATAGTCTACCCCATTGGTGATCCCAAATAAACTGGAACGCCGACGACGAAGAAGAAAATCCAACCCAAACCCATACTCCGGCGTGCAAATTTCCTCCGCATACGTCCGACTCACCGCACTAAGCGCATCTGCATACAAAAGCCCCGTCTTTAAAAAATTTACTATTCCCACCCTTAAATCCTCTTGATAAAACCTCTCCCTCCAAGGCGATAAACCTACCTGAGAAATAACCCCTGAACCAAATATACCCTGATAACCAATGTTGTGTATGGTCAACAATGTCTTGCTTCGATGAAATAAACGATCCCAACTGTAAATCGTCTGCAAATACAAAGGCAGTAGCGCTGTGTGCCAATCATGACAATGGAAAATATCCGGCCCAAAACCCATCCGCTGGCAACTCTCTACCACCGCGCGACAAAAATACGCAAAACGCAACCCCTCATCCCCATCCGCCGTGTATATCCCCCCCCGATGATACAACGCCGGGCAATCTACCAAATACACATCTACATTCGACCCTGGTAACTTCGTAACCGCCAACGAAAATGATAACTCCCCCCAAGGAAAACGTATCCCGACATTCCGTATCCAATCTACCCACTGAATCGAATAAACCGAAGGATCTATCCCATCATAAAAAGGTAGAAATACCCTCACTTCCACCCCCAAATCATGCAAATACTTAGGCAACGCCCCCCCCACATCCCCTAACCCACCCGTCTTTGCAAAAGGAAAAACCTCCGCCGATACATAACAAACCCTTAACCTAGCCATCCCAAACCTTTCTTCTCTCTACTTCTTCCCTGAAACCCTTTTTAGAAAAAAGTGTTTCAGACTTCCCAAAAACTTTTCTCCTCAGAACCTTTTTCAAAAAAAGGTTCCGTACCTCCAAAAACTGTTCAGATTTAGGGGAAAAACCTTTCCCCTAAAAACCCCTTTAAATTTTCACTCCTGAAACCCTTTTTAGAAAAAAGTGTTTCAGGCTTCCCAAAAACTTTAATCTAAGAACTTACCCACCGCCACAGAAACATTATGCCCCCCAAAACCAAACGAATTGGAAAGCGCATACCGAACCCGGTGATCCCTTGCCTCATTGGGCACATAATCCAAATCGCACTCCGGATCCGGAAACTCATAGTTGATGGTAGGATGAATTTTATCTTCACAAATCGACAACACCGTGGCCACCAACTCCACCGCCCCCGCCGCACCAATCAAATGCCCTACCATAGACTTTGTGGAACTAATGGGAATCTTCTTCGCATATTCCCCAAATACCTGGTGAATTGCCTTTGTCTCAATCGCATCATTATAGGGGGTAGAAGTCCCATGAGCATTGATATAATCAATCTGCTCCGGGTTTAACCGAGCCGACTTTAACGCCTCTTCCATCGCCCTCGCCGGCCCCCTTCCCGACGGCTCCGGCGCCGTGATATGATACCCATCGTTGCTAAAACCTGAGCCAAGATATTCTGCATAAATTTTTGCCCCTCTGCGGCGCGCATGCTCAAGCTCTTCAAACACAATCACCGCCGCCCCTTCCCCCATCACAAAACCATCCCTCTCCCGATCAAACGGACGACATGCCCGTTTTGGATCGTCATTGCGCCGAGACAACGCCCGACAAGAGGCAAAACCAGAAATAGCCAATTCACTCAGTATCGCCTCCGAACCCCCTGTTAACACCACATCCGCCTGCCCAGTCTCAATCGCCTGCGCCGAGAGAATCTGCGCATTCCCCGCAGATGCACACGCGGTATTCACCGAAAACGTCGGCCCCTGCAAATTCATCTTAATCGAAATGTTTGCCGCCACCGCATTCGGCATCAAACGCGGAATAAAAAATGGAGATACCCGACGCGCCCCCTTCTCTAAAAATACCATCGTCTGCTCCCAATGCTCAATTACCCCCCCTATCCCCCTCCCCATAATTACCCCCCCCCCCC
>RFKQ01000134.1 GCA_003694635.1 Planctomycetota bacterium
CGCCAAAAAAAAAGGGAAAAATCAATACCAAATCGCCTCCCCATACCAACCATATCCCTAACCTATCCCCCCCTCCCCAAAAAATTACAACGCCTCAGGATGATCCCGCATCCACTGCTCCAAAAAAAGAAGATTCCAAATCTTATGGGCAAGATTTCGCCGAAGACTGTGCTTTCGCAAAAGCCTCTTAAGCTGACGAGAACAAAAAAATCGACCAAGATACGGTGAACCTAACAACCTCTCCTCCAACTCAGCCCAACCCCGAAACCACTCCCCCAACGGTACCCCAAAACCCATCTTCGGACGATGCACCAACGAAAAAGGATACCTACGCTCCGCCAGCCTCTTTAAAATATACTTGCCCCGCCAACCCTCCCGATGAAAACAAATCTTAAACTCCACCGGCAACCTCGCCGCAAACTCAATCACCTTCCTGTCTAAAAGCGGTAAACGTACCTCCAACGAATTCGCCATCGATGCAATGTCCACCTTCACCAAAATATCATAAGGAAGATAATGGTGAATGTCTAAATTCTGCAACCTTGTGATCAAGGGCAAATCCCTCGATTTCGTCAAAAAATTTTGGCGACAAGAATGTACAGGCTTGGCAAGATGCCGATACCGGCGAAGATACAGCCTACAACGATCTCTATAAGTGAAATGATGAGACATAGCACTGTGCAAAAAATAAGCAACCGAGTAAAAATCTTTCAACCCTAACCTCGACCAAAACCAAATTAACCATAAATACAACCTGCGCATCCAACCTACTCTCAAACTAGACCTTCTACCCAACACCTCCAAAACGTAAATATACGTCAAATACCCTGCAAAATGCTCATCCCCCCCATCCCCACTCAAAACCATCTTTACATACTTGCGAGCTAAACGACTTACATAATACGTCGCAATCGCAGAAGAATCCGCAAACGGCTGACCATAATGCCGCACCAAAACCGGCAATATCTCCAACGCCCCCGGCCCCAATACCTCCTCCCTGTGCTGCGCCTGAATGCACCTAGCCACCGTCTGAGCATAAGGCAACTCGTTATAACCCACCTCCCGAAAACCTATGCTAAACGTCTGCACCGGCCTCTCCAAAATCTCCGACATATACCCCGCCACCAAACTGGAATCTACCCCCCCACTCACAAAAGCGCCAAAAGGTACATCACTTACCAACCGAACCTCCACCGCCTCCCGAATCGCATCATCCAACCTCTCCAAACTCTCCTCTAACCTAAGCCCCCTCTCCTCCATAAAACAAAGCTCCCAATAACGACTCTGCCTATAACATCCCCCCTTGAAATCCACCAAAATATAATGTGCCGGCAAAAGACAATATACACCCTCATAGATGGTCAAAGGCGCCGGAATATACTGCCAAGCTAAATACTCATCCAACGCCTCTAGATTGAGAGAAAAGGGACCAAAATGGCGATACAACGGCTCAAGCTCACTGGAAAACAACAAATACCCCCCCCTCTCCGTATAATACAACGGCTTAATCCCCATAATGTCCCTCGCCAACAAAACCCTCTCCCTCCCAAAATCCACCGCCGCAAAAGCAAACATCCCCCGCAAACGATCCAAACAACCCTCCCCCCACCTCAAAAAACTCTTCAAAACAACCTCCGTGTCCGATCTGGTCTGAAAACAATATCCACCCTTCTCCAACTCTAAACGCAACTGGGGAAAATTGTATACCTCCCCATTGTAAACAATCGCACCCGCCGGATCCGAAGAACTCATAGGCTGCTTGCCAGCACTAAGATCTATAATGCTAAGACGCCTGTGCCCAAAACAAAAATATCTACCCCGCAATACACCACCCTCGTCTGGACCACGATGCCTTAAATCCAACGTCGCCGCCCTAACCCTCTCCTCCAGCTCAAAAGATATGGGATTGCCTAACGAAATCACTCCAAAAATCCCACACATCTAAAACTACTCCCCTACAAAAGGCTTTTTTAAAATCCTATGGTAAATTCTAGCTAAACCAATGGCAATCTTCTCCGGATCCCAAAGATGAATCTTCTTGCGCCCATCCGAATAAGAATTGCGCCTCAAAACCCGAAAAATTTTATTGGATAAATCATCCGGATCCCAGCGAGAAAGAAAACAATCTAAAACATCCTCCAAAAGCTCCCTCACCTCCCCATCCCCCATCGCTACAATAGGAACATTGCACGCAAGCGCCTGTTTCAAAACACGCGTGGAAGCCCAAAAATCCCCACACCACACCACACAATCCACCGCATTCATGTAAAAAGGTAAATCCGACTCATCCCTGCCAAACGTCCTTATCACCTCCACCGGCGCAGAAATCCTACCCCTTAACCTCAAAAGCGCCTCCTCCAAAAGAGAATAACCACTCGAATTTGCCTCAGAATGAGGAAAAAGAATATACTTAAAATCCCCCGATAACCCAAGCTTCCTCTGACAATCACCCTTCTCCATCGGATAAAAAAAATTCCCATTCACCGGAGTCGGAATCATAAATGCCTTGCGACGACTGCGAGCAAACCATAAACAAGAACGAGCCTGATAAGAAGAAACAATAAGATGAGAAACATGAAAAGCTAAAAATTGCGCCAAAAAAGTCCGAATAAAATTCCACAACCCTCCCCCACCAAAACAAAGCTCCCGATAAGAACAACTAAATACAAAAGGACGCCTCGGAAAAAAGAAAAGATAAGGATAACTCTGCATAGAATAAATGTGAAAAATCTGAGGAGAAAATCCCCGAAATACCCTCGCCAACCTCCGTAAAGAAGATACCCTCTCAGAAAAAAATCGAAAATACTCCGGCAACAACACAAACTCAAGCTCCACCCCAAAACGACTTAAACAAGGACGAAGCAACTCCAAATCCCTAGAATACTCCTCCTCCGAAACCGTTAAAAGATGAAGAACCCTCAACATCACCTCTCAAGCTCTAAAACAAACAATCACACCACTAACAAGAAGAAAGCTTCACGCAAACCATATCCGCAAAATCTACCCTCTTCCTCACCGAAACCACCACCTCCTCCACCAAATCCTCCTCATAAATTAACCGAAATATAAAAAAAGCTAAAGACTCCAATAAAAAAAATCGAGTGGAAGAAACCGCCTCACGCAAACGCCTACTCAACCCCTCATAGTCCAAAGTCCCCTCCAACCTATCCGTCTCCACCGCCCGCTGAATATCCAACCGATACTCTATATCCGCATAAATCGTCTGAGGCCGCTGCCGCTCCTCCTCCCACGTACCTATCACCACCCTAAGCTCTAAATTCTCTATGCAAATCCAACCTTTCATCCCTTGCACAACTACCTACCATCCTTCTCAAAAACTGTTTTTTGCATCCAATCTAAAGTTTTTTGTAAACCTTCCTTCCAAAAAACCTTTGGCTGATACCCAATCCACTCCCGAATCAAACTCAAATCCGCTAAAGAATGCTCCACATCCCCCAAACGAGCAGGACAATACTTAGGCCGAATATCCGTCCCCATCATCCGATTTAAATAAGAAACAAGCTCATTTAAACTCACCCTCCGACCTGTCGCCACATTGTACACCCTCCCCATCGCTCCAGAAGGCGCCTCCGCCGCCTTCAAATTCGCCTCCACCACATTCTCCACATAAGTAAAATCCCGAGTCTGCTCCCCATCCCCATAAATCATAGGCGCCTCTCTATCCATCATCCGCTGAATAAAACGCGGGATCACAGCCGCATAAGGTGAGTCCGGACGCTGCCTCGGACCAAAAACGTTAAAATAACGCAAACAAACCGTCTCCAACGAATAAATGCGATGGTACAACCTGCAATAATACTCCCCCGTAAGCTTTTGAACAGCATAAGGCGAAAGAGGCAACGGCGTCAAACTCTCCACCTTGGGAAGAACCGGATCATCTCCATAAACAGAAGAAGAAGACGCATAAATAAAACGACGTACCCCCAAACGACGCGCCTGCTCCAATAAATTCAAAGTCCCTAACGCATTCACCCGATGAGTCTCCATCGGCCTCTCCAACGACCGGGGCACAGATGGAATCGCCGCCTGGTGAAAAATTATCTCCACCCCCTCACATGCCTCCCTAGCCAACTCCTCCTCACAAATATCCCCCTCCATCAACTCAATCCGATCCCAAATATCCACCAAATTCTCCCGCCTGCCCGTACTAAAATCGTCCACCACCCGCACCCTCTCCCCCCTCTCTACCAACGCATAAACCAAATGAGAACCAATAAATCCTCCCCCACCGGTGATAAGATATCGAGCCATATCCCTACTCTTCTTCTCCTAAATCCAGCTCAAACTCCGGCCCATCGTAGACCAAATGACAACTATTGCAACTCTGCCTCAACTGAGAATAAAATTTCCTTACCTCCCCCCACTTCTTTCTCTCAGCCGCCTCTTTACCCGCTAACGCCACCTTCTGAAAATGACGTACTTGCACCAAATACGCATCCACAAAAGTGTCGTACTCCTCACGTGTCTTAGCCTCCTCCAGAACTTTTTTCGGCGCATATCGATCCTTTAACTTCGAAGCACGCCGAAGAAATTCCCCAAAATACCTCGAAATATCTGCGTACTCCTTCTTCTTTATGGCTTTGTCCAAATCCTTTTTTAACACCTCCAAAGCACTCTTGCAATACGGCCCCACAGGGAGACGCTCCGGCTTCGTACTCTTCGGCACCTCCGGTGAACTCGAACAGGAAAAAATAAAAAAAAACAATCCCCACCCCCCCAGCCTCACCAAACTTCTGCTACCTCGACCAAAAAACATCTCTACTCTCCCGAACTAAAGGAATCAAGACACTCTCTGAGCGTTCCTAAAATATCCTCCAAAATCAACAAACTCTTCTGATTAAACTCAGAAAAAAAATCCTCAGCTCCAGAAAAAGGCGGGTCCTTCGATAACTCTAAATAACACTTTATCTTTGGCTCCGTCCCCGAGGGACGCAAAATGCACCTGGCGGAATCCGCAAACTCCGGCGGCCTTAAATGAAAAACTAACATATCAGAAGGAAAAAATACCTCAACAGAAAACTCCTTCCCTCCTCCCTCAAAACTATACCCCCTCCCCTCCAAATAATCCAAAAACCGTAATACCCCTAACCCCCCCAACCGCCCAAACCGCAGAGAAACCAAAACCCCCCCCCACCCCCCCCCCCCCCCCCCCCCCCCCCCCCCCCCCCCCCCCCCCCCCCCCCCCCCCCCC
>RFKQ01000135.1 GCA_003694635.1 Planctomycetota bacterium
GCGTAATACCTTAAATTTAAAAAATTTATGTGGTTATTAGATAAATAAGTTTTGTCTAACCACAGCCCGTTAAATTCTTATTTGTAGGTGGTAAATTCTATAAAAATCTTTTAAGTAACCCTGTCTCGTTTTGGGACACCTGAAAATTTTAATCCGTTTTTAGAGTTTTCACAAACGTATTTTACCTTTACTTTAGTCTATGATTTATCTCTCGAACACCTATAAAAGTACCATTCCGTTCAAAAACAATTTATCGATTTGCCTGGTTTACTCACTTATAAAAAACAACTCCAGCAGAGCGAGTAGAAAGATGAAAAAGTTAGGATCTTTAAAAAAAAATGCGCTGCAATTCTACGACTTTTTGACGGAACTTCTGGATGAAAAAATACCTTGTTTGCGCGAGGTTCCCCAAAATCGAAAGAGGGAGTGGGCTAATTTTTTTTCTTCTTCCATCACTCGAGAGATATTAGCCATCGCCTTTATCCGCCTTTTACTGGAAAAGGGGGGGGTACAGAGAAAAGGAATTTTCTGGAAGGGCGAGATAGAGCAATGGCATATCCTCACCTTGATGGAAAGGGGAGGTCTAAGATTGAGTTTTTCCACAGCTTTATGGCGTATGTTGGAAATATGTTTGGATTTGAAACTCTCCACTCCAATCTTAGAGCCAAAAGACTGGGAAATAGGCGATCATCTTTTCGCATTTGTAATTGGAAAAAAAAGGATAAAAAACAAGGGAAAAATAGAAAATTGTTTCACACAAAGTATCTTCTTGCAAATGGAGTTGCCCTTTCTTTCAGAAAAGGCAGTACATAAAGAAAATTGGCAACGGTTTCTAAACACAGGGGGTGAGTGGATTTTGGTGTATTGGGAGGACTATTTCTCCCAAATTTGGCTCAACTCCACCCTCTCATTTCTCTCTCAAAAAGAGGAGAAAAAGCGGAAAAATTTTCAGAGGTTTTATTCATTTTTAAAAAATTTTTTCCACCTAATGCTCCAGCTAAAAAAAACTCATTTATTGGTAACACTGGTGCTGTACCTCCAAAAGATGAGAGAAAAAATCCCCCCTCGAGATATCAATAGTTCTTTGGCCTTAAAGGGAATTTGGGACTTACAGGTACATCTAGACAAGCTTTCTGAAAAAATTTCATCGAAGCACTACTGGCAAAGAAGCCTAGCCGAGAGTGAGTTTTTGCACCAATACCATCGCCTCCAAGCTAACAAGTGATAAATAAAAAGGTAAAGGCCAAATTTCTCTCTGTTAACTCCGCATGAATGAAGCGATAGCATCCGCTCCACAAATCGCTTTTTTGGCAAAAATTTCATCCCCCACATCCGATTTAGTAAAAGCAAAAAAAAATAAAATTTAGAATTCCGAAAAGAAATGCAAGAATTGGAAAAAGAGTTGCGTCTTCTCTGGCAAAAGAACACGAAACGTGAATGGAAACTCATAATAAAGGAGCCTAGCCTTGCGTTCATTAGGAAAAAGCAAAAGAAAAGCAAAATCAGTTTTTTCTACTCCAAAAAACTCTTCCCAAAAAGCCTCGATGTTGATCGTTGCGCTAGGAGTCTTGACTCTCTTGTCCGTCCTAGCGGTCACTTTTGCCACAGTGATGATGCTAGAACACCAGGCGGCCAAGAATTACAGCGATAGCGTGCAGGCGAACTTTCTTGCCCAATCGGGCAAAGAGGCCACCATTGCGTATCTCCAGCAAAGCCTCACCGATCCAAATACGCTTAGCAAGCAAAAACTCTCCGAGCGCTACCCGTGGTTATACAATTTGGGCAACTACAGCCTCACTTTAGAGAGAGCCATGCGCGATCCCCAGCCAGAAAAATTTGTCTCCTTTTACAAAAGTTTAGGGGCAATGAGCTATCCCGGCGGCCTAGATCGCTACGGAGTAAAAATCATCGACACCAACAGCCAAATTAACATCAATAACGTATTCGAACCTCGTGTAGGCAATACGGCCACAATCGATACGATTATGAAGAGGCTTTTGGTCAACCTAGGAAAAGCGGTGCAAAAGGCGCAAAATCTACCCCGCTCTCCCCTTCCAGAAAGCGATGTGATCAAAATCCTAAAATACCGCGACCAGCTGGAAAACCGCTCCTTTGCCTCCAAAGAACAGCTCTTAGACGTGATCAGCGAAGAAAATTACCTAAAAATCAAAGACTTTATCACCACCCAATCCTGGGTGGATCCCCACGCTGTCTATCCCAACACCGAGGCCAATGTAAACGATCCTTTCGCTCCCGTAGGCTCTCTTCCCAAAATCGGATTTAAACCAGGCATCGCCCGCTCCCCCATCAACATCAATACCGCTAGCCCCGAGGTCCTCACCGCCGTGCTCACCGGCATCGGAGGGCGCACCGTCTTCACCTTCAACGATCTCGACATCGTAGCCAATCGCCAGGTCATTGACTTCCAGGCCCCCAAGTGGAAAACCACAGATAGCCGCCGGTACGAAGAAACGCAAATCCGAGTGGCCAGTATGTTCGTCTGGATAGAGCCCTTAAGCGTAGAAGAGGCGTATTTGATTGCCAAAGAAATTATTAAATACCGCCAAACCGTCGGAGTGTTCGACAATTTCTTTGAGTTTAGCCGCTTCCTAGACACCATCCTCAACGCCAATTCGCCCATTTTCAGCGCCTACTATAACCGCACCAATCGCAATGGCAACCCCTCCGGCCTAACCAATCAGCGCATTAAACAAGAAGTCGCGGACAGCCCCCTAGTGGCAAGAAATCCCTTTACCCAATCCGGCATGAATTTGGTGTTAAAAAATCTCATCAACAAAGGATTGCGGGACGCTATTCGCGCAAATTTCAATCCAAACTCCCTCGTCTCTGCACTAAATCCCAACGAAGCTGCCTACCGGGTAGTGGACAAAGCTAACCTTTGGTACCAACCTATCAAAACAGGAAGCAAGTACCCCAAACCCATCCTCACCCAAACCACGGAATTTTGCTTCCAACCCATGGGCATTTTTGAGATCACCTCCCTTGGGCAAGTCAAATCTTCCTCTGGTATAGAAGCGGAAGCAAAATTGCGCACCCTGGTCTCCATCTTTGAAGCGGTGCGACACACCACCCAATTCGATTTTGAAAAAAATGCCAAAGTCTTTGGTGATAGCCGAGACCCCAACTCCACCAACCCTCAACGAGTGGATATCACCACCTATCCCGAACATCATGTCAACTGGAAAGTAGTGACCAATACCACATTCCAACCCTACCATATGCCAAAAGATCCAAAAACAAATCAACCCCGCGGAGGACTACCCTCCGGCTCCCTCCAAGAGGACGCAGATCTGGATATCATCGACGGCCGTGTGGAACTAAATGAGGCCGCCGATAGCTCCTCCCGGGGGAAAAATGGCGCCACCCTCCAAGCTAGATGGAACTCCAAAGACCAAGACTACTCCTCCTTCAACGCCCAAGTGCGTACAGGTCGCGATGATATCTGGGGCTACGCCTATGAAAACCTCACCAGCCTGACAGACGCTAGATTGGTGGAAACCAATGAAACCGTCCAAACCACCCGAGGCAATCTACAACCAGATGGCTTCTACAACACCAAATACTACTCCTCCTACGGAGCCTCCACCACAGGCAAAATCCTACCCCGCTATATCTGGTACCGGGCCGGCTACTACGATGACCAAAGCCCCGAACAACCCCTAAAACCAGGTCGTAAAATAGAGCAAGGTCAGTATGCCCGCGATGTCTATGGCGGTATTGAGCCCAACCTGGACTACTACCGAGGCGTGGTGGAATTCTGGTACAAACCAGACAAAAATTGGCAATTCTGGGAAGCCTACGGAGCATATGAACGCCCATTAGCCACAAATTTTTATAATAGAGGCGCGCTGGATATCTTTATGGGCTTCCTCTATATCTCCCACGTGCGAGCCAAACGAAAAGACAAATCCCTCAGCACCGGAACCCAATTGTTTGTATACCGCAGCGTCTTCGGAGATCTGAAAGCCACCCGGATCTACTACGAAATCCTCGGTGAAAACCCAAACGTCAATCCAAACGCCGCCAAACGAGAACTCCCCTACATCGAGTATGCCACCACAGATAAAATCAAAAAATATCTCAAAAGCAATCAAGGAAGCGCTGATAAAAGCGCTCAAAAAGCCCTAGCCGATGGCAAAATCGTAGGTCTCAAGGAATATATCGAAGCCTATAAAATCGATCCAGTGGAAAATGGCGGTACCTTCCGCTGGCCACCCGATGAAATCGGCGCCACCAATATGGGGCAAATCGATAGCAATATCCGCCGCGCCCGCTCCGATTGCATCATCTACTCCGATAGCTTACGAGGTATCCGTGCCCACCAATGGCACCACTTCTCCATCACCTGGAACGATACCACCACCAATCCAAACGCCCGCCTAAGTATTAGCATCGATAACGGCATGATCCGCAGCATTCCCCTACCCCGCCTCAACGACGCTAAGTTCAATGGCGCCTTTGTAAAACTCAACGAAATCCCCTACCGCAATCGCGACGCCTTCTACATCGGAAGCATTTTCCGCGAACAATACTTCCCCCGCAGCGGAGTGTTCAAATTCGTCGGCTTCCAAGACCTCATCAAAGAAGTATGTCACGGCACCATCGACGATGTCTACTGCTACACAAGCTCAACCTACACCCCCTCCACCCCGCGCAGATTCGCCGATTCCGGTATCTATGTCAACGCCTTTAACCTTCGGGATAAATTCAGCGGCGGAGTGCAAGCCCTAAAACTAGGTACCATTAGCTGGACAGGATACCTCCCATTCTACTGGTGTGGCGGCGATACCAGATTCCTCGCCAATCCCTACCAACCCTACGTCATCTGGCCTAAAATCGAAATCTTCCAAGTCTACCTCCAAAAATTTAACCCCTCCACCCAACAACTCGAAGGAAGTATCCGCCCCATCCTCATTGACCCTTCCGTGCGAGCTCTGGAGTGGAACAACTACAAAAAATCCGGCATCGCCCCCCTCGTGGATAACACCGGCAAACCCATCACCGCCGGACCAAATGACTGGCTTGTCTACAAATTCCGCCTCCAAGCCGGAACTCCTAGAGGAGGGCGAGTGCGCAACATTGCCACCCCCGTACTCGACGACGTAACCCTCACATTTTTCCGCCCCCAGCCTAAAATACTCCTTGAAACGATCGCTCTGCGCTAAAAACTCAAACCAAAAAACTTTTTGTGAAACCCTTCCCAAAAAGGGTTTCACGCCCCTTCCCTCTATACCCTAAGCAACGATTTGCGCAACTCCTAGCCTAAAAAAACCTTTTTTCCCTAACCTCCTCCTCTTGGGATCAAAGCCAAGATCCGCTGCCCCAACTGTATCTCCCTCCCATCCTCCGCCACAACCTCACCTACCTCCGCCTCCTCTAACTCCCCTTCAAAAACCACCGGGTAAAACGTCTTCATCACCTCGATCAAACCCACCGTATCTCCGCGCCGAATTCTCTGCCCCTGCTCAACAAAAGGCGGTTGATCAGGCTTAGGACGGCGGTAAAAAATGCCATCCATCTTCGCCCTTAGCCAGAAAACCTCCGAATGCTCTCTCTTTTCCAGCTCTACCTCCGCCTCTGTCCCACCTTCCCCCCTCTCCCCCAACCGCATCAACACCGTCCCATACTCCACCTCCCAAGGACTATCCACCAAAAGTTTCGCCACAAATACCCCCCTTTTCTCAGGAAGCCAAAGCTCAAAATCCCGATAAAGCTGCCGAATGCGTCCCACCCGCCCCCCAAC
>RFKQ01000136.1 GCA_003694635.1 Planctomycetota bacterium
GGGGGAGAGGGAGGGAAGGGGTTTGTGGACAGGCGGTTATGGGGGGAGCTGAGGGAGTTGGTTTCTTCTTTTGAAGGGAGGGGTGAGGTGGAGATTTGGCCTCGTTTGGAGGGGGAGACGTTGGTGTTGGATGTTTTTCGCGGGGTAGGGCGGTTTTGGAATGATTTTCAGGGAAAGATATTTTTGGGGCGTAGGGAGTTGGACTTTGAGCAGATAGGGCCGGGCCGATATCGGGCATTTTTGGGGGAGGTGGAGCCGGGTGCTTATCCGTTGGTATTGAGGGATGGTAGAGGTGAGCTTGTGGCGCGAGGGGTATGTGTATTGCCTTCGAGGGAGTTTCCTTTACGTTCGCCGAATTTGGAGGTTGTGCGGGGAGTTCGGAGGATAACGGTATTGCGGGAGGGTTTTCCACCATTGTTGGAGAGTAGGAAGAGGGGGGTAGGCAGAGAGGTATGGATTGCATGGGCAGCGGTGTTTTTTTTACTGGAGCGCTTGCTTTTTTTATGGAGAAGGTAGAGGGGTTTGGCTTGTGGAGCTTGGTTTATTGACAAATGAGGAGAGTTGGGTATACTGAGGTATGGGTATGTGTGGATCGTCTAGGGACGCAAGAGGAAATTGCTGGAGATGTCGGAAGGATTTTTGCTAGGCCGGCTAGCTTATTTAAAGAATTACATTACGTCGGAGCAGTTGGTGGAGGCGTTGGAGCTGCAGAAGCAGCTTCGCAAGAAGGGAACGCCTCGGGATTTGGATGAGATTTTGGAGAAGAATTTAGGCTACTTAGATTCGGCGCAGGTGGAGAAGTTAAGACGTTTGTTGAAGAATGAGAAGTATCGCACCTTGGGAAAGAAGTATCTTCTTATACGGCAGTTGGGTCAGGGGGCGATGGGGGTGGTATTTTTGGCGAAGAATCGGCACAATCAGGAGTTGGTGGCGGTGAAGATTTTGCCGCCTTCTTTGGCGAAGAATCAGCGTTTTATTGAACGTTTTAAGCGAGAGGCCACAGCGACGGAGGATTTGGAGCACAAGCATCTTTTGCGCAGTTATGGGCTAAAGCGCTCGAGTGGGTTTTATTACTTTGCGATGGAGTATATTGATGGATGCACGTTGCGGGAGTACATTTTAAAAAACAAGCCCGTGCCTGAGCGGGACGCGTTAGACATTGTAGCACAGATCACGAAGGCTTTGATTTATGCAGATCGGCGAGGATTGGTGCATCGAGATATTAAGCCGGACAATATTATGTTAACCAAGGATGGTGTAGCCAAGCTGTGTGATTTAGGATTGGCAAAGTTTTTGGAAAGCGATCTTTCGCTGACCCAGACGGGCAGAGCGGTGGGAACTCCCCACTATCTTTCGCCCGAGCAGGCGCGCGGGGAAGAGGACATTGATATACGCAGCGATATTTATGGATTGGGGGTGAACCTATATTTGATGGTGACGGGGAAGTTGCCCTTTAATGGACCGACTGCGCCGATTGTGCTGAAGAAGCATATTATGGATAAGCCCATACCTCCGCGCAGGTTAAATCCCAACATTTCTCCGGAGGTGGAGAAATTGATTTTAAAAATGATGGCCAAGAGGCGAGAGGATCGTTTTCAGAAGCCGAGTGATTTATTGGCGGCGATTCGACGTATTTTGGATGGGGAAAATGGTCATACCCCGGCGCAATTGTCTCCCCCTACGACGGGTACACTTCCTGCGCTGAAATCTTCTGGGAGGAAGACGGTAGTCTTAGCCAGGCGAGGCGCTCCAGCTCGCAAGAAAAAGTCCAAGGAAGGGGAAGCCAAAACGATGATTTATGTCCCGCAGACTTCCTTTTCATCGACGAAAGTGTTGATATTTTTGGTGATTATTGGGGTCTTGGTATTTTTGAATATTATTTTATTGCTGGTGGTCTTTTAGAGGTTGCCTTGGGAGGGAGAGGAGAGGAAAAAATTCAGGGAGGTGAGGGGAAAAGACAGCGATTTAGAGGGGAGTGGTGGAAGGGCGCTTTTTAGATGCGCTGGATAGGAAAACATTCCAGCTTTGTTTCCATTTTCCTTTGGAGAGGGAGATGGGCAGATGCCAGTTGGGTTTGGTAGGAAGGTGGCGAAGTTTAAGTTTTTTGAGCTCAGAGAGCATTTTATTTCCTTTGATTTTGTTGCATTTTTTGCAGGCAACCACGCAGTTTTCCCATGTGGTTTTCCCCCCTTTCGAACGGGGGATGATGTGATCAATGGTGATTTCCTCTTTTCTTAGACGGTGGTTGCAGTATTGACAGGTGTAGTTGTCCCGTAGACAGATATTGTGTTTGCTCAAGGCCGGTTCTTGATAGGGAATGCCGTTGTAATGGTTGAGGCGGATAACTTCTGGGAGAGGGATCTTGAAGTTGATGGCCTGGATAAATCGTCCGTTGTGGTGAGAAGATTGGCACCAGGCGAAGAAATCGAAGGTGGCATAGGTTTGAGGACAGACCACCTGAGCGGTATTCTGATAGAGCATGACTAGGGCTTTCCGAATGGTGGTGATGGTGATGGGGATCCAGGATTTATTCAGCACTAGGGCCGTATCATTGAGAGTGGTTCCATTGTTTGGGGACATGGGGTTGGATAGGCTTTCTTCTTTTTTTTTTGGGGGAGGTATTCTTATTTGTTTAGAATTACTTTATTTTTTTATTTTACCACATTTTATTTTTTCTTACAAACGCTGAAGAGTGGAAAATTTTTGGAAAGTTTTTATATTTTTTTCAAAGGAGAGAGCGATGCTTCAGATTGAGAAATTACCCCAAAGTTTTCCTATACATTTTTGTCCAGAGAATTTAAATTTTCGTTATTGGGAGGAAATGGAGCCTTTTTTTCAATCACTTCTTCAGCGCCAGATATCTGGCCAAAAAGAGTTTTTGCAATGGATAGAAGATTGGAATGAGTTGGCAAGCATTTTAAAAGAGTCGGAGGACCGGCTTTTTCTCCACACCGCTTGCCAAACGGATAACGAGGATTACAGGCGTCAATATCTTGAGTACCAGGAAAATGTTAAACCCAAGCTAGAGCCGTATTGGCATAAAGTTCACCTAAAATATTTGGAACACAGGCAACGGATAGCTCTTCCTTCTCGGTACGATTTTTTCCACCGTCATATTGAGAATCAGGTGAAGCTATGGCGCCAGGAGAACATAGCTTTGCAGGTGGAAGAGGTGCGATTGTGCCAAAAATACAATGAGCTTACAGGGGCGATGACGGTGGAGTATCGGGGCCAGGAGCGGACTCTTTCTCAGCTTACTTTGCTGTTGGAGGAACCGGACAGACAAGTGAGAGAGGAGGCTTGGCGTTTGATTTGGCAGCGCCGTTCGCAGGATAGAGAGCGGTTGGATGAGCTATTTGATCGCCTATTTCAGCTCAGGGTGAAGATGGCGCGTAACGCTGGTTATGAGGATTTTATTTCATTTAGCTTTGCTCGTCTGGAGCGATTTGACTACACGCCCCAGGATTGTCAGGAGCTGCACAAAGCGGTGGAAAAAATAGTGGTGCCCGTGGTGCATCGTTTGCAGAAGCGTCGTCAGAAAGCTCTTGGGGTGGAGACACTTCGACCTTGGGACCTGAGTGTTGATCCTTGGGGGGAGGTGCCATTGCGTCCGTTTAGAGATGTGAGGGAGTTGGTGGAGAAGGCGTTTTTGGTGCTCCAGCGCTTGGATCCGGAGTTTGGGGAGCGATTCCGGGAGATGGAGCAGCTGGGTTTGCTTGATCTGGACAATCGCAAGGCCAAGGCACCGGGGGGATTTCAGTATGATTTAGAGGCCCATCGCTACCCCTTTATCTTTATGAACGCAGTGGGTAGCCATGAGGATGTGATCACCTTATTTCATGAGTTTGGGCATGCGCTAAACTATTTTGCTTCTCGTCAGGAGAGCATTCTTTATTACCGTCATCCTCCCATTGAGTTTGCGGAGGTGGCTTCAATGGCGATGGAGTTGCTCAGTAGTGAGCACTGGAATGTGTTTTATAAGCCGCCCGTACTGACTCGTGCTAGGAAGGTGCATTTGATCGATATTGTAAAGTTTTTGCCTTGGTTTGCCGCCATCGATTATTTTCAGCACCTGCTCTATTGCCACCCTAACCACACGGTGAGGGATAGGGAGGCGTTTTGGCTGGAGACAATGGAGCGTTTCGGAGGAGTGGAAGACTGGTCTGGATTGGAGGAATTCCGCAAGTTTTCTTGGCAGAGACAGCTCCATCTTTTTGAGGTACCGTTGTATTACATTGAGTACGCCTTTGCTCAGCTAGGAGCGCTGCAGATTTGGCTGAATGCTAAAAAGGATCCCAAAAAGGCCTTGTCTCAATACAAATACGCTCTTTCGCTGGGGGGAACCTGTTCTTTAAAAGAGCTGTACGAAGCAGCGGGGGCAAAGTTTGTCTTTTCGGAGCGGGAAATTGCTTCGATTTTGGAAGCGGTGCTTGTGGAGATTGAGGCGTTGGAAAAACTGTACCGGGACGAAATGAGAAGCGGTGCCTGCGGAAATGGAGACGTTGGAAAGGTAGAATTGGAATGAGTGACAAAGGGAAAATCGGCCCCTTAGAGCGGTCAAAACTCGCCAAAAATACGAAAAAAGATGGGGGGGACGATCCGCCGAACTCCAGCAAAGGCGCCCCATCCTCATCTCCTTCTGCCGCTGGACGATTTTTGCAAGCTCGTCAAAAGGTGAAAAAAGCGAGACAGACTTCTCCCCTGGAGCGATTTCGCCAACGCCAACACCAAGAGGCAGTTCTTGCCAAAAAGGCATTGAGGCGCAAATTGCGCTGGCTGACCATTGTTTTGGCGCTAGTGGGCGTATTTTTTTTAATATTTTGGCCAACCATTCGCCTCAGGTATCTGCGCTACCTCTTGTGCTCTGGTACTCCCGCGCAACAACAGGAAGCGGTGGAGAGCCTCCTTCGCCTCTCCAGCCCCAAAGCGGCTACGCTGTTGGTGGAAGCTCTGGACCGCTACTCGGAACAAAGCCACCCAAAACTATACGCCCGTATCGCCGCCTTTCTCCAACGCTATGCGAGGAAGGAAATGGTACCCTTTTTGGAGAAAAAACTCCTCTCCACTCGACTGGAAGAACAAATCCAAGCCGCGGAAGCAATAGGCATCTTGCACAACAAAGCCTTCATTCAAAAAGATTCACTCCGTCTTTTGCTAAAACAAGCCTTCCGCAACTCATCCCCAACACTTCGAGAGCGCATCGCTTCCTCGTTGGCAAAAATTGGACGGCGCGAAGATTTCCTATTTTTTGTCCAAGCTCTTTTGGCCTATCCTTTCGCTCGCCTGGACCTAAGGGATGCGGTGGTCCAACTAGCGGATAGAGAAAACCTGCCCCTTTTAGGCCCCTGGTTAGCATCCAAGGATTTCCGGAAACAAAAAAGCGCTCTTCTCGCTTTAGTGTTTCTCGCCCAGGATAGGAAGGATTTGCTCAAAGGAGCATCGGTTTTAGCCAAAGTGTCTCCGCTCCTTCACGCGGCGCATCCGAAACTACGCTCTTTGGCACTACGAGCCTTAGAGCCTTTTTTCTCCGCCTCTCAACTGCCACAGCTTTTCCCTCTGGCTGAGGATCCTTCTCCGGTTGTGCGTGAGCGAACCGTGGACATTTTGGCCCGCTTCTGCTCTTCTTCGAAAAACGCAAGGCGAGTTTTGCAAACAAAACTCAACGACTCCTCCCTCTGGGTGCGCCTAAAGGCCACACTGGCCTTGGCTAAAACCAAGGATCCCTTCGCGGTCCAACAACTTTTGGTATATATTCAAAAACCAACTTTGTGGAAGGAAATTGCTAAGTTTCGCACCGTCTACAAAGCGAAACGAGCGGAATTTGAGCGGAAAGCCTGCCAAATTTTGGGAGAAATCAGTACTATCAAAGCTAGACAAGCGCTGGAAAAACTCCTCTTTTCCGAAGATAGAAAAACCCGCCTAAACGCAATACAAGCCCTAGCTAAATGCCAATCCCCCTCCTCCCTACCCGCCCTAAAAAAACGCCTAAACCACACCTACGGAAAAAAAGAACGCAAACTCCTCCAAAAAACCATCCAAAAACTCTCCCGTCTTAGCCAATAAACCCACACTAGGGAACTCCCTTTTCCCCTAAAAACCCCTTTTCCAAAATTTTTCTTACTCGAAACCTTTTTAAAAAAAAGCTCCGTACCTCCAAAAACTTTTCTCACTTTAGGGGAAAAAGGTTAAAGTTTTTTTTGGTAATCTTTGAAGTCTCTAGAGCATGGAAAAATTCAAGATAATAGGGAGGGATACTCGAGCGTTTCCGAGAAATAATCAGTAAGTTCCCTATTATTCAAAACATTTGGTCTTATAAACATGAGGATCTAAGGAAAAAGATTGCTGAAAACTTAGGAGGAGAGGAAGGACGATAAGTGCAGAACTATTCTATGAATTAGAGCATAGTGGTTGGTGGGGCAATTGGCAGAAAATAGAGCAAGCGGAAGAAAAAGTTCTTTGATAAAATGGAAACTTTTCCCAAATTTGAAATTCTCTCCAGAGCCTTTTCTCCCAAGTGTCCCAAAATGGGACAGAGTTACTTAAAAGATTTTGACTAAAAATCCAGGATTTCTTAGGGGAGTTTGATTTTTGTTGTATAAATTATAACTCATTGAAAATGAATAAGATACCTAAATTTTTTAGGTGTCTTATTGTGATGGAATTGAAAATTTTTTTAAAAGGTACGATTTTTGCTCTTGTTATAAACAACATATCATATCGGGTTTTCTCCTAACCCTTCGCCCTCGGGAGGCGGGTCGGAATAGGCGAACCGGAAAGGAGAAAACCCCTCTTAAAGTATAAGCTGTCTTCCCCAAAGCGGCCTGCGCAGCTTAATGCTAAAGGAAGAGGTGTGTACCCTTAATTCCCCCACCCTAGGGTGGGGGTGTGAATTTTTTTAAACAATCTTATATTGCGTCAGGATTTGGGCGCTATTTTTTCCAAATGAGTTTTGGAAAATACGGGAGTAGTTTCTAAGACATAAAGGGCTAAATTACTTGGTATTTTTGAAGTTAGAGGTAGATTGTTTTTTTTCGAAGATATGCGTGGCCACCCCATAGATGGCCTCACAGGCTTCCATAATTGTTTCTGAGAGGGTAGGGTGTGTGTGGATAGTGGAGCTTAGATCTTCCACTACGGCGCCCATTTCCACAGCTAGGGTAGCTTCTGCGATTAGTTCGCTTACATGGGCACCGATTAGGTGTACGCCGAGGATACGCTTAGTTTTGCGATGAGCGAGCACTTTGCATAAGCCTTCTGTACGGTGTAAGGTCAGAGCTTTGCCGGAGGCTGCCCAGGGGAATTTTCCTACTTCGTAGGGGATATTTTGTTCTTTTAATTCTTGTTCGCTAGCGCCTACCCAGGCTACTTCCGGATCGGTGAAAATTACCGAAGGGATGGCTCTATTGTCGAATTCAGCTGGCATTTGTTTGATATTTTCCACCGCGACTCTAGCTTGTCTGCTAGCTTTGTGGGCGAGCATGGGGGGCCCTACCACGTCTCCGATTGCGTAGATATGGGGCTGTGAGGTTTGCTGAGCGGTGTTGACAGCGATGAAACCCTGTGGTGATATTTCAATGTTTGCCTCGGAGAGACCGAGATTTTCCGTATTTGGTCGGCGGCCGGTGGCAATTAAAGCAGCATCAAACTCTTGGTTAAACTCTTTTTCTCCCTTTGTCCATTTAGCCAATAGGATTTTTTGGCCTTTGTCTTGTTTCTCTTGCAGGGACAAAAGTTGAGAAGAGGTGTGGATTTCAAAGGGAAGGGATTTTTCTAAAATCTTTACCAGCTCTGGATCCACTCCTGGGGCGAGTTGATCTAGCATTTCTATGATAGTGATCTTCGAGCCAAGGGTTTGGTAGACCTGCCCTAGCTCCAAACCGATCACGCCTCCGCCTACCACGAGCAGGCGTGGGGGAATGGTGCGGAGCTCCAGTGCTTCGTCTGAGGTCCAAATCAGGGAACTATCGGAAGAAATGGCGTTAGGTACACTAGGATGGGAGCCTGTGGCGATGATAGCATTTTGAAATTCGAGGATCTCTGTTTTGGTTGCCTGCTGAATCTCCAAGCGATGCGGGTCAAGAAAACGTGCGTTTCCTTGTAGAACCTGGATTTTGCGGGATTTTACTAGGCTGTTTAGTCCTAGATTGAGCTTGCGGACAATTTTTTCTTTGGTTTTGCGTATCTTTTCCAGATTGATCTTTACCTCGCTGCACTCCAATCCCCATTTTCTGGCTTCCAAAATTTGGTGTTTTAGCCCCACGAGGTGGAGTAAAAATTTGGAGGGGATACATCCCCGGTTTAGGCATACCCCTCCTAGGTCCTTATCTTTATCGATTAGAGTTACCTCCAGCCCTAGGTCTGCGGCATAAAAAGCGGCGGTGTAGCCTCCAGGGCCAGCACCAATCACTACAACTTCTGCGCTCATCTATCCTCCTAGCAATGTTCGTTCAAAGTTTTCCAAAATATCGCCCAATCTTACGATAAATCTTGCACCATCTGCGCCGTCGATCAGCCGATGATCGTAGGAGAGGCAGAGGGTAAGATAGTGTTTTGGCTGGAAGCTATTGCCTTGATATACCGGTTTGATGTAGGTTCTCCCTACGCCTAGGATTGCCACCTCAGGTGGATTGATAATCGGTGTAAAGAAGGTTCCCCCAATGCCCCCTAAATTCGAGAGTGTCATACATGCTCCGCTTAGCTCATCGGGACTAACGCGGCGCTGCCTCGCCTTCTCCGCTAGCTCCCTTAGCCGGGCCCCGATCTCAAAGAGGGTGAGCTGATCTACGTCTCGTATTACGGGCACAATCAAGCCATCTTTGGTATCCACCGCTACACCGAGGTGAAAGTATTCTTTGTAGATCACCTCGCCTTTTGCCAAATCCAAGCTGGCATTGAATTGGGGAAATTCTTTTAAACATTGGGCTAGGGCTTTGAGAAGAAATGTGGTTAGGGAAGCGGTGCTCCCTCGCTGTTTGAATTCTTCGGAGTATTTTTCCTTCAGGGCGAGAATATCGCTTACATCCACTTCATGAAATTGGTAGACGTGGGGAATCTGGCTCCAGGCGTAGTTCATCCGCTGGGCGATGGTTTTACGCAGCGAAGATAACGGGGCCCGGTGCACAGGTCCAAATTGCTCAAAATTGGGTAAGGCGATTTCTCTACTCCCTTGAGAAGGGACAGACGAGAGCTGAAGCCTGTTTTTGACGTAGTTTTTAATGTCTTCCACATCAATTCGTCCACCCCGCTTGGTCCCCCTGACCTGCCGTAGATCTACGCCCAGCTCCCGGGCCAGTTTTCGCGCTGCGGGACCGGCGGGCACATCGCTCAAAGACTGATAAGGCTCGTCCCCGACGGGAGTAAATATTCGAGCTGCTGGCTTGGTGGACTTGAAGGTTTTGGGCTCTTGAGGGCGATGTTTGCTCAAAGAAGATGGCTGCTTTTCCTCCAGCGCGGAGGGAGGCGGAGCCATTTTCGTCTCTGGTGCCTTTGGTTTGGGCGCCGGTTCTGCCACTTCTCTCTCGGGCTTAGTTTCAGGGATTTCTCTCTTTTTGCCGGTTTCTTGGGATTGGAGCTGCACCTTAGCGATCGCCTGATCGACCTGGACACTTTCCCCCTCCTGCACAAGGATTTCGGCGACCACCCCTTCCACAGGAGAGGGAATCGCCAAAATGGCCTTATTGCTCTCCACTTCCAGGATTGGCTCTTCCTTTTCAATGGCTTGCCCGGTGCGCGCAAGAATCTTCACCACCTGGGCCTCCTCCACCCCCTCCCCTAACTCTGGGACACGAACCTCGTATAACACGGCCTTACCTCCCTTCTATCGAAATAAAAGCCCACAAGGCTTATTTTCATCAAAGCCGTATTCCTTATAAGCCTGTTTGAGAACCTTTTCTTTTACCTTTCCTTGGCGATATAACTCGTAGAGTACCGCCACAACAACACTTTCTGCGTCCACTTCAAAATAGCGCCGGAGCGACTGCCTCGATTCTGAGCGACCAAAACCATCCGTCCCCAACGCCACCAGACGCCCGGGCACCCAGCGAGCGATTTGTTCTGCCATCGAGGCAACGTAGTCCGTCGCTGCCACAAACACACCTTTTGCCTTCTCTAAGGCGGACTCAATGTAGCTCTTGCGGGGTGTTTTCGAAGGATGAAGCCTATTCCATCGCTCCACCTCTAAAGCTTCTCGACGCAATTGCTGAAATGAGGTCACCGACCACACATCGCAGCGAACCTTGTATTTTTCTTCTAAAATCTCTCCAGCGCGCAAAACCTCTCGAAAAATCGGACCAGAACCAAACAAATGGGCCTGCAAATCGGAGTTTAGTGAAGAGGCTCGAAAACGATACATCCCCCGGATGACCCCCTCTTCTACCCCCTCCGGCATCGATGGCTGGCAATAATTCTCGTTGTAGATGGTAATATAGTAAAACACATCCTCGCGCTCCACGTACATCCGGCGCATGCCATCCTCATAAATCAAAGCAAGCTCATACACAAACGCCGGGTCATACGCCATAATATTCGGCACCGTTGCAGCAATCTGATGAGAATGTCCATCCTGGTGCTGCAAACCCTCCCCATTTAACGTGGTCCGGCCCGCAGTAGCCCCCATGAGAAAGCCCCGCGCCTTCATGTCCGCCGCCGCCCAAACAAAATCCGCAATCCGCTGAAAACCAAACATCGAATAAAACGTATAAATTGGTACCATCGCCACCCCATGGCTAGAATAAGAAGTAGCCGCAGCTATCCACGAAGAAATGGCGCCAGCTTCGGTGATGCCCTCCTCTAAAATCTGACCGTCTTTCGCCTCCCGGTAAAACAAAAGAGTCCCTTTGTCCACAGGATCGTAAAGCTGACCTCTAGGATTGTAAATCCCATACTGGCGAAACAAAGCCTCCATGCCAAACGTCCGCGCCTCATCCGGAATGATCGGAACAATGTGCCGCCCTAGCTTTTTGTCTGCCAACAAGCGGGACAACAGAAGCACAAACCCCATAGTTGTGGAGACCTCCCGCTGACCAGAACCCCGAAGAAACTCCTCGTAAAAACCCCTCTCCGGCACCTCCAAAGGGGGCGCCTCTCCCAAACCCTGCGGTAGATAGCCACCTAGTTTCTCCCGCTGCTTCTTTAGATACCGAATTTCAATCGAATCCTCCGGCGGCCTGTAAAACGGTACCCGCTCCAATACCTCGTCCGATAAAGGTATTCCAAACCGGCTGCGAAAATGGCGCAACTCCTCCTCGTTGAGCTTTTTCTGCTGATGCGCAATGTTTTTCCCCTCCCCCGCCTCTCCTAAACCATAGCCTTTGATCGTCTTGGCCAAAATCACCGTGGGACGCCCCTTGGTGCTCACCGCACGCTCATACGCCGCATACACCTTCTGAGGATCGTGCCCACCACGACGAAGGCGCTCCAACTGCTCATCCGTCATGTGAGCCACCAGTTTGGATAAGCTCCCTCGGAAAAAATGTTTGCGAATGTAATCCCCAGAAGAGACCGTGTATTTCTGGTACTGACCATCCACCGTCTCGTTCATCCGACGCACCAACTCCCCATTTTCATCCCTCTCCAACAAGGGATCCCAATCGCTCCCCCAAATGACCTTGATCACATTCCAACCAGCTCCCCGAAATCTTCCCTCCAACTCCTGAATGATCTTCCCATTTCCACGAACCGGGCCATCTAAACGCTGAAGATTGCAATTCACCACAAAAATCAAATTGTCTAAACCCTCCCTAGCGGCTAAGTGCAACGCCGCTAAAGCCTCCGGCTCATCCGTTTCTCCATCCCCTAAAAATGCCCACACCTTCCCCTCCTCCTTCCCTAAAATCCCTCGATTCTGTAAATACCGATTAAACCTCGCCTGGTAAATCGCCATCAACGGACCTAAGCCCATCGATACCGTCGGAAACTGCCAAAAATTCGGCATCAAACGCGGGTGCGGATAAGAGGGCAATCCCCCCCCCTCCGCAAGTTCCCGGCGAAAATTGTGCAAATCTTCCTCGCTCAATCTACCCTCTAAAAATGCCCGCGCATAAATCCCCGGGGAAGCGTGCCCCTGAAAAAAAATCTGATCCCCCGGGTGATTCTCGGTACGAGCCCGGAAAAAATGATGAAAACCTACCTCAAATAACGTCGCCTGAGAAGCATAAGTGGAAATATGCCCTCCAATTCCCGAAAGATTGCGATTGGCCTGCACCACCATTGCCATCGCATTCCACCGTATAATGCTCTTAATCCGACGCTCAATCTCCCGATTGCCGGGATAAGCCGGCTCCTCATCCCGCGGAATGGTGTTGATATAAGGCGTGGTCGTTACAAATGGTACCGCCGCACCTGAGCGCTGAACCAACTCCGTTAAATGCGCCAGCAACTCCACCGCCCTCTCCGAACCATCCCGCAATAAAACACTCTGCATCGACTCAATCCACTCCCTCGTCTCCTCCGGATCCACATCATGAGAGTAAGCACTCACCTCTAACATACGTCTTTCTCTTTCACTCATACTTCTCCCCTATCTAAAATTCTCTAATGCCAAGAAAATCAGTGAAATATTTTGCTTTTTTTCCTGATCTGAAGATTTTTATAGGATATCCAAAATCTTTTCTCAATCTTCCTCCCCTACAACCGCTGCTGTGATTTTAGCAAAAAATCTCTATTCCGCCACCCTTACCGCCTAGCCCCCTCTCCTAGGAATTTATTCGCTTTTGTCCCGATTTCCTCGATGCTTGCGTTAACATCCCCTCCCAAAGACGTTGAGGACAGCTCTCCCACACAATCTGCGATAAAAGCGAACCGGGCAAAAAACCCTCCTCCACCATCCCTTTCAAAAAAATGCGCAACGGCCGATAGTAATCCCCTACATCCAAAACCCCAATGGGCTTCTGATGATAGTAAATCTTCTCCCAAGTCCATATCTCAAAAAGCTCCTCCAACGTGCCAATCCCACCCGGCAACGCAATGAACGCATCCGATAAACTAGCCATAAGCGCCTTGCGCTGATGCATGCTCTCCACCACATGCAACCTTGACAAGCCTCTATGCGCCATCTCTTTGCCCAAAAGAACCTTGGGAATTACACCTTCCACCCAACCACCAAGCTCTAAAAAAGCATCCGCCAATATCCCCATCAAACCAACATTCCCACCTCCATAAATTAAACGTACATTGTGCTCTACCAAAATCCCCGCAAGCTCTCTAGTAGAGCTCGCATACTCCAGCTTCTTGCCCCTACGGGAGCCGCAAAATACGCAAACACTCCTCAACTCCATAGAAATCTCCTAAAAACTTTCTATCTCTAAGCCCTTTTTAGAAAAAAATTCCACTCTTGCCAAGAATCTTTTCTATCCGTCCCTCCACGCCATACTAAACTCATGAGCCAGAAGGAGTACGAGAAAACTCTCGAAATTGAGCGATCACACTAGCTAGCCCAAGCAAGATAGCCGAAGCTGCCAATAAACCCCAAGTCGAACTGGACTCGGAAGGAAGACTCTCCATGGGAACCTCTGAGCTAAGCGAGTGTACCAACGAGTTAAGATGGTACAAACCCGTAAAATACTTTGCCGGCGCTTGGAGCTCAAACATCACCACCTCCCAAAAAAAGCCATAAATCACCCCCAACGCCAATGGCTTATTCACGAGTACTCCAATAAAATGAAAACAACTGGAATAAAAAAGAACCCCAAGCACTGTGCATTTTACAAGATAGAAAAAAAATTCCAGCGAAAACGCAGAGTAAAAAAACGCACACACCACCAAACAAAAGAAAAGAGAAACCAAAGAAAAAAACACTGTTGCCATAAATTTTGATATCACCAAGTAATACCGCGGAAAGGGACGCACCAACAGATAATGCAGCGTCCCCTGTTCCACCTCGTCCTGCAACGCACAAGCTCCATAAAGCAAAGGAAGCAGCCAAATGTAATATTGCAATATCATATTCTCCACCAATGAAAGATACCACTCCAACTGAGAAAGCTGCTCCCCTGCCCGTGGAGCTGAGAGAAAATTAGCGATAAATGAGACCAAAATGGGCAAGCCAAGCAAAACCACCACCACCCCACTCCGCCAATTGCGCCACTGCTCCTTGAGAGCTAACCAAAACAAAATTCCTAAAGAACTCTCCCGCATCCCTCGCACCTCATCCTGCAGCTGCTGCTAAATAAAAATCCAACTCCCTCGTCAATTTTTTTATTTCTTCTTCTTTGAAGGCGGAGTCCCTATCTTCCAAATGCGAACCAAACCCTGAGGAAAAACGCTGATCACGCGCTTCCCCTTGCGCCCATAGCGAAAGGAAATCACTCTTCCCGGCTGCACAGCCCCCGGCACCACCCGAAGAAAGCCCCCCTCCCGGCTCACCAGACTGACCGTTTTATCCGCACTCCCTATCAGAATATAATTCTCATCCCTCGAAAATTCAATCGCCGTAATCGCCTTTTGATGATGATGGAAATCCCTCAACAACCGCCCGGTCTCCAAATCCCATAAAATGACCACTCCATTCAAATCGCCACTAGCCAAATACCTTCCACTCGGCGAGAGTGCTAGCACCACTATCTCCTCCTCATGTCCGGAAAATTCTCGCACAATCTTGGGAACCTTCCAAAGCCAATGTTTGATCTTCTTTCCACCCCCTGCCGTTAGCAAGCCCTTTCCGTCCTGAGTAAACTCCACCGCCCGCACTCCCTCTATATCTGCCTCTAAAGTCTGTACCTCCTTCCCCGTAGCCAAATCCCAAATCTTCACCATCCCATCTAAGCTCCCCGTCGCCAAAAACTTCCCGTCCGGCGAAAAAGCTAAAGCTTTCACAGGATCCCGATGCCCCACAAAACTATACACCTCCTTCCTCAACTCCATATCCCATAACCAAGCCCCCTTCCCATCTGAAAAAAAAGCCAACCGCTTCCCATCCGGCGAAATGCGAAAACCCCTTAACAAATGCGGAAGTTTAAACAAAAACTCTAACTTTTCTGGACCCTTGTCCACATCGAAGGAAAAAACCTCTCCATTGCCAAAAAATAAATAAACCCGATCCTCATCCCACGAAAACTCTCCACCATACAAAACCAAACCCTTCTTCTGAACTATCTTCGGCGCCTTATATTCCTTCCACACATAAAGCGCTACATTCTCCAAAGAAGTAAATACACAACCAACAACACCTAAAAGGAGTAACAAAATAAATGAGCTCAGCAGTAAAGTCAAACCTCTAAAACATTTCAACATTCAAACTTTTCAGAACCTCTTTTCCTAAAAGGTTCCAAAACCTCCTAAAATTTCTGTGATTTAGAGAAAAGACCTCTTAAAAAAATTTCCAAAATTTTTCCAAAATTTCTCCACCAGCTAAGCCATAAGAGAAAACCTTTTGGAAAAAAGGTTTTTCCCAATCACCTCATTCCCAAAAACTTTTTTTAAATTTCTCTTACTTTAGAGGGGTTCTCTAAAAGATTCCTACCCTCTGCAAAGCTCTCTTAATCGTTCTTCGAAGACTTAGAAGATTTGGAAGCTGAACTTCTCTCCTGCTTCTGTGAATTGCTTCTTTTCGGTGAAGAAGACTTTTTTCCCTTGCCCTGCCTCAGATTCTTCACACGCAAACCAGTCAACAAGGAATGAATTTGCTCGATTTTATTGTAGATATTGGCCAGAAGAGCTTGGATTTCTTTGTGCTGCTCCGCAAGGGCCAAAGGCGCATGCAAAGAAGAAGGCTTAGAAGAACCTTGAGCGGCCTCTTTAAAATGCTTTACCTGGCTTTCCAAAAGCTCCACCTGATTCTTGACCGCAGCCAAAAGTACCTGATTTTCCTTCTGAATCTGAGAAATTTCCCGAATATCACTCCGGCTTACCCTATCAGATATTCTTTGGGGAACAGGCCGAGAAAAGGAAGAAGGACGAAAAAGAAGCAAACCTAAAATCGCTAATATCCCTAGAAAAATAGGCAGAAAAAACCACCACATTCCCAACAACGAAGGGCTCTTCGAAGAATGGGGAAGAAAGCTTTTCCATTTTGGAGACTTCTCTTTAGCAAACTCCCTCCCACAACGACACACTCTCACCCCTTCCGGATTGGGGCAAGAACATTCTGGGCAAGTAAACGAACCCGTTTTTTCTTTTGCCTCCTCTGGAAATAAGCTAAAAATCTCTCCAAAAATTTCCTCCCGTAGAGCCAGATTCTTCTGCAATTTGCTCAACGCTACTCGGCAAGAACGGCGATGGGGCTGATACTGCAACGCCAACTCAAAATAAGTATAAGCCCTCTGCCAATCTTCTTCCTCCAACGCCCGCATCCCCCTTTCGTTTAATGCGGCGGCGATCCCAGCCGCCTCCCAAGCATCAATGTATCGATCGCAAATGTACTCCTCGGGACTCTCCACTGCCTCCGATCGCTCTCTATCCTGCTCCACAAGTACATTTCCTTTCTATACCTTATCTTACAAACGCAAATGCACTATACTGGGAAACCGCCAACCACCCCGCAGGCAACACCCCAAGCACCACCACCGCCGCCAAAGAAATCGCTATGGCGCACTTCACACCCCAAGGATCAAAATCCTGATCAAAGCTCTCCTCTGCCGGATGCATGTACATAATCACTACCACCCGCAAATAATAGTAAAGGGAAACCACACTCGCCAAAATTCCCAACAACGCCAACACATAAAATCCACCCTCGATCGCCGCCTTAAAGACGTAAAACTTTCCCACAAACCCCGCCGTGGGAGGAATCCCCGCCAACGCCAACAGAAAAATCGTCAACGCCAACGCCCGCTTGGGTTTGCGATGCGCCAGCCCCGTGTAATACTCAAAATCCTCCCTGTCCTCCCCATTCCTCGCAAGAGAAATCACCACCGCAAATGCCCCCATTGTGATGAATGTGTACGCCGCCAAATAAAACGGAATAGAGCCTAACGCTGTATGGAGCGCAGAAGGCGATAAATCCACGCCTTGGCCCGCACTTCCTACCACATAAATGGCAATCAACAGATAACCCCCATGAACAACGCTAGAATAAGCAAGTAAGCGCTTTATATTGCGCTGCCACAGCGCCAACACCGAACCCACCAACATCGTAATCACCGCCAAAATCCAAACCACCGGCATCCAAAAATCCTGCAACACCTGCCAGCGAAACATCCCATAAACCACCCGAGCCATCAGCGCAAAACCCCCCACCTTCACCGCCGTCGACATAAAACCCGTAATAGGCGTCGGCGCCCCTTCGTACACATCCGGCACCCACCAGTGAAAAGGAACCGCTCCCACCTTAAACGCCAAAGCAAACGTAATAAGGCAAATTCCACTTAAAAATAAAGCAAAATACGGGTGCGCAGTGTCCATCACCGCTCTATACGCCGGATCCCGCAGATCTAAACTCCCCGTTGCTCCGTAGAGAAGGCAGATTCCATAAAGCAAAAAAGCCGAAGCAAATGAGCCGAGAATAAAATATTTTAACGCTGATTCCTGGGAACGTACCTGCCTTGGAGACATACCCGCTAGTGCATAAACGCTCAACGATAACGTCTCCATCGCCACAAATAACGTCAGCAAATGATAACTAAGCGCCATGGCCATCAAAGAACCCGAGGCGAAAAAAAGCAAAGCATAGTACTCCCCATGGTGATATCCCATCCGAGAAGCATATTCCTGAGACATTAAAATCGCTAAAAAAAGAGCTATCGTGATCAAAAAACAAAACAATAAGCCAAAATTGTCCACCACCAAACTCCCGGATAAAATACCCTTCTCCCCATAATGGTAAATACTCAGCCCCTCCGAACTCAACTCCAAATCCCAACGCTTCGCTCCATCCACAATATGCCATCGGTTGCTTTCATAGTAAATCTTCGCTCTCTGAGAAAGAACGATCCCCACACGCTTCAACTCTTTCTCCAACGCCTGATTTAATTCCTTCTTCTCCAAACTCTTCTCTAAACGCGAGCCTTTCTCTAACTTGCGAAAAAGCTTCGGTGTATTCCATACGTAAAACAGGGATACCCAACTCCCCACCACCCCCACCAAACCAAGAAACGGAAGAATAAAATGGGAGTTTCCTCCCCTACCCTCCCGTTTTGAAGGCAAAATTAAACCAACCCCAAGAATAAGAAAACCTACCGCAAAAATCACAATCAACGGTAAAATCAAGCGAAGCTCATTCCAGCTATAATCCATTGCTCTTCCTCGTGAGTAGATGTGAAAATAAACCAATCCAACTTCGAACGATGCCTATTTTACCGTCCTCTGAAACCTTTTCAAGTCTTGAAAAAATCTCAAAAAGTCCAATCTGTCCCTAGAACTTAACTGAGAACGTTGGGTGCGAATGCGATATAAAATTTCGCCTAAAAATAACTCATACAAACGACGAAAACGCTCCAACTTTGTCTGCCGAAACAAAAGATAACTGCTCCACGCAAGATGAGAAAGAGCTGACGATGTGTACACCCTCTTGGGGTCCAACCGATGCTGCGTCTGCAAATGAACCCCCTGCAAAATCGCAAATCCTAAGAAACGATTCTCGGAAGTATGGCGGTAAAAGTACAAAAATCCTAAGATCGCAAGCGTGTGCGGAAAAAGACTCAGACTCTTCCTACGAATCATCCGCTTACTTATAATCAACAATACCGGCTCCTCACTATCCTCCACCCATCTGCAAAAATGATCAGCGAGCTTCAGCGCCTTTTTGCGCAAATCCTCCGGCAACTTCGGATATACCAAACCTAGACTATAAAAAAAACGCGCTTCCCGCAAAGTCCAGAAATTCCCCCCCTTCCCCCAACTCCTCTCCACCGCCTCTAGCTTACTCTCCAACAACTTCCTAGGAAATTGATCTAAAAAATAAGCCTCCTGAAGAACATAATACAGAGGCTGGTAAGGATTTAACTTCGCCCCCTTCCACCAACGTTGGGCATACGAGCGGAGATTTTGGCAACTCGAAGGAGCTTGCAACAAAAGCTCATAATCCCCAGCCGATAGCGTGCAATAACGAGGATGAGGCAAATGATACCGTATCCTATCTACATCTGGATCGTAAAACGCCTCCAAATCCCGATACAATGCCAACATGTAATCCTCTATCCCCGCCTTGGGCGAAAGGTCTGAAAATTTATATTTCCCCGTGTCCAAACGCCTCTCCACCTCCCGACCAAAACGATGGTAAATCCTCCCCTTCATCAGTACGCGTCCGGATAAACGTATGAAAAACGTTTTCCGTCGCAAACTCTCTACCTTCCCCCAGTCCAACCCATACACCCCCTCAGAAAGAAAACGGCCGAGCCGGCTTTTCCGCCCTGAACTCACCTGAATTTGAAGCGCCTTCCCTAAGCCGCAAGAAGAAGATTTGCGTTTTTTTACATAAATATCAAGGCACCCTAAACCCAACTCAAACCTCAGCTTAAGCTCATCCCCTAACTTGGCCGGAAAGCGATACACAAAACTCTCCTTCCCCCCAACCTTGGAATGCCCAACAGAAGTCACCGCTGCTAATTTTACGTCCTTGCGCCCAATCCGCGCCCATATCCCCTTGAGACTCACCCGATGGTGATGGCACAACCGCTTGGAAAAAGAAAGAAAACGCTCAATATCCCCGTAAAACACCGATCGCTTGAACAACTCCACATTCCTAGAAAGAAGTGAGTCCCGTAGCTCCCTCACGTAAGAAGGTACCTTAACCGGCACCACCGGCGCCGGCAGACGGGGAGCCCTAGAAGGAATGGGCAAAAAGGGCGCGCGAAAAATCACCTGAAACTCATAAAGATTACCATAACGCCTCAAACGATACACATAATAGACCGGCGGAGGGGGGGGAAAACCCCTCTGCTGCACAGAAACCCCTTGAAACGAGTAAAATACACCCCTCGTCTGCGGCGAATCCACCACCACCAACGCCTTGCGGCGACGTGCAGCTTGAAAAAAATCCTCCACCTTCTTGCCCGAAGGGCGATAGTGAAGCTCAAAACGAATAGAAAATTTCCCCCTCCCCTGAAATCTACCCCAAGCCTTGGAAAAACGCGGGCTATAAACCACCTCCTCCACCCGCACCGATGCGCTACCCTCACCCCAAACCAAAGCTAAACTCGAACATAGAAAAAATATAACCAAAATATACCTCTTAAATCCCATCGTCTATGGCTCCTTTCTGTCCTTTTTCCCTTACAAACTAGCTCTTCCCCACCCCAATTTCTATGGGAAAAAAACGAATATAACCTAAGATCAACGAACCAAATAAAACACATCCCAACGAACACCATCCCCAAGTTTGAGCACATTCCCCTCCCGCTGAAAATAAACACTCTGCTTACCCACCTGAGGATAAGAAATCCAAAATGTCACCACATTCTTCTCCACCTGCACCCGACCAGAAAGACGGCGAAGCAAAATATTGTTGTAAAGATTGTAAAAATCCATCTGAAACTTGCCCCTCGCGTCCACCCATAAAAACACCTTCACCCGAAAACCCTGCGGAGTTAACGTGGTCCCCGACCACTTCCCCACAAGGGAACGCAACCCACTCACAGCTGGAGAAGGCGTTCGCCGAACTACCCGCCGAGTGGAGCTCCTCTGGCGCTGAAGAATATAAAGAATCACCTCCACCGCAATCCCTTGCTTGGCAAGCTGAACCACCTCCTTGCGCGTGCGAAGAATAAAGTTCACCCCAGCTCCCTTCACCAACCCAATTACCATCGCCGGCGTGTAGCCTAAATTACTAACAATCCTTAACTCCTCCACAGATAAAGAAGCCTTCGGAAAAAATGGCAATTTCCTCTCCAAATCAAAACCTCGCGCCATTTTGTAATGAGCGTACGCCAAACCCAATTTTGACTCGTCCTGGTAAATCCTCGCCCCCTCCAAATGCCCACGCCAAGAAGAAGGTTGAAAACCGTAAAAATTGTAGTAATGAACCAATATCTTCAACGCCTTCAAAGGCTGCTTCATAAAACGATGGGAAATGTAAGCGCATTGGTAAAGCAACTCCTCGCTAGGAGTTATGCCACTCTTGCGCGCTAGCGCAATCCCCTTCATATAACTCTCGTAGGCCTTGGAATAGTTTTTCAAACGCTGATAACAACGCCCTATCGCCTCATACGCCTCATAAGCATTCGGAACATGAGACCCTAGCTTGCCGTACTCCAAAATCGCCGATTCGTACATCCCCTTCCGCTCAAAATATTCCCCCAAACCCAACCAACCCCCAATATGGTAAAGATTGGCCTCCACCGCTTTTTGGAAATAGCTTTTTCCTTCGTCCAATTTATTCTGACCATAAAAGGATTTCCCTATCAACACAAACGGCTCCGGCAAGACATGGTGTACCAACTCCGCCGCCTTTTGCGCCTCCCTGCGCGCCTCCTCGTACCGCTTCAGCGCAAGGTAAATCCGGCTCATCAAAAGCCGAACATTGTAGTCCTGCGGATGCTTCTCCAGCGCCCTCTGGGCATATTGGGCCGCGGAAATGTAATCCTTTAACTCCAAATAAAGCGTCCCCATCGCAACCAAAGCCTCTTGGTGCGCAGGGTCTCGCTTTAGCGCCTTCTTCCACGAAGCCATCGCTACCTTGAGCTCCCCATTGAGCAAATGGTAAAATCCTTCCAAAAATAAAACCTCCCCATGGAAAGGATTTTCCCGCTTCAACGCCTCAATCTGACGCCGAGCCGCGGATAAAAAGCGCCGAAAAAGAAATTCCCTGGTCAAAATTAACCGATCTTGAAACGATAATCTTCTCTCGTATCCAGCAGGAAAACGAGTGAACTCCGGAAACTCCTCAAATACATACCGCAACGGAATCACCCCATAATACCCCACCAAATCCCCTAACTGCAACTTCTTTAACTGAGGAATGTCCGCCTCAATGCTGTGCCATGCGCCAAAGGTGTTGATCCCAAATACCCCCCCCGTCGCCAAATCAAAACATGGCCCCCCGCTGTTGCCATGGGTGATCTTGGCATCCGTGTAAATGGACTTCACCCGCCCCTCTGAGTCCCGATTGAAACGAACAATCCCCCCCTTCGTGACAAAAAGGGAGAGGCGATTGCCCCGCACATCCCCAAATAAATCCGTGCGAGGAAAACCCATCGCCAACACCGGATCCCCTAACTTCACATCCTTAAGCGGCGTAAGACGAACAGGCGAATAAGGGCCCGGAGGCACAATCTTTAAAAGCGCTATGTCCGCCCCCCCTACCGTCAAACTCTGAATAAGATCCGAACTCCACTCCCGCTTGGCTCCTACCAACACCGCCTTCACCGGCTCCCTTCCCAACGAAGAATCCCAAGCCACCTGAAAATGCGTGTAAAACTTCTTCGCCTTCCCATCCCAAACCACATGATGATTGGTGATCACATACCCATCCCGCCGAATAATAAAACCACTCCCAGAAGAGCGAAATCCCTTCTCCGTCCCCGCAAAAACACATACCACCGACGACTTAAACCTCTCCACCAACTCCGTCGCTGTCCACCTCCTAGCCCGCCCCTCCGAGGGGGGAAGACCTAAGCGAATCTTCCGATAAATGGAGCGAAAAATCGAACGATACTCCCCCTCCCTCTCCACCGGAGAAAAATGGTAGAGCAAATACAACACCTCCCCCTCCCTAACCACCACCAAAGACGCAGCAAACTCCCCCGTCTTGCCCTTTAAACCACCACGATAGTCCCACCGCAAACCCCTATGTCCCCCCACGGAAAACGGCTGAGAAGAAGCCACTACCTTCAAACCACTCTCCTCCGCCCGCAAAAGCAAATCCAGCTTCTTCCCCATCTGCGCCAACGTCAAACGAGCAAAACTCCTCTCAAAAGCCAAAAAAATCCGACGCAATCCAAAACCCACCCGAGCCGACTCAAACGACGAATCAGGGGTGAAAAAATATTCCACCTCCCCGTTTTTATACTCCCGAAAATGCCTCCAGCCCCGGGGATAAACCACCAAAAACTCCCTCCCCACATGCTCATAGCGCGCCCAATCCCCCTCCCGAGCACCTCCTAAAACCACCCCCTTGCGGTGGTACTTCCCCCCTATCAAAAGCTTGATCCAACCCGATTTCACCCCCTTTTTCAACAGCGCTAACGCCTCCTTCGGACTAGGCCGAAAACCTACCCCCACCTGCTCCAAAAGCAAAGTAAACAACTCCAACGACGTCCCCTTCCTCGCAAGCAAAACCACATCCCTCTCCTGAAGCGGCTTCCTCTTTAAACGATACAACACCGCCAAATCCACCCCCTCCCGCACCAAAGCCAAAGCCTCCTTGGCCGTGGGAGAAGAGGCCTTTCGACCCCGCAGCTGCTTTAGAATCCAGAGGGAACTCTTCCCCGACCTGTGCCAGCGGCGAATTTGCTCCAGCGTGATCTCCGAAGACACAAGAGAACGCTTTCTTAAAAAGTCGATGATTTTCTTTCCAACCCCAGCTTTTTTCAGTTTCTCCAACTCCGCCTCCGTAAAAGAAAGCTTTTTTTTGCCCCGCAACTCCTCTAAAATCTCCTCCTCGCTGTAGCCCAAATTCTTTAAAGTGATAATATCCTCCACCTTCTCCTGAGCACATAAGGGAACACTTAGAGAAAAAATCACCCAACCAAGAATCAGCCCCAAAAAACTGAACTCGCTCCGCCTATTCCAAAACCTACGCATTATGCCCTCCTGTTTTCTCAAAGGACCACTCTAAACAAACAAAAAAGCAAACACTTGAGCTCACTTTTTACTTCCCTTGGATGACAAGTTTCCAAATTTCTCCCCTTTCTCCTCACTCCCTTCCTTGAAAAAAATCAAAATAACGCTATGATTACACTCCAAATTATCCTGAATCGTCTCCCAATTGCAAGTGTTTTTCTCCACTTAACCAAGGGTTCCAGCATGAAAAAAACTTTCTACCTCACCACCCCGATCTACTACATCAACGACGTCCCCCATATCGGACACGCCTACTGTACCATCGCCGCCGATATCCTAGCTCGCTATAAACGCCTCCAAGGCTTCGATGTCTTCTTCTTAACAGGAAACGATGAAAACTCCCAAAAAACCGTCGAAGCCGCCAAAAAAGCCAATGAGGAAATCCACCAATACACCGACCGAATGAGCCAAATCTGGCAAAACACCTGGAAAGCTTTAGACATTACCTACGACGATTTTATTCGCACCACCGAACCACGACATATCCAAGCGGTGGAAAAAATCTTCCAAAAAGTATACCAAAACGGCGATATCTACAAAAGCAAATACTCCGGCCCCTACTGCTGGAAATGCGAAGCCTTCTACAAAGAATCCGACCTAAACGACGGCCTGTGCCCCCAACACCTCAGCAAATGCGAAATTCTCGAAGAAGAAAACTACTTCTTCCGCCTAAGCCGCTACCAAGACCAACTCCTCGAACACTACCGCCAACATCCCCAATTTGTCCTCCCCGACTACCGAAAAAAAGAAGTCCTCAGCTTCCTCGAAAGCGGCCTCGAAGATATCAGCATCTCCCGCATGGGACAAAGCTGGGGCATCCCCCTACCCATCGATAAAAATCAAGTGATCTACGTCTGGTTCGATGCCCTGATCAACTATATCTCCGGAATCGGCTACGGAAAAAAGAAAAAACTAAAATATTGGCCCGCTAACCTCCATATCCTAGGCAAAGATATCATCCGCTTCCACTGCATCATCTGGCCAGCGATGCTCCTCTCCGCCGGATTAGAACTGCCCCAATCCCTCTTTATCCACGGCTTCTTTACCATCAATGGACAAAAAATTAGCAAGTCCTTAGGCAACGCCATCGATCCCGTCCCCATCGCCAAAAAATTCGGCAACGACGTTCTGCGATACTACCTCTTCGCCGACTTCCCCTTCGGACAGGATGGGGACTTCTCCTTCTCATCCCTCCTCAAACGCATCAACCACGAACTAGCCGACGATCTAGGCAATCTCCTCTCCCGTACCGTGTCTATGACCATCAAATTTTTGAATGGAACCCTCCAAACAGGCCAATGGAACAGTGAAGAAGACCAACCTCTAAAACAAAACGCCCTGGAACTGCTCGAAAATCTAGATGCCCACTACTGCCAACTCGAATACCATAAACTCCTCAATCGCCTGTGGAACCTCTTCCGCCTTGCCAATAAATATGTCGAGCGCACCGCACCCTGGAAATTGGCCAAGGAAAAAGAAAAACACCCCCGGCTATGCCAAGTCCTCTACAACTTGGCCGAAATCCTGCGCATAGGTGGCTACGTCCTTCTGCCCATAATGCCGAAAACCGCCGAAAAAATCTTCCAAGCCCTCGGCCATCGCCAAGAAAAAAACTACCCCCAAGCCCTCCAATGGGGACGACTCAAATCCGGCAGCCAAGTCCAAAAAATCCCCCCACTCTTCCCCAAAGTCGACCCTAGCACCCTCCAAGAATTCTCTCCCCCCCCCCCCCCC
>RFKQ01000137.1 GCA_003694635.1 Planctomycetota bacterium
GGGGGGGGGGGGGGAGGTGAGTTTAATAGCGGAGGATTTGGTGGAATATCTTCCCCGGGCGTTTTTACGGCATCAGGGGAGGTAAGGGAGGGGGAAAGTTGAGAGGGCTTAAGCTTAAGAATGAGAACATATTGGAGAAGTTTAGGAGAAAAGATATGAGGATTTTTGAGAAAATTTTTTGGATAGGCTTGAGTTTGCTATTGGTGGGGATGGTGGTGGGAGGATGCGTTCGCAAATCCAAGAGGCGGGACGTATTGATTTTTGGTCGTTCGGGGGATGCGAAGACGTTTGATCCGGCTAGGGCGAACGATGGGGAGACGTTTTATGCGACGACCCAGGTATATGATACGCTGGTTCAGTTTAAGTATGGGACGGTGGAGCTTGAGCCGGCGTTGGCGACAAGTTGGCGGATAGAGAAGGGGGGTTTGGAGGTGATTTTTTCATTGCGTCGAGGGGTTGAGTTTCACCGTACAAAGTACTTTCCGGGAGCGGAGTTTAGCGCCAAGGATGTGGTATTTTCGTTTAAGCGGCAGATGGATCCCAAGCATCCTTACCATCGGATAGGGGGGCGATCGTTTAGTTATTGGATGAGCATGGGGATGAATAGGATTGTGAAGGATGTGGTGGCGTTGGACAGGTACCGGGTAAAGTTTATTTTACACAAGCGGGACGCCACTTTTTTATCGAATTTAGCGATGAATTTTGCTTCGATTTTATCGAAGGATTATGCGGACATGTTGCTGAGAGAGGGGCGTGGGGAGGAGATTGCGCAGAAGCCGGTGGGAACGGGTCCATTTATTTTCGACAGATGGATCAAGGGGGATCGGATTGTGTATCGGGCGAACGAGAAGTATTGGGGTGGAGCTCCTAAGTTTAAGTGGTTGGTGTTAAAAACGATCCCGGACCAGACGGCTCGGGCGGTGGCTTTGCGTGCGGGGGAGATTGATATTATGGATTTTCCGGCCCCGGAGGAGGTGCCGTCGCTGGAGCGGGATCCCAACATTAAGATTGTGCGTCAGGAGGGATTAAATGTGGGTTATATGGCGATGAACATGGAGAAGAAGCCTTTTGACGATGTCCGCGTTCGTCGTGCGATCTACCACGCGATCAACAAGAAGGCGATTGTTCGGGCGGTGTTTGGAGATTTGGGGGTGGTGGCGGTCAATCCGTTGCCGCCGACGGTTTGGGGGTACCATCGGGGGATACGGGATTACGAGTACAACCCGGAATTAGCGAAGAAGTTGCTGAAGGAGGCGGGTTATCCGGAGGGTTTTGAGACGGATTTATGGGCGATGCCTATTCAGCGGCCGTATATGCCGAATGCGCGAAAGTTGGCAGAGGCGGTACAGGCGGATTTGGCGAAGGTGGGAGTGAGGGTAAAGATTGTGCAGTACGACTGGGCGACGTATCAGCAGAAGTTGGAGCAGGGGGAGCACGGGATGGCGTTGTTGGGTTGGACGGGGGACAATGGGGATCCGGACAATTTTTTGTATGTGTTACTGAGTTCGACGGCGGCGGAGAAGCCGGCGACGAACATTGCGTTTTTCCGCAACAAGGAGTTTGATCGGTTATTGGAGGAGGCGAAAGTGATCTCGGATCGCAAGAAGAGGGCGAGTTTATATCGGAGAGCACAGGAGATTTTTCATCGGGAGGTTCCGTGGGTGCCGTTGGCGCACTCGGTGGTGGTGGTACCGATGAACAAGCGGGTGGAGGGATTTCGCATAGATCCGGTGGGAAGTCGACGTTTTCACAAGGTGTATTTGCGGCGGTAGCAGGGAGGGGTTAGCGCAGGCGGGGGGGCTTGCGCTAGAGGGGAGGCGAGGTCAACTTTTTTTGCGTTTTTTTCGTGCTTCTTCGATGATACCAATGACAATGGGGCAGCTTTCGGCGGCTAGGCCGCAGAGGTTGGTTTTGTTGCAGAGGATTTCTTTTTCCACCACTTCTTCGAGGGTGAGGTCATCTTGGACGGTGCGTTTGATCAGGCTAACGACAACATCTTGATTGACGCGATAGCAGTAGCCTTCTAGGTCTACCTTTTGTTCGGACATAGACTACCCTTCCTATGATGGTGTAGAGTAGAAAAAGTTTTCTTTTCCACAATTTTTTTCTTTTCATTCTATTATAAAAATTTTATAATGAATGTCAAAGAACCCAAAGATGTTTTCAGAATTCGTCTGAGAGTTTAGGGTGTTTTTTTGTTTTTCTATTTGGAAAGGAACAGAAATGAGACATGGTTTGGTTTTTCTTTTTTGTTTATTTCTTTGCATCAGTTGTGCTGGAGAGCGAGAGGTCTCTCGCCAAGAAAATGCTAGAGCCAATTCTGAGGTTTCTGCCCCTACGCCTTCCGCTAGAGTGTCGGTAGGGATGACAGTGGGAGTAGGTCCTTCCAGGGTATCCAAAAGTTACGGAAGCCTGAAGAAGGGAGAGTCGAAGGTGCCACCTCCGCCGCTTCCTCGGGTGTTGGTGTACGTATATTCTGGCAAAGCAGGGGACAGTTCCACCTCAGACGGGAATAAGGATTTTGATTTGGTGGCCGGGGCGATAGAAGAGCATTTTTTGAGCAAAGGATTTCATTTGGTGGACAGAGCTCAGATTGAGAATATCAAGCAGGTGGATGCGGCGGTTACGGATACAGATCCGAACAAGCTGTTAGCGTTAAAGAATCGCTATGGAGTGGAGGTTATCGTGGCGTGTAGGGTCAGCGTGCAGGATGCGGGTACGACGAACGCGTATGATACCAGTGTTCAGCTTTATCGGTACCTGATTTACATGAAGGCGATAGAGGCGGACACGGCGCGGATTCATTTTTCCAAGTCGTTAAGAACCCGCAATAGTGTGGGTTCGGACACTTATTTAGAGGACATGGCGCGGGAGTTAGCCGAGTTATGTGCTCAGAAGTTGAAGAAGGTGTGGGCGAAGCAGCGGTTTGTGCAGAGCGAGTTTGAGCTGGTGGTTTCCCGGGCCAAGCACAGGGATTTATTGGCGTTGGAAAAAGCTTTAAAAGGAAAGGTTATCCGTCTGGATCGGCGCAGTTATGCAAAGGAGACGGCGGTATATTCGCTGCTATTTCAGGGAACACTAAACCAGTTGGAATTTCATTTGAAAAATGCGGTGCCTTCTTGGAAGGTGGTTCGTTCCACAGCAAGGCGGGTGGAAATGGAGGTAAGAAAGTAGAGTAGACGAGGAAATTATGGGGGGATTTTTTTTATTACAAGGACGTGGGGGGAGAGTGGCGTTGGGGAGAATGGAATAGTACCCAAAGGAAACGAACAATAGGCGAGAGGAAGCGATGAGCGACGAACTTTTGCTATTTGGCAAGATTGCTTTGAAGAATAATTTGATGACGGATGTGCAGCTACAGCAGGCTTTGAAGTTTCAGGAGGAGTTGCGCCAGACGTTAGGGTACGTAAGTTTGGGGGAAGTTTGTGTCAAGATGGGCTTTTTATCTAGGGAGGATGTCCAGAAGATATTGGAGGTACAGCGGCGCAAGGAAATCCGGGATCAGAGCAAGCTTTATGGTCAAATTGCGCTTAAAAATCGCTTTATTTCTCAGGAGCAGTTGGACGAATGTTTAAAAGAGCAGGCGTCCTCAAAGGTAAAACGTCCTTTAGGTCATTACTTGCTGAAGAAGGGATATATTGAGGAGAGGGTGCATCGTTCGATTTTAAGGTCCATTGAGCGTCTTAGGCAGAAGAAAGGGGAGGCATCTTCTAGGAGGGTGGCCGTTGGAAACAATAACTCGCCTGGTGGCCCTTCGCAGCAGAGTTCGCCTGTTTCCTCTCTCAAGTGTGAGGGGGAGAAGGATCGGAAGCCTTCTGGGAAGATTTCACCTACCTTGGCTCGTCTTGTGCCAGGATATCGGATTATAGAAAAGATTGGACAAGGGGCGATGGGGGTGGTGTATAAGGCAGTACAGGAATCGATGGGGAAGTTGGTGGCGATTAAGGTTTTGCCCAACAATTTGGAGGATGGAGAACAGCGGAAGCAGCGATTTATTCGAGAGGCGCAGTCCTTGGGAAAATTGCAACATCCCAATATTATTCGCGCGATCGATATGGGCGAATCCAAGGGGCATCTCTACTATGTAATGGAGTACGTGGAGGGGACAACGTTAGATCACTTGATCGAGAAGAAGGGGGCACTTGAGGAGAGGCAAGCCTTGGAGTTTGTGCGGGATATTGCAAGTGCTCTAGAGCATGCATGGGAGTTCCGGATTGTGCATCGGGATATTAAGCCGGAGAATATGCTTTTATCGAAAGGTGGCCAGATTAAATTATGCGATTTGGGGTTGGTGAAGTGCTTATCGGACGATCGGCAGTTGAAACTGACGATGGATGGAACTACAGTGGGCACTCCACTTTATATGTCGCCGGAGCAGGCAAAAGCGGAGGAGATTGACATTCGCTCGGATATTTATTCCCTTGGGGCCAGTTTGTATCATATGGTGGTAGGAGCGCCGCCATTTGAGCACAAATCGATGGTGATTGTGATGCAGATGCATGTTTTGGAGCCGGTGCCGTTTGCCCAAGAAAGGAATAGGCGGGTATCTGCGGACACTTCTCGCTTGATCCAGAAGATGATGGAGAAGTCGCCACGCAAGCGTTTTCAGCTTCCCGGCGAGGTGGTGGAGGCGATTGAGAGGATTTTGCAAGGAGGTTCTTTTCCGTCTCAGAAGAGCCTGAAATTTTCGAAGGGATTGAAAAAATGGAAGTCTTCCTTTCGGCGAAGAAGATAGAGAAGGGGAAAGAGCCCCTTGGCTGAAAAATTTTTGGGAAGAGGTGGTAGGGGAAAACCTTTTTTCTAAAAGGTTCCAAGTGAGAAAAGTTTTTAGGAGGGGGTGGTAGGGGAAAAACCTTTTTTCTAAAAGGGTTCCCCCTATGGCCCGAAAGTTTTTGGGAAGTCTGAAAACCTTTTTTCAAAAAGTTTTTCCCCTAAATTCCAAAAAATTTTAGAAAAAAAGGAGGCTATGATGAAAAGAGTGATGGCGTTTCTTGTCGGTTTGGTGCTTTTGTTTCCACTAGGGCTGTATTCGCAGCAGGGAGGGGGGAAGGAGAAAGCCCGCAGGGCAAAGGATCCTTTGAAGGAGTTGGGCAGGCGCCCGGAGAAGAGTAAATGGAAGCAGGCGCGGATTATTTTGCGAAATTTGCTGCAAAATCCCCAGGAGTTGAAGCGTTTGCAGGGGGAATTTAAATCCCTTGTGGAGGAGGCAAAAAAGCTAGGGATTTACCGGGTTAGCCCTCCCAAAAATGTTTGGGAGTCCATGGCGTTAGGCCTTAGTCCGCTGAAGGGGGCGTATACCTTTGTGCGCAAGGATGCGTTGGAAATCCCCACTTTGCTGCGAGATATCCAACAGTTTCGCACCATTGGCCCGGATGGGCAGGCATACACGGCCATTCGGATTATGCGCACATTGACCCATGCGGGGGATTGTTATGTGACCCTGCAGTTGGGTGTGAAGGTGGGGATACGGTTTGTGAAAAATTTGCGCAAGTATTGGCATTTGGGGGCAAGCCGGGCGATTGGGTTAGCGATTGCCAAAACTGGCTCCGAATCTGCCAAGGACATTCGGCAGTATTTGCGCTGGGCGAGGTATTCTCATCAGTTAAAGCTCACGTTAAACTATATTGAAAAAAACTACGGAAGGCTGAAGGAGAAAGCAAAGAAATTTTTAGAGAAAGCGCGGGCGATTTTGGAAAATCTCTCCAGGCAGCAGTACCCGGAGGAGTTTCGTCGCCAGAAGGTCCATTAGAGACAACGTCTACAAGAGGCTAAAGATAAGGGCTTGCTTTGCAGAGTTTTCAAACCTCCTTTGCCTGCCGGTTTTGATAAGAAAGGAAGGCATATGCGGCGAGATATTGTAGCGGATAAGCGAATTCGTTTGGCTTCATGGTTGATTTGGAAATCGACCGCGATCGGATGTGCCCTCTTTGGTCTTGGATGGCTTGGGATGGGGATTTACATCATGTTTACCACCCAAAAATGGGAAAATAACCTTTTTCTTTTCGTAGGCTTGCCGCTCTTGTTTTTTTTCTTCTCCTGGCTATACTGGAGGGTAGGCAAAGCATTGGACCATTTGCGCCCTTGGGCTTGGAAATTGTCTATCATTTTGGCGATTTTAGACCTCATTCCCCCTCCAGGATATCCAATTTTGGTGCCGTTTTACGCTTTTTTCGGATACATCGGGGAAAAATTGGAAAAACTTTTCCCCCATTTTAGTTCTTTATATATAGGTTTTATTTTGGGGGTTGTCTACGTTTTTTGTTTGTATGTACTGTGGTTATTGCTAAATTCGAGGAGCCGTCGGGTATTTAACGAAGAGTATCAACACCACCTCCGGTACAATTCTTTTGATCGGTTTTAGAGGTAGGTTTTTATTTTTTACGAAAGGAAAACGGTTATGAAACGAGAGTTTCGAGCAGAA
>RFKQ01000138.1 GCA_003694635.1 Planctomycetota bacterium
CCCCAACTCTCCCCCCAACCCCAACAAGCACTCCCATACCCCCAACAAGCACAAAACCACGCAAAAAAACAAAACTTCCAACAAGCCCTCCAATACCTCCAACAAGCCGCCAAACTCGACCCCAACAACGAAAAAATCCTCCTCCCCCTTATCCAATACGCCTCCCAACACCACCGCCCCTCCCTCCTCATCCCCCATGCCAAACGCTACCTCCAACAACACCCCAAAAACGCCAATGTTCGGCTTATCCTCGCCAAAGCCCTCGCCCAAACCGGCCAATCCCAACAAGCCCTCCAACACTACCAACTCCTCCTCCAACATCAACCCACCCACCTCCAAGCCGCCTTCCTTGCCGGTGAAACCGCCCGAGAAAGCGCTCAATTCCAACTGGCCAAAAAATACTATAACCTCGTCATCGAAATCTACCAAGCCCTCGACAACGCCAATGCCTCCACCTATGCCCTCACCGGCGCCGCCTGCCTACGTCTCAAACGATACGAAGACGCCCAAAATATGTTCCGCTGGGCACTCGAAGAACAACCCTACCACCCCCTCGCTCTCTACTACTACGCCCTCTACTACCTCACAAAACAAAAGCCTACCTCCGCCCAAAAAATGCTAAAAAAGCTCCTCCAACATCAACCCACCCACCCCCTCGCCCATATCGCATTGGCCCAAGCCTACCTCCAACAAAACCAACTCCCCCTCGCCCAAAAACACCTCCAACTCTCCCTAAAATACTCTCCCCAAAACTACCTAGCCTACCACCACCTAGCCCTACTCTACGCCAAACAAAAAAAATGGAACAAATGCATCACCTACTGGCAAAAAGCTATCCAACTCCACCCCAACTTCTACCCCAGCTACCTCTACCTCCTTGCCTGCTATACCACTTTACAACAAAAAGCCTCCCTGCGCCAATACAAAATCCGCCTCCTACGCCTCTACCCCAACCCCACCGCTATCTCCCAACAAGTCCAAAACATCCTAAACCAATGGCAACAAGCTGAACTCGCCCACGCCCACTCCCTCCTCCAAAAAGGACTATACCTCCAAGCCAAACAAGAATATACCAAAATCCTTCAACAACACCCCCAACACCCCTTCGCCCAACTTGGCCTACTCCAACTCCTCTACATCCAAGGAAACTATTCCCTCCTCCTCCAAAAAAGCCAATCCCTCCTCTCCCAACTCCCCCACTCCATCCCCCTCCTCCTCCTCATCCTAAAATCCCACCTCCAACTAGGAAAATACACCCAAGCCCTCCAACAAGCACAAAAACTTGTCCAAATCCAAAAAAATAACCCCCTCGGCCATTACTTTATGGGAAAAGTCTATCAACAAATGGGCAATCGAACAATGGCCGTTAAAAAATTCACAGACGCCCTCTCCACCCCAACCTCCACCAACGCCCAACACCTCCTCGCCAAAGCCCAAGCCGCCGCCGCCCTTGGAAACCCCCACCAAGCCAACGAATACTTCTACCAAGCCGAAGATGCCAATCCAACTTCCCCCGAAATCTACTACCACCACGCCCGACTATTTTTGGAAAAATACGATGCAAACTACGCCCAAAAACTCCTCAACAAAGCCCTGAAACTCAATCCCCACTACCCCCCACTCTGGCTAGGATTCGCCCTCTGCCAACTGGAAGAGCGAAACTTCTCCCTCGTCCAAAAATACCTCCAAAAAACCCTCCACCTCAACCCCTCCCTCTGCGAAGCCCGATACTGGCTCGGCTTCCTATATCTCCAAAACCAACAATACCTACCCGCCCAACAACAAGCCAACCAAGCCCTCCGCCTCAACCCCAAATACCTCCCCGCCCACGCCCTCCTCGCCGCCATCTTCTACCTGCAAGGTAAACAAACTCAATTCCAACAAAAACTCCAATCCGTCCACAAACTCCACCCCAACCCAAGCGAATTCTATACCCACCTAAGCGATATCGTCGAAGATCACTTCCTCTACAAGGAAGCCGCACAATTCGCCCAAAAAGCCCTCTCCCTCGCCCCATACTCCTCCCGCGCCGCCACCTTACTAGGCATCAATCTACTCCGACTAGGACTGAGCAAAAAAGCCAAAAAAATCCTAGAAAAAGCCTACCAAACCGATAAATTCAACCTCCGCCTGGTCAATACCCTGCGACTTCTCGATGAATACGATAAAAAATACCTACTCTATCCCCTCTCTCCACAATTCCACGTCCGCATCGATAAAAACGAAGCCCCCATCCTCCTCCCCTACCTCACCAAAACACTCCAACAAGCCTGGAAAAAACTTACCCAAAAATACAAAATCCTACCCCCTACCCCCCTCGTGGTAGAAGTCTTCTCCAACCACCAAGACTTCTCCGTACGCACCATCGGCCTACCCTTCATCGGCGCCATGGGAGTCTGCTTCGGCAAAGTCGTGGCCATCCACTCCCCCAAAGCCTTCCCCGCTGGAAAATATAACTGGCGCCGAACCCTCTGGCATGAATTCGTCCACGTCCTCACCCTCACCAAAACCCAACACCGCATCCCCCGATGGCTTACCGAAGGTATCTCCGTCTATGAAGAAACCCAAGAAAATCCAAGCTGGCAAAGGGACTTTGAAAAAAGATTCCTCGAAGTCTACCACAAAAAACAACTCCGCAATATCACCCAACTCAACCTCGCCTTCCAACGCCCCCGCTACCGTGATGAACTCCTTGTCGCCTACTACCAAGCCGGCCTTGTGGTGGAGTTTATCGTCCAAAAATGGGGATTCGCGAAAATCCTCTCCATGCTCCAACAATACGCCCAAGCCCTCTCCACCTCCCAAGTAATCCCCAACGCCCTACGCCTATCCTGCCAAGAATTCGATAAACAATTCCTCCTCTTTGTCCAAAAACGCTTCTCCTACCTCCAACTTCCACCAAAATACGACCGCAACCAATTGGAACAATGGCTAGCTCAACTCGAAGACAAACCAAACTCCCCCGAACTCCTCGGCAAAATTGCCCTGGCCTACCTCGACCTCGGCGCAACGGTGGACGCAGAAATCTTCGCCTCCAAAGCCCTCGCCCTCTCGAAAAAAGATGCCAACGCCTGGTTCGTCCTCGGAATGCTCGCCTGGCAAAAAAATCCAAAAAAATCTGTACAATATCTGCAAACCGCCTTGAAATACAACCCCCAACGAAAATTCCAAATCCACTGGCTACTAGGCCAATACTTCGTCCAAAAGAAAAAAATCAAGCAAGCCAAAAAACACCTCCATCAAGCCCAAAAACTCTACCCGAACTACCTCAAACTGCTCTACCTACTCCTCCACCTCTCCCAACAACAAAAAAATATAAACCAAACCCTATACTACCAAAAACAAATCGCTAAAATCGATGAATATAACTGGCAAATACGCCAAAAACTTATGGTGCACTATCTCAAACAAGCCAACTTCTCACAAGCCATCAACGTAGGCGAAGAAATCCTCGATATCTCCCCCTACTTCCTATGGATACATCGACTTCTGGTAAAATGCTACAAACAACAAAAACGCTACCAAGCCACCCTGCGAGAATACAGCGTTTGGCAACACCTCCTGCCCCAAAAAAGCCCCCGAATCTACTACGAAATGGCCAAACTCTACCTCCAACTTCAAAACATACCCAAAGCCAAAGAATACTGCCGCAAAACCCTCCAACTGCAACCCACCTTCCAAAAGGCCCTAAAACTTCTCAAAATCCTCGAAAAAAAACCCTAAATCCCACCAAAAACCACCTCAAATCCTCAAAGAAACCTAGAAAAGTCCCCCCCTCTCATTCCCTAACCGCCAGCTAAGCTGGCCCCCCTCAAAAATAAGAAAAGTTTTCACCAAACTCTCCTCTTCTTTGCAAATCTGTGGTGGCACTTGCAAAAGAATGGGAAAGGCCGTATAATGACTTAGAAAGATGCTCGGAGATTGGACCGATTTTGAGGAGTTAAAGGGTCTATGAATAATAGATTTTATTTTGGCAAAGTAGCCCTGGAACAGGGAATGATCTCACAAAGTCAATTGGAGAAAGTAGCGAAACTCTTTCTCCAGTCCCAAGGCGCACTTCCCCTAGATGAACTACTGCTCCAGCTAAAGTTTTTAAGCTACGATCAAGTCCAATACCTCCATCAACTGATCCAATCCCGACTTCAAACCCAAGATCTCCTCACAAAAGGCGAAATCGAAGATCAACTCCTCGCCCGAATCGCAATCCAAAATCGCTACCTAACCAAAGAACAAGTAAAATGGGCTTGGCAGCGCCAAAAACAATATGAAAGTGAAGGAATTTTTAAACGCCTACCCCTCGTCCTCTTAGAAGATAAACTCCTTCCCCTAGAATACATCAAACATCTCCTAGAATTCCAACGCAGCAGGTACCTTGTCTGCCATCGCTGCCATATGCAATTTTCCCTCAAGGGCTCTATGGCCAACCAGAAATTTCAATGCAAGAAATGCTCTCAGATATTAGAGGTGCCTTCTAGCCAAAACTATATCGCTTCTATCCTACCAGAAACAGCGCTTACCTCCACCTCCTCCCCTCACCCTTCCTCCCTCACCCCCCTGCCTACCCAATCCCAGGACTCTAACCTCGTTGCACCACCTAGCTCCCCCAGCCTCTTTTCCTCACGCTCCCACTCTTCCAGCTCTCACTTAGATCATTCAAACTGGGATAAAAGCTCCTCCTCTCTTCCAGAATCCGAAACTCCCTCCACTCCCCCCTCCGCCGGAGCTCAGGATTTGACAAAATTGAAAAATCGGAAATTCGCCAGATACGAAATCATAGAAAAAATCGCCAAAGGAGGAATGGGAGTGGTCTACAAAGCAAGAGACCCCAACCTAAACCGAATCGTCGCCCTCAAAACATTGATCGCAGGAGAAAATGCGAGCGAAGAGGTCATAGAAAGGTTTATCATCGAAGCAAGAGCCGCGGCAAATATGCGCCATAAAAATATTGTGGCCGTGTACGATATTGGAAACTACGCCGGCCAATATTTCTTTACAATGGACTACATAGAGGGAACACCATACAACAAATTTATCGAGAAAAATTCCGATATCACCCGCCACTTGGAGATTATGGAAACGGTCTGTGAGGCAATAGCTTACGCCCATGAACAAGGCATCATCCACCGGGACCTAAAACCCTCCAATATCATCATCGATAAAGAAGGCTCCCCGCAAGTCATGGACTTCGGACTAGCCAAACAAGTAGATTCGGAAACAGAACTCACCCAAACCGGAGCCACCATAGGAACCCCCTCCTATATGCCCCCCGAGCAAGCTGCCGGGTATTTGGATCAAGTGGATAAATTGAGCGATGTCTACTCTCTAGGAGCCATTCTATATCAAGCACTCACCAAACAAAAACCCTTTGACGGCCCCACCTCTATGGCGATCATTTACAAAGTAATGACGCAGGAACCAAAAGCTCCCCGCCATATCAACCCCACCATCCCCCAAGAGGTGGAGACGATTATCCTAAAGGCGATGGAAAAAGAAAAAGAGCGCCGCTATCTCTCCGCAGAAGAAATGGCGAAAGACATTCGAAGATATCTAAATGGAGAACCAATTTTAGCCAAGCCCGCAAGCCCCTTTTACAAAATCTATAAAAAAGTGCGCAAGCACAAAGCCGTCTCAATTTTGGCGGCCTGTTGCGTTTTTATCCTCCTAGCTGGAGTAATCTTTTTCAAGTCCAAGGAAGCGCGAGAGCGCCAAAAAAACTTAGAACTGCAGCGCAAAGCAATGCTGCGACAGAAAAAAATAGAAGCGAAAGCCCTGCTAGAAAGCGCATGGGTAGACTTGGAAAAAGGAAACCTTCTCAGCGCCCAACAGAAATTGAACGAGGTATTGAAACGAGATCCCTCCCTGCCTGAGGCCTACCTAGCCTCAGCTAGAATTTATTTAAAAATGGAAAATTACCCCCAAGCCTTCCAAAAGCTAGAAAAAGCCTTGGAACTGAAACCCAATTACCCAGAAGCCTGTTTTTGGATAGGGAAAATTTTTCACTCTCAAAAGCGCTACAGACAAGCACTAGAGAAATATTCCCTTGCCCTAAAATACAACGCTGAATATCTTCCCGCCTTGGAGGAAAGGTATAAGGTCCATAAAAAATTGGGAATGCTACGGGAGGTTCAAAAAGACTGGCAGCTTTTAAAAAAACTGCGAAAAAGAAATATCCAAAAAAAGCTATCAAAAGCCAAAAAATTTATGGATAAGAAAAAATACTTTGATGCCCTCTCCCTTCTAGAAGAAGTGTCAAAAATCGATATCAAAAATATCGCATGCTACCTCCTGCGAGCCCGCTGCTATCAACATCTAGGTAAATACCAAGAAGCTATCCACGACATCAACAAGGTCATCGAATTTCATCAACCACGCTATAAAACACTTCTTCACCTTGCCCAAAACCATCCGCCAGCTTTTGAGTGGATCTTAGAAAGAGCACAGATTTACTTTTCCGCCGGCAGACTAAGATTGGCCAAAAAAGATTATCTTCTACTTTCAAAAATCAAGCCAAAAGAAAGTTTTCTCTATCTGCGCTTAGGACAGATTTTTTACCACCATCACCGCTACGATAAGGCCTTGACCTACCTTCTGCAAGCACAAGCACAAGGCTTAAAAAACTTTGAACTCTACCATACACTTGCCGAAACTTACCTTAAACTCCAATCGTTAGACGAAGGCTTAGAAGCCGCTCAAAAAGCGCTTGATTTAGCTCCCAAAAACGTACAAGCCCTCTTTACATTCGCTATGCTAAAGTACGCCAAAAAAAACTCTTCTTCCTATCAAGAAGGCCTAAACATTCTCATCCAAGCCTATAGACTGAAACCATTAGATAAAATAGCCTTGGAAATCGCTCGAGGATATCTACACCTAAACCAGCCCAAGAAAGCCCTCAATTTCCTCGTCCTAATCCAAAACAAAACCGCCAAATTCTACTTCTATTATGCTAAAATTCTCTACCTACGCTCCTATTACAAAGATGCCCTAAAAGCCATCAACTCAGCCATTCGATACTCCTCCATCCCCCACGGAACATTTTATGAGCTGAGAGGGGATATTTATCGAAAATTAAAGAATTATAAACTGGCCTGGGAAGACTACGCCGCCGCCATGGATATGGACTGGAGCTTGCTAACCGTTTTTTCTAAACTCCTTTCGGTGTTTTTGCAAGGATTTTTATTGGAGGATGGAATTGAACGATTTTGGATGAAACGCGACTGGCTCTCCGCGATCGCTCGAAGAGCTTGGTCGCAAGAAATTAGCTTATTTGTCCCCGAAGAAGAAGAACTCCTAGCGCGCTATTACTACAGCGAAAAAATAGGAGAACAGAAAAAACGTCTGACCACTGAAAATTTCAAAGAAGCTATCGAGAGCCTAGGGAGTGATAATCCAGAAATACAAAATATGGCCAAAAAACATTTGGTAAGTCTAGGATACTCTATTCTTCCCCAACTTAAAAAAGAAGTAGAGAACAACGTGGGGCAAATCCGTCAGCTTCTACAAGAAGTGATCACAACAATTGAGAGCAGCTTTGAGGAAAAAGAGAAAAGAAATTTACTACGTTATCTGGTCAGAATCTATATTCGCAGAGACCTACTCGCCAAAAAGCTTCTTGTGCACTACGGCAAAAGGCGATTTTCCCTCTTGAAACTTATACTGCGCGACAAGAGCTTACCGCTTTTACTAAGATTTTATGCCGCCAAAGAATTGTATAATACCTCCGATAAAAACACCATCGCCTACTTAAAAAATCTCGTCAACTCACCCACAGCAGAGGGGGTTTTGGCAGCCATATCTATCTCTCAATCCATAGGAAGCACAAAAGAAGTTAGAGAAGCCATCCTGCGCGGAATCTCCTCCCCGGATTTTACTCTAGCCTCCATTGCCCTCTCGGAGCTGGAAGTTAGCAAAGAAAACCTCCCCAAAATCCAACGGCTGCTCGAGGAAACTAAGGACGATAGAATTCAACTCATAGCCGCAGCCAAGCTTTTTTTGTTTAATGAAAACCCCAAAGCGTTAAACATTCTTAAAAAAAATTTGATGAGCAAAAACCCAGTGGCAAAAATGTACGTTTGCCAGATTTTAGCCGAAAGCCTAAATCCCAAAAGCATCCCCCTCTTGCTTGGTATCTTTAGAAAAAAAGGAAATCAATACCTTGAAAAAAATCCAGATGTTCGCCTAGCCGCAGTGATGGCAATGCGCGTTTTTCGACATCCTAAAATCGAAAAACTTCTTATCCAACTACTAAAAGATCCCGATATGCGAGTTCGAGCTCATAGCATCATTATCCTTAGCCGCATCAAAAGCCTACCCGCCATCCAATCGCTTATTCAAGTTGCCCGCAATACAAACGAAATTCTATACTTGAGGGTTCTAGCCCTTTTTGCCTTCAGATATATTCAAAATCAATGGCTTATGATTCAGTTTTTTATGAGCGATTTGCCTCAACTTGTCAAAGACCCCGTTCCCCTAATGCGCTCCCTCGTAATTTTTGCTTTAGCGCTCCTTGCTTATCATCACCCTAACCAAGCTTCTTATGTGGAAAAATACATCACAAACGGCCTAAACGACGACAGCCCTTGGGTCCAAACAAGCGCAGCAATGGGAATAGGGATGATGAGAAAAGATCAGTATTTAGAACACCTATGGACCCTCTTGAAAACCAATCGCAACAATATGCTCGGTGCAGCTTCGGCCACCGCTATTGTAATGATCAATTATTTTAAAAATCGCAACAATCCTCAAAATCTTTTTGCCAATCTCAAAAGCTATCCCCCCATCGTAAAAAAAGGAGCCGCCCACGGCTTGTGGCAAGTCCTAAGAAGTAGAGAAGGTAAAATACAGAAAAAAATAAATAGACAGGCCGTAGAAAAACTCTTGCAAAGCGTTCAATACCTCTACCCCCACTACCAATCTTATATATCTCTGGCCCAACAATATGCCGCCTGGCGACAGAAAAGTAAGGCCCTCTATTTCCTTCGCAAAGCCCTAAAAATCGCGCCGATGAATATCTCTGTCATCCGTACAGCAGGAGAGATCTATCGCTTGTTCCGCCTTTTTAAGCAAGCCCATAAAATCTATGACAAATGGATAGAACTCTACCCCAACGATTATCTACCTTACTACTATAAAGCTACCATTTCTTCGGGAGAAGAAAAAATAAAATATTATCGCTACGCCCTCTTGGCCCTTGCCCACCCAAGTACCGGCCGAGAATATGAAATCAAAGTCAGGATCTTAGAATTTTTTGGACTCTCCAAAAAAAGAAACCTTACCCTGGAACGAGGAGTCCGTGAAACAAACGACACCAATTTATATTATCTAAAAATCAAAGATCTTATGTCGAAAAATCTATACAAAGATGCCCTCCACTATATCAAACTTTACGAAACCAGCGTATCCACACTCCCATCCTTTATCAAGCGCTCACGAGGAATTTGCTTCCGATACCTAGGAAAATATCGAAAAGCACTAACCGACTTCTACTCCTTGAGCAGAAGATATAGATATTCGCTGAATACCCTAGTCCATATCGCCTATTGTGAGGAGAAATTGGGCAACCTCCAAAAAGCCTATGGAATTTTGTATAATCTTTATAAACGCTATCCTAACCGAGGCTTCATTCTCTCCGCTATGGGGCTGTACTACCAACGAAGAGGGAAAAAGTACTATCCCAAAGCAGCAAATTATTTCCTCAAAGCTGCCCGATATGACTCCGCCTACGCCCCCAAAGCCTACGCCCTATTGTCGATCAATTACGCCCTTCGAAATAACCGTGGAAAATGCGTCGAATACATCCAAAAAGCCTCCGACCATGGCTTTGAAGACTACAATTGGCTACAAACCATCGAAGGCTATCAAACATCCCTCAAAATAGAAGGATTCCGGATTAAGGTGGAAAAATAAAATGTTAAATGAGCATGAAATCCTCTTTATCAAGCTCCTTCTAGAAAGAAATCTCCTCTCCCTCGAACAATTCGGAAAAATCCTCTCCGCTAAAAAACGCTATCCACAACAACCCATTTGGAACACCCTTCTCCACCAAAACCTACTCCCCCCCCATTTCATAAAAAAACACTACGAAATTCTACAAAGAAAATTTCAACAAAACTACCTCTACACCGCCCAAGATATCTACGAAAAACTCCTCTGTCAGCTCGCTATAAAACAAAACTATCTAAAATCCGAGGATGTTCAAAAACTTCTCCAACAACAAAAACAAGCACAACTCCACGGCAAATTCCCCGCCCTAGAAGAACTCCTCCTCCATCAAGGAATTCTAAGCGCTGAGAAAATCAACTTTCTCAAAACCCATATACTACATAGCTATTTTATCTGCTCCAAATGCCACTTTTGGCAAAAATTGGACGCGAAAAAGACAATAAATTGCCCCCACTGCACAAGCCCAAACAGCTCCTACCAACCAGGCAAACAACCCTATTCTCAAGCCCAAACCATTTCCCAAACATTTTCAAACAGCTCTACCACTCTGATCAACTCACCACAAAAATCTACTCTAAAAATCTCTGATCTAGCCCCGCCTCAGAAAAATTATAACTCTTTTTCCGAAAATCCTCCCCAAAAATTCGGCAGATACACCATCCTAAAAAAAATCGCCTCCGGAGGAATGGGGATCGTCTACCTAGCCTGGGACCCAATCCTAAAACGAAAAGTTGCCCTCAAAACCCTGTTTTACGCCGATGAGAATGATAAAAACGTCCAAAGATTTCTAAGAGAAGCACAAGCGGTCGCTAAACTGCGACATCCAAATATCATAAGAATTTATGACATAGGAATAGAAGAAGATAATCACTACTTTACCATGGATTTTGTCCAAGGCTGTACCTGGGATAAGTACCTCCAAAAACATCAACCAAATCTAAACACCATCCTAAAAAAAATCCAAATCATAGCAGAAGCCGTACACTACGGCCACTCCCACAATATCATCCACCGGGATATCAAACCCTCCAACATTATGGTCAATGAAGAACTCCAACCCATCCTTATGGACTTTGGATTGGCCAAACGTGTGGATTCCGAAACTAGCCTAACAAAAACCGGAACTACCATCGGAACACCATCGTATATGCCCCCCGAACAGGCTGCAGGAGAGTTGGATAAACTATGCTTTGCAAGCGATGTCTACTCCCTAGGCTGCGTCCTCTATGAATCTCTCACCGGTCAAAGAGCCTTCGATGGCCCCACCACCGTAAGTATCCTATACAAAGTTCTGAAAAAAGAACCCATCTCTCCCCGAAAGATCAACCCCAAAATTCCCCAAGAAATCGAAAATATTGTCCTAAAAGCAATGGAGAAAGATATCGCCTCTCGATATACCACAGCCAAAGATTTTTCCCAAGACATTGAAAATTTTCTCCAAGGCAAACCCATTGAAGCCCGGGCCGCCGATTGGAAATATCGATTGAAAAAAACTCTCCTCAAAAAGCGAACCTATCTTGCCGGATCCCTCTTCCTTGCCATGGTGGTGGGGATAGTGCTGTACTTTGGCTATTCTAAACTGGATCGAACTCACTCAAATCTTAGAAAAAAGTTGGAAAAACAGCGCTTCTATTACCTTTTAGAAAAGGGAAAACGACTCTTAGATAGGGGAGAGTTCTTATTGGCCAAGAAAAATCTTGAAAAAGCGGCGGAAATCCAACAAAACCCCGAGCTCACTTTTTATCAAGGCCAACTTTTTTTTCAAATGCATGACTACAATAAAGCAAAAAAATTCCTACGCCTAGCCTCCAACTCCCCAAAATACTCCACGCAAGCCAACTTTATCCTAGGCAAAATTACCCAAAAAAACTCCTTAACCAAAGCCATTGCCTACTACCAAAAAGCCCTCCAAAATAACCCAAAACACCTCCCCTCCCTCTGGCAATTGGCACAAATCTACAAAAAACTTCAAAAGAATACTCTCCATCAACACTACCTAAAAAAATGGCAACAAGAAAAACAAAAAGAAGCAGAAAAACATTTCCAACAAGCCCAAAAATGCATGAAACAGAAGGAATACCTCCAAGCCCTCTATTTTCTCCAACACGCCATCTCCTACCTAAAAGACAAAGCTCCAGCCTACTTTAACATAGCGCAATGCTATCAAAAATTGGGGCAGCCGAAAAGAGGAATAAACTATATCCAAAAAGCAATCCAACTCTCTCCAAACTCTATCCTTTACCGTACTCTTTTAGCTGAACTCTACTTAAAAATGAATTTGTGGAGAGATGCCATTTCCCTATACCAAACCATCCTTCCTCAAAAACCCCTAGATATAACCTTAAAACTGGCCTATATCTATTTGGAGAGAGAGTATTATCAAAAATCTTTCGAACTCTTTCAGAAAGCCCACAAAAAATTAAATTCTTTACAAAAAAACCCTCGCGACTACTACAACCTCTACCGAGGATACGGAATCCTATTTGCAAAAGTAGGACAATATCAAAAAGGTCTGGATTTTCTAAAAAAAGCCCTCACTTCTGGAAGCGGAGATGCAACCCTCTTCCAAACCATGGCAGAAATTTATACAAAAATGAAACGCTTCCCAAAAGCGCTAAAATGCCTTCAACTAGCGTACCAAAAATCCCCCTCAGATCAGCTCTTACTCAAAATCGCAGAAAACCAAATAAATCTAAAAAACTTTGACTTAGCCCTACAAACTCTTGAGAAGGTCAAAAGAAAGAGTTTTTTATTCTATTATCACAAAGCAAAAATTTTCTTAGGCAAAAACAATCCTCTAAAAGCTTTACAGAATTTAGAGAAAGCCCAGAATTTTTGCATATATCCTCCTAAAGATTTTTACGAGCTTAGAGGCGATATCTATTTCGCTCAAAAATTCTATCAGCAATCCTATCACGAATATCTAAAGGCAGTCAAAGCTGATGAGAGAAACCTCTCCAGCTTCATCAAAGCCCTCAAGGTAAGTGTCGTCGGATTTTTGTGGGAAAAGATTCTCCAAAAAGTTGCCAAAAATAGCGAATGGTTGACCTCCTTTCCCCAAAAACTATGGAGCTATAAGATCTCTCTGTTCTCTACAGAAGAAACCCAACTTCTAGAACAATATTCTGCAAACATCAAGAAAACTCAAAGAAAAACAAAAACCATTTCTCCCAAAAATATCCTCGAAATTATCCAAAGCCTGGAAAAAGAAAGCAATAGAGAAATCGCAAAGGACTGGCTAATCGCTATTGGCAAACCCGCCCTGCCCTTTTTGTATGAATTCTTGGAGAAAAAAAATTTTTCCTCCCAACCCTTTGTCAAAGAAATTATTTCTTGCATAGAAAGAGAAAAAGAAGAAAAAGAAATTCACAAACTCTCCTACCTCCTTGCCCAAATTTATATCCACCACCATTATGCCCTTAGAGAAAAAATCTGGCAAATTTATGGAAAAAAAAGAAATCCCCTCTTGAAAAAAATCTTGCAATCTTCCTATTTTCCTATTCTTTTGCGCTTATACGCCGCCCTCGAACTCTATGACTTTACCAACCCCTCTATCGAACAATACTTTAAAGATTTAGCTGCCTCAAAAACAACCACAGGTGTCCTAGCTGCCCTCGCTATGGTACAGTCCTACCAAGGCTCTCGTTTCCTACAAAGTGCACTCCTCGAAGGCCTTAGGTCAGCTCAACCACTTTTGCAAGCACTTTGTTTGGAAAATATCGAACTAACCCCAAAAGTTCGACCTCTCATCGAAGAATGGATGGAAAAAACATCCGATTCTAGAGTGCGTCTTATCTGCGCCTCCCGTCTATACCTCCACGGAGAAAACTCAGGACTAGGGGTATTGCAGGAATTCTCTAAATGGGTTTCCCCAAAAATTTTAATTTATCTCTGCCAAGTTCTCTCCCAAAAAATAGACGAAAGAGCACTACCTATCCTAAAAAAATTTCTCTCCCACCCCAACCCCGAAATTCGGTTGGCCGCAGTGGTAGCCCTGCGCTTCTACCCTAAGAAAGTGGCGGAAAAACTCCTTATCCCCTTTCTCAACCCTACCTATGAAAAAAATATGGAAATCCGACTACAAGCCATCACCATCCTCACAAGAAGATTGAGCCAAAAAGCCTTCCCATATCTGTTTAAAATCCTCACCTCCCCTAAAGAAGACATTTACTTGCGATTTACCACCCTAACTTTTTTTCAAAACATCAAAAACCCTATCCTAATCCTCTCTCTAGCCAATTCCCTAAATAAACTTCTGCGCGATCCCAACCCCATTATGCGATCTCTGGTGATGGTGAGCGTCAGCCTAGTGTACCACGTCCTCAAATTTCCACTCCCCACCTCTTTTCTAAAAGGAATAGAAGAAAATGCAAAAGACCCTAAAATCTTTGTTCAAGTATACTCCCATTTCGCCTTAGGTATTCTAAATGTAAAAAAATATAAATCAAAATTTTTGTGTATACTTCAAAACTCCTCCAATAAAAATCTTCTATTCTCCGCCGGAGCCTCCCTAACCGCCCTATACCACAGAGAAGGTAAAAGCCTTCAATATATAACAAACAAACTCTCCCTTTCCTCCCTACCCTACGCACGCCATGGCGGCGCTCTCTACTTCTGGTTCTTTGCCAAAAATGTGATTGCTCACCAAAAACTGCCGCTTCCTAAAATCGCAGAAAAACAAGTTGCCTTTTACAAAAAATCCCTCCAGCTCAATCCAACTCATCACTTCATTTACCTAGATTTGGCCTCTGCGTATACTCTCTTGAATAAAGAAAAAGAAGCCCTAAAATCTCTCTATCAGGGCATACAACTAATAAACAAAAACTATCTCTCCTCTGCCCTATTTCGGATAAATAAAATCTTGAAGCATTTTGGCAAATGGAATATCCTGCGCCAGATAACGAAAAGCTGGGTAAAAAAGTTCCCCAATACCTATATCCCCTACTACTACCTAGGCCTAATCTCGGAAGGTAAAGAAAAGATTAAAAACTTTCGCTACGCTTTATTTATGCTAAAATATCCCCGTACCCCAAGAGAATTTCTACACAAATCTTTTATACTTTCCTATTTTGGACTGGAAAAGGAGTCTCTAAAAAATCTTCAAAAAGGAGTAAAAGAACTCGGTCATAGTCGATTATATAAATCCTATATCTATGCCCTTTTTAGAAGGAAAAAATATAAGAAAGCTCTGGAAATGTTTCAGGCTTACTCCTTCCTAAAACAAGGTAAAATTCCTTTGCAACTGAGGTATCTTTGCGGGATAAGTTATTATCACACCGGCAAATATGAAAAATCCATAAAAGATTTGGAATATTTCCTGAAAAAAAAACATGGCAGCTCCATTCCACCAGATACCTACCTTGCCCTAGCCTATAGCTACGAAGCATTCAAAAACCACCCAAAAGCCGAATTTTATCTCAAAAAACTCTTAAAATATACCAACACTTCTCCCCAATACTACCTAACCCTTGCTGAGTTTTACCATCGTCATAATAAATTAGATATCGCCAGAAATTATCTGCTCGTCTCTCTTCGCTTCTATAACTGCAAACCAAAAGCCCTCGCCCTTCTCTCCCTAAACTACGCCCTTAGAAGCCAACTCGATAACGCCAAAAAATATCTCCAATCCTCCCTAAACGCCGGCTTCCAAGACTTTACATGGCTGAAAAAACAACAAGGATTTTTACAAATCAAACACCTCTTACCCCAACAAAAATAAACCTTTCCACCAATCAAAATATGGTGCAACTCAACTTTGCCACAAAAGAATGCAAAGCTAAACTCGTCTACTACGGTCCCGGAATGTCCGGCAAAACCACCAACCTAGAAGTGGTCCACCGCCTCTCGCCAAAAGGGCGTGTGGGAGACCTCCTCTCCATCTCCACCGAAGGCGATCGTACACTAGTATTTGACTACCTCCCCATGGAACTAGGGAAAATCGCCGGTATGGATATAAAATTCCAAATCTATACTGTGCCAGGTCAAAATTTTTACGCAGCCACCCGAAAGTTTGTTCTACAAGGCGCAGACGGCATTATCTTCGTTGCAGACTCCCAAGAAGGCAGAATGCGAGAAAATCTAGAATCGCTGCGTGAAATGTACAATAACCTCAAAGAACATCGCATAGAAGCCCCTCAATTACCCCTTGTGATGCAATGGAATAAGAGAGATTTGGACGATGTCATGGAGGTGGAGCTGATGGAAGAAAAACTCAACCTCCTTAACTCCCCTAGCTTTGAGGCCATTGCCATCCAAGGAAAAGGCGTAATGGAATGCCTAAAAACACTCATCCAACTAACCCTAGAACAAATCAAATACGAAATCGGCTCCCTTTCTCCAGAAAAACCCTCCCAAACTCTCCCCTCTTCTAGCCACTCAGAAGAGAAAAAAATAAACTCAGAAGAGGAAATAGAAGCCATCTTACTAGAAAATATCTCCACTACCGCCTCCACCACGCAACTTACACAAAAAAAACAAACCCCTCCCCCCACCTCATCGAAAGAGCTGGCCAAAAATAAAGCTCCAGAAGTTGGCAAGAAAAACTTCGATGAACATCCCCAAAAAATCCAAAGCTCTTCACCGCCAGAAAAAAAAACCAAAAACTCTAGCCAAGAAAACAACTCTACTCGACTCGACAAAAATGACGAAACAACGAAAAAAACCCCCTCTGCCACTTCGCTAGCAGAAACTTCTCAAAATCCTATCCAACAACAGAAAGAAGAGCCCCGAGCAAATCCACCTAACACACCAAAAGAAGGAAGCATTCCAGTTGCAGAAGCCACAGAAGAAGCTGGAAAAGAACTCAAAAACTCAAAAGAAAAAAACTCAGAAGAAAATGCCCTGACCACGCCAGAAAAAACAATAGAACCTCTTAAAAACCTCCCAAAACAACTCGATACCAAGGCGGATAAAAAACCCTCCGAACCTCCCCCAACAGAATCCAAAGTTCCACTACCAGCCGAACCAACCTCCACCCCAACAACAAAAAACCCCTCCCCTAAGCCCCCCTCCACCTCCACACCCTCCTCCAATA
>RFKQ01000139.1 GCA_003694635.1 Planctomycetota bacterium
CCCAACCCTCCCCCCACCTCCTCCCAATCCACAAAATGAGAAGGTCGATGCCATAAATAAGCCTCATAATCACCAGTAAAATACGCCACCGCAGGCAAAACAGGAACCCCCTCCAACGAAAACCTGCGATTGTAAACCCAACGAAGATAAGCCGGAGATCGCCGGAAACCTCTCTCCCACCACCTCAACGCCCTATACCTCTCCAGCTCTATCCCCCCAACACCACCCCCCTCTCCCTCCAAAACAGAATAAATCCGCTCCAAAGAATAACTCCGATTATAATAAAGCTTCCCCCCCCTATAAGAAATATACGCAAACTCAGAACTATTCCGAAATATCCTCTTTGTGCGACTGCTTAAACGCCTCCTCTCCAAAACGGAAACCCTCGCCTCCAAATCCCGCTCCAACCTAAACGCCGAACTGGATATCCCCCTATCCAACGTATAATAACACCGACAAAAATACGACAAATACCTCCCCAAACCCTTCTCATAAAGAGAATGAGCAAACTTCTCTAAACTCCTTCTTCGCAAATAAGCAGGCAAAATAGGTAAAATAAACGCAGCATGAATGTCAATTAAATAAACCTCACCCGATACAATCAAAAAATTATCCAAATGACCATCCCTATAATAAAGGTTGTGCCTGTGAAGAACAAAAAAAAGATAAGCTATCTTCCGCAAAATCCACTCCCACTCCTGATCACCTAACTCCCTAATCGAACGAGCTTCTAAACCCTCCAACAGCAACAAAGACTCCCGAAATATCCCCCAAATCCAACGCTCCCCATACATCCGCGGATTGGCCGTCTCTACCCCCAAACGACGCAAAAAAAGCGCCATATTCCACTCCCTGCGAGAACGAGACGAAAACAAACCTAACGTAGTGAAAACCCGCTTTATCCAAGGCATGCGAAAATGATGCTTCAGATAAAACACTCCATCAGAACTCACAATCCGATAAACCAAACGGTAATTGTTAGACTTGATCAACTCCCACTCCCCCGACCTCAGTACTTCCATACGATCTAACTCGCGGCCACAAAACCTCCACCTACCCCGCCGATCAAACCAAAACTTCTTCAGTCCCATCGCTACCCCTCCTTCCTACCCCTCCGACAAACGACGAGCACATTCCATCAAAATCATCACAGAATTCTCATAAATCTCCCTCTCCTGCTCAAACTCCCCATAACGAAAATAAAAACTTCCTCCACCCCAACAAAATTCTACAAGGTCAAAAAATGCATCCAATCCATATACCCCTTCAAACTCCGCCTGAACAATCTCTCCCCCCAAAAAAAATACCCTAGCCTTCCTCCTACTCTCACCCTCCCATTTCCGCAGATGCAAAATCCCCGTCTGACGCACCGCCACAAGACTGTGCACCACCTCCAATACCCCAATCTCACCCAACTTCCCCAAAATCCCCTTCTCCGTCTCCATCCGAGGTACCTCCGAACACCCCAAACCACGCTCGTCAAGACGACGCAACCCCTCCAAAAGCAAAGTACCCGGCTCCATCTCTATCACCTTCTCCACCTCCGGCTCCACCTCCCGAAACGCAAATTCCCCCCGATCAACCTCCAATATCCGATAAAATGCACCCTCCCCCCACTCCCCATCAAAAAAACAATTGAGAATCAAACCTCCACGAAAAAAAATACTCCCCTCCTCCCCCTCCAAAGGCCTTATCCTCAAAATCCCTGTGCGCTTTGACCTAGCAAGTACCTCCACCAAATGAGGCAAACTTAAAACCTGAACCTTCCCCACCAAATTCGTCAAGGTCCCAGAAAGAGAACCCGTTAAACTCTGCCAACCCGACCTCGAAGACGAAGTATCCGTTAAACGCTTCCAAACCGTCGTCCAACGACGTGTCGCTATTCTTTCCCTCACCTCCTCCACAGCAGCACTTACCTCCGACGGCCTAGAATACCTATCCACCGGATCCTTCTGGGTCATGCGCTCCAATAACTCCAAAACCTCCCCCGGCAATTCCCTATCCGTAAAATCAGATACCGGCGGCAAAGGGCGAAAACAATGGGCCGCAATCACCCTCATCGGAGTGTCATAAACATAAGGCGGACGACCAGCTAACATATGATAAAAAGTAATCCCCAAAGAATAAATATCACTGCGAATGTCCACCACCTCCTCCGCCCGCGCCTGCTCCGGCGAAATATAATAGGGAGTGCCTAAAATATCCCCTACCTTCGTCAAATCCGCACCATACTCCGCCTTCACCAATCCAAAATCCACAATCTTTACCCCTCCCAAACGATCCAATAAAATATTCTCCGGCTTAATGTCCCTGTGAACCACACCATGCTGATAAGCCGCCTCTAAACCCTCCGCCACCGCCTTTAAAATCTCTAAACTCATCCCAAGTGGCAAAGCACCTAACCGATCCAACCTTTCCTTTAAACTCTCTCCATCAATATATTCCAACGCCACAAAATACAACTTCGAAGAAAGATCTACCCCAAAATCAATCGCCTTCACAATATTGGGATGATCCAACTCCATCACCACCCTCATCTCCTGAAAAAACCTTTGGGCCACTTCCGGATTAGCCACCAACCTCTCCGAAAGTACTTTAACAGCTACCTCTCTCCCACAGTAAAGCGCCTTATACACCACCCCCATCGCACCCCTACCCAAAACAGAAAGAAACTGATAATCACTCAAACTAGGAAAATCCATCGCAAATCTCAATAAAATACTTGTTTTTGCGCCTTATCTTGATTAAGATATAATAAACTATTATAACCTATCCCCACTCATCTAGCAAATCAACAAGATAAAATGAAACATTTTCTTCCACAAACTCCCCTATCGCAAAAACTCCTTCTAACCCTTCTGCTCCTACCAACTCTCTACATCTCCCTCGCCTGCTCCTCCCCTCAACCCAAGCCCCCCCTCCCCCCTCTCTCCCCCTTCGAAAAAAATAAAATCCAACAACTTATCCAACAACTCAACTCCCCCAACTGGCAAACCCGAGAAAATGCCACCGAACAACTCATCCAAATGGGACAACACTACCAACCTTACCTTCTCAACATCCTAAAACGCACCTCTTCTCTGGAAATTCAATGGAGATTGCAATACATTCTAGCTACCTTTGGCTGGATAAAACCTCGCCTAGCCAAAAAACTAAAAAAAGAAATCCAAAACTTTCTCCACCACCACACCTACCCCAAACACCTCATCCAAAGCGGATACCTAGCCCTACCTATCCTCCTTAAACAACTGCAAAACCCCTATCCCCCTGCCGTAATCCTCGCCCTGAAACTATTAGAACAACTTGAAGATAAACGTGTGGCTATGTTCCTGCATCCATATCTACTCCAAATCCACCACCCTCTCCACGAAAGATTTGTCCTTACCTTAAAAAAAATAGGTAATCCCAAATCCATCCCCTTTCTCGCCATCGCATTCCAACTCCACAGCTCCTACCGACCCTACCACTACCCCCATTGCCTCCACGCCCTCCTTCAACTCACAGGTCCCGCCGGGGGAATCTTCCTCCTCGACTTTCTCCAAAAACCACTAAGCTTTCAACAAAAAGAACAAATTTTCTATGTCCTCTCCGCCTTCCCATGGGGCAAAGAAGTCTACCTATCCTACCAAAATGCAAGAAAAACAAAAATCGAACTCAGCCTGCCTCCCCTGGATTTCTTTGCACAAAATATCCTAAAAAAATGGTGGAAAAAATACAAAAAAACCTACCGCTATTCCCCTATCTTCCACTACTTCCAACAATACCAAAAACTAAAAACTCACCTCAGAAAGAAAATACAACAAAAATTATAATCCCCAAACTACTACACCAAGGAGGTAAAATTGGTAGCAGACAAGCTCCCCTACGTCTTCTCCAGATCCCTTCTATCCATCGCTCTAATCCTAACCCCCACTTCCTGCGAACAAAACCAGGCTCCATCCCTTCCCTCTCCCCAGTCTACATCGTCAAAAAAACTTCCAAACTCCAAACCCCCAAAAAACTCTCTACCCAAAAATAAAAAGAACTTCCACCCTACCTACCCCAAAGTGCAAATCAAATGGTCCAAAAAACACCACGTGATCTACCTAACCACCCCCTATCAAAATAATTTACTGGCTAATTCTACCTTTGAAAAACTGGTTCAAAAGGCCCTGAAATACAAACTCCCCCTCACCGGCAACCTCCTCCTAGAAATCCACCTCAACCTCCAAAATCAACGCCCCTACGCCCTAACCTACTGCCTCGAAACTCCCCGCCCTATCTCCCCACCTCCCGGACTCCAATTTAAAACCATCCCCCCCCAAGAAGTCGCCTACACCACATTCATAAAAACCAAAACCTCCCAAGCTATCCAAGCCATCTTCACCTGGCTCCAATCCAAAAACTACCGACATAAAAATCCTATTTACTATATCCCTCATAAAAAACTCAATGATCTTCTCCAATCCTCTTTTCCTTCCTCAACCCCCCTTGAGATCCAAATCCCCTTCCAAAATGATTGAAAATCGAAAACAGCCTAGATATAATACAAAAAAATGCTAGAAGTTATAGAGAATATCAAAAGTCCTTTATTAGAGGTAAGGAAAATGAGAAAAATAAATACAATAAATACAATCCCCCCTATTCCTAAACTCCTCATCTTAAGTCTCTTCCATCAACTACTATTGCCTATTTTTCTATTTGCTCAGTCAGCCAATCATAAACAAGCAAAGGAAATCACTGCCCAAGAAATCAATCAAATTATCCTAAAAGGAGAAGAAGAAAAATTAGAAGGGAATTCCTACTACATCATAGGACGATTTGAAGGTACACTCGGCGCAGAAGGCGAAATGATAGCCATCAAAGGTTTTCCTATATCCATCCGTATCAGACCAATTGCCAGAGACTTTGTCCTCAATCTAGAAGTAGGAACAAAAATCATATGCTACGGATACTTCAAAACAAAAGGTAAACTGGAATTCTACGCTCATAACGTAGAAAAAGCCCCTTCAGATATGGAGATATACAAAAAGAAATTGGATGTCTTACTAAAAGAAAATCCACAAGACTTAGAAGAATGGCAAAAACTAGGAGAATGGGCATTGGAAAAAGCAGCAGAAAACTCAGATAAAAAACTCCTAGCTGAAGCCAAAAAATGCTTTCGAAAAATTATTACAATTCCCCTCAGAGTCTTAGACTCTAACAACCCCAAACATACAAAATATTTTCTCTCTCTAATTGAAAAATGCTATAACCTCAATCATATTGTCCAAAAAGTAGTTGGACCTAATGAGTCTGTTTTTAACCTCAAAGAAATGCAAACGTTAGCTAAATCTATTTTACAATACTATCCACCTAAAACAAAAGAACATAAAAAACTTCTCAAGCTCCCAAAACTAAAATCAATTCTCCTACCACTCCACTTTATCTACTATAAAAATAAATTTGTGGAATACGAAAGTTTTAAAAAAGCTGAAGGATTCCAACTTTATACCGGAAAATACCCGGAATACTCCGGTAAATGGGTAAAACCAGAGGAGCTCATCCTGCTTAACCATGCAGAAGATCGTAGAGAAACGCTTAAGATTCCACGAATAGCAGAACAAGCTTACTATGAAAAACTTGTGAAAAAAAAACAACTAGAAGTAGGCCTCTCGCGTAAAGAAGTCATCCAAATTTTGGGATATCCTCAAAATGTCTTCAGACTTCGACTTCGTAAAGAAGGCCTTCTGCAAACAACAAATTTCGACATCTGGCTCTACGGAAAATTAAAAGAAGAAAAGTATATCTGCTTTGAGGATAACTACGCCTTTTATATCGCTCTAGGCCTGTCAAAAGAATAAAGCAGCTCTACTCCTATCTAAACTTAAAATTCCAATTCCTTTATACTATAAAGTGGAAAGGACAATAAAATGAATATGGCAACTCCTGGTCCAACCGCTCTGGATATGTTTTACTACCTAAATTCTAATAACTACCGCGGAGCCATCGTAGCACATGACCGGGAATCGCAAAAAATTATTTTATTTGCCGATGAGGGCATCTACGCACTCTCCAAAGGCAAACGCAAAGGACTAAGATTAGTCGAACTTCTGCGAAGAGAAGGAAATATCGATAAACAAATCCTAGAAGATGCCCTTACCGATGAGAGAGAATCGAATTTCAAAATCCATTTTGAACAAATCCTCATCAACCAAGGACACCTAACCGAAAGTGTCCTAGATGTCAAAATGAAATATATCATCGAAGATGAAATCTACGATCTCTTCTTCTGGAAAAAAGCCAAATATAGCTTCGATCCAAACGCCACAAAAAACAGCCTATTCAAAGAATCCGATCTTTTCTCCTTCTGGAAAACCGATACAACTAAGTTCGCCCATACCCTGCTCACTAATATCACTCACTGGGGAATCACCCAAGAAAATCTTCCCGATGAAAACACCATTTTTGTAATAGATAACGAACAATTTGGAAAAATCCGGAATCTAGGCCTCACCAGACAAATGGTCCAAGAAGCACAACGCTTTGGCGACTGCACTCTGGAAGAATTTCTACAAAACTCCACCCTCACTAAACCCGAAAACTGCCAGCTTGTCTTTACCCTCCTCTCTGCCCAAATTCTACGCCCTATGGATATCCAACAGGCCCATCAGCTAGCGCAACAAGCAGAAGCCCAACAAAATCTTCCCCAAGCAATTAGCTACTATACCTACTGCTGCCTCTCCACCCCTGAAATCAATCTGAACATGCTCAACAAATTAAGCGAACTCATCGTCCAAGCTAATCGCAGACAACAAGCAATACTCCTCCTAGAAAATGTAGGATGGGATCTCTACGAAAAAGGAAAATTCAGTACCGCTATCCAAGTAGCTGAACTTGGATTGAAATACTCTCAAGGGAACCAAAGCCTAATCACCCTCCAATTCAATTGCTACGCACAACTAGCCAACTCCGAACAGGTACTCCGCCTAGGAAAAACTCTAGGCGGAATTTTAATGAGCAAAAAAAAGTGGAAAGAATCCATTGAACACTACAAATACCTTTTAGAATGGTTCCCCAATAATGCCGATGTTATGGCAACCCTCTCCGATGCCTATGTTAAAATAAATCGAATTAAAGAAGCAATACAACTACTATCAAAAAGCGCCGATATCTATGAAAGTCAAAGAAAAAAAGAAGATGCGCTGCGCACATATAAACAAATCCTTGATATCGACCCAGAACGCCAAGATATCGCTAAAAAAGTGCTCAAAATGGAATTGATTAAAAAAGCAAAAAAAATCGCCACTATCGCTATTCCTATAATAATTTCTATAACCCTCGTCATCCACTTCATAAATCAAGCCAGAATACAAAGCGAAAGAATTAAAAAAGCCAACAAACTTCACCAAAACGCTATCTATCAGGAAAGCAATCTTGTTGGACCAGAGAAAATAAAACAAATCTTCGATAAAAAAGTAGATCACCAACAACTAAAAACTATCTATCAAAAAGTCCAAAAACGATATCAACAAGCTATCGAAAATTATCGAAAAACAAAAACCTTTATCCAATCCTATAAGCTTGACCTTCAAGATACCCTAACCTCCTGTGAAAAAAAAATCCAACAATTGCTTAACTCACAAAAAAATATCCTTGCCGAAATTGAAAAGCTACGAGAAAAAAAATATAAACTCTACCTCAAAGAACAACAACGAAAACGAGAAAAACTCCAAATCCAAAAGGAAATCTCACAACATCTCACCCAAGCCCAAAAAAAAATGTGGCAAAAACAATATCAAGAAGCTAAACAACACTGCCAACTTGCCTTTCAAAAAGCCATCCAACTCTATGAAAAATTCTCCACCGAACTCTCTTCCTTGACAATTAAATTACCTATCTACCTAGACTCCCTCCCCCAAGGAGCCACCGTCTATAAAGGGAACTCCACCAACTCCGCCCCACTTCCCCAAAAAACTCCACTGATCGATACCTACTTCCTCGGAGAGGATAAAATTCAATACACATTCCAAGCCAAAGGATTCCAAACCATCACTACCCGCCCCATGACCTGGAATAACTTCCTATTTACAATCCCATTCTCCAAATCTATCCAATCCCTCAAAAGAAGAAAAATTCCCCTCCTACTAAGAAAAAAATTAGAAATTCTCTACAAAATCTTCCCCAAAAAAATCTCTAGCTTTGATAACGTCTTACCCAATTATAAATGGAAATTGGAACTCCTTGACCATAAAAAACAAACCCTTAAACTTACACTGGAAAGAAAAGAAAACTTCCCCCAAAAACTCCACGTGTATAGAAATCACTTCCTCTTTGTCAAACCAACCCTGCCTAAAGCCATACACTGGACCTACCAATCTCCAAACCTGCAAGGCCCTATTGTCAATCAACCAATCACCATCCATCCTCGCTACAACGTTTTATTGTTCTCCAACAGAGAAAACGGCGCCTTCTATGGCATCCGCTATACTAAAAAAAAATTTCACACTATCTGGCAGTTTAAATCCGATCTCTACGGATACCCCGGCGACTTCTTCACCCAACCGAAAATCCTCGATCAAATCACCGTCGTTGGAACTACAGGAGGTGATCTCTTTTTCTTTCAAACCTCCCCTAACCAAAAAAAAACGAAGCTAATTAAAAAAATTAACACCGGTTCGAAAATCCTAGACGCTCCCTTTGTGCTCAATGAATCCACCAAAAGAGAAGCCGTCTTTTTTATAGCATTCGGCAACCTAAGAGGCGATGTGTATATCTATCGAATTCTATGGAGAAAACAAGGACTTAACCTCAAACCTAAATTCTCCAAATTCTTCCATATAAAAACAGAAAATAGCATCCTTGCCTCTCCTACACTCGAAGAAGATCTGATCTATATCCCCGGCACCGATAACCAACTGCAATGCTACCGATTTCGTAGCATCGACGGAGAAAAACTTACCGGGCACCCCAAACCTCTATGGATCTTAGAAAGCCAAGGCGATTTTCCCTACCCTATCCTCACCACTAAAAATACCCTCATAGCTTCCTGCACCGATGGCTATATCTATGGAATAAATAAAAACAAAAGCCTCCTCCAAAAGAAACCCGTTATCTCATGGAGATTGCATATCGGTCCCAATTTCTCTATTCCCCCCATCCTATATAAAACTACATCGCAAACTCTTCTCGTTGTTTCATATAAAAATAACATATATGCCCTCGATTTTTTTAAACTCTCAAAAGAAGCCCAACACGCCGAAAGCCAAGGTAATACCCTCAGCTTCCCAGCAGGTACAATCCCCTCTCATACCATCAGTTGGAAAATTCAATTGGAAAACGAAAATATCCAATACCCCCCTCTCTTCGAGCCACTCCCCAACTCCAATGCCAAATTCCCTTACTGGGTTTACGTGGTCTCAGATAAAAATATTATCCGAGGCTTCGATATGACCCAAAAAACAAACTCCCGATTTCAGTGGAAACACCAAGTCCCCGGCCTCCTAAATCCCCCCGTTATACATAAAAATAAAATGTACTATTGCACCTCCAAAGGAAAAATAGGTATCCATTGCCTACTGCTTGCAAAACCGCAAAGGAATAAGCAATGAAAAAGCTCCTCTTGTTTCTAATCCTCCCCCTCCCTCCTCTCCTCGCACAAAAACAAAAATGGAAACAAATTCTAAATCACCAATGGAATGAAAAAAATTGCAAAAAAATTAACTTAAATGCTCTAGATAATAAAGTATTAATCTCTTCTCTACTGGATAAAAAACTTTATATCGACGTCAAATATCAGTCTATCCACCCCTTCGGCACAGAAGGCTACTACCTCTCCATATGGAATCCCTCTCGAATAGATATACGATTCCACCTCGCTAATAACCCCTTCCAAGAATACCTCGTTTCCTTTATAAACCAATTTCAAGAAAATCAAAATATACGAATTTTTGGAAAAATCTCCTACGATAAAACCTCCCAAGCCTACACTTTTTTTATATACAAAGCTATACCCTATAAAGAAGATGTTCCTCTGTTTCAAGAAAAACTTCAAGAACTCAAAAAAAATCCATCAACCTCCCTACTCCTGATCCGTAGCATCGCCAAAGATTGCTATGAACGAGGAAAAATCTACCTAAAATTATATAAAAAAAATCCACGCAACAAAAAACTCCAAAAAACCACTCAACAGCTTCTCTATCTTCACTTTCAATTTTTAAAAATCCTCTTCCAACAAAAAATCATCCAAATCTCCCAACACCACCAATCCTACTCCAACTACCTAGATATCGCACAAAAACTAATCGAACTTCAACTTACCATCAAACGAAATATCAAGGAAAATCTCCTCCCTAAACATCCAAAAACTTTTCAACTCCAGAAATGGATCACAAAAAAAATCTTACGCCTACTGACCAATGCCTTCGAAATCATCCAACAAAAAAAATCTTCCCCACTCCCCTTCCAGCAAAAAAAACAACTTGTCCAAAATGAACAAGAAATTCTAAAACTCCTCGAAGAACTTCAATACCTACCCTACATCGAAAAAGGAAAAATGTATTGGTATAGCCTGGAGCAATTTCAACAAAAAAAAGGAAAAATCCTATTCTCTCCTCACCCTAAAATCCCAAAATTCTGGTACTCCTACCCCCGTATCCTACTCGCTAAAAAAGCACATCAACTCGTCCAAAAACGCTCCTATATCAAATCTATCTTCCTCTTCACCACAGCAAAAGAACAAAATGCCTTCTTCCAAGAAGCGAAAAAAACATTAAAAATAAAAAAACGCTATGGCAAAAAAATCGTCATCTACCTCTGGGGATACCCTCATGATATCTATCGATACCAAAACCCCTTCGGACCCTATTCAAATGCCACCTACGACCTGTGGGTCTACCCCCAAAAAAAAACCTATCTCCTCTTCGAACAATTCCCCAAAGAAATCGATGCCCGTATAATCGAAATTATCCCATTCTCCCACCAAAAATAGCTAAAATAAAAATCCACTACATCCAAAGGTAACTCACATGACCCTGAGAGGTGACTTCCAAACCTTCCCTCTCCCAGAACTCTTTCAATCGCTCGCCCTCAATCACCATAACGGCCTTCTTTTCCTCAAAAAAGAAGAAAACCAACCTTATACCCTCTCTATCTTCTTCTGCTACGGAGAAATCCAAGGTATCGCCCTATTCCAAAATAGAGTCCTACGAATTGGAGAAATCTTACTCCGAAAAAAATATATTCAAAAACTTCAACTCCAACAGGCCCTAGAACTCCAAAAAAAATCCCATCCCCCTAAACCCTTAGGCACCATCCTTATCGAACAAAACTACCTCACCAAAGAAGCCCTAGACCAAGCCTTACAAACCCAAGCCGAAGAAGAAATCTACGACACCTTCCTCTGGGAAAAAGGATACTTTGAATTCCACCCCAATCAAAACCTCGAACAACTCTCTAAACAAAATCAACTCATCCTCAAAGTCCATCTGGATACCCCCACCCTCATCATCGAAGCAATGCACCGCCTGGACCAGTGGAAATCCTATAAAAAATCTATCCCTAACCTAAATACCATCTTCACCTTCCAAAATCATCCTCCCGAAATCCAAAAAAAATGGATAGAACAATGCCAAGAAAAATACCATTTCGAGCCCACCCTTTTCAACGGAAGAAATACCATCTACGAAGTACACTCCCAATCCTTCGCCACCATCTATGAAACCGTCGCAGGTGCCGTCTGGCTCCTACAACAAAATCAAATCTCTCCTCTAAGCAGCCAAAACCTTATCGCATTGGCCAAAGGAAAAGCTGCAGTTGGCGAAAAAGAAGAAGCGATCAAATTCTACAACCTCGCCATAGAACAAAACCCCTCAACACAAGAACTAGAAGAAATCGCTGCCTCCTTCCAAAAACTCAACCACCCACAAAAAGCTATCGAACTTTGGCAAAAAGCCGCCGAACAATATCAACTTCAAAAAAAATACACCGAATGCCAAAAATGCTGTGAAAAAATCATCACTTACCACCCAAACTACCCAAATGCCTACCACCTCCTATACACCTCCTACCAAAAACTAAATCTCCCTGAACAAGCTTCACAAATCGCACAAAAATTTATCCAACTTCTTCTCCATGAAAAAAATTGGGAAGAATTGGAAAAATTTCTACAAAACTTCTGCCACGACTTTCCTCAAAATATCTATGCAAAAAAAATACTTATTGATAGCCAACTCCAACTCAAGCAAACACAACAAGCACTAAAAAACCTAGAAAATCTAGCACAACTCCTAGAACAACAATCCAATCTAAAAGACGCTATCGCTACCTACAAAAAAATCTTAGATCTCCAGCCCAATCACCAAATCGCCGAAAATAAACTTGAAACCCTAGTAAAAAAACTCTCCAAACAAAAAAAAAGAAAACAACTCCTCCTCGCTTCCACCCTAGCCCTAATCTCCCTCCTCTTTACCGCCTCCTACACCTACTACGACTGGTATACCAACCAAAAAGAGTATCGCGCCCAAAAACACCTCCAACAAGCAGAAAATCTCCTCGCCCTTATCCAAGAAATCAACCAAAATCAAACCACTCCCACCTTCGAACTCGACCACATCCAAAAAGCTCAACAACTACTCAAAGAAAATATCCAACTCTTCCCCTCTACCCCCGCAGCAAAAAAAGCAAAACTCCTCCTGAAAAAACTACAAACCCAACTAGCTCCCAAATACTACCAAATCCGAAAAACTATCCAAAAACAAAAAGCAAAACTCCAAAAACTAGAAAGTACCTTAAAATACCTCCAAACACAAATCCAAAACAATAAAAAAAATATAAAAAATCTCCTACATATCTTCCGCCTACACCAACAACAAAACCCCCAAAAATGCCTAAACCTCCTCCCCCATCTATCTAAACTCGCACAAAATATTCTAAAATATACCCAAAAACTCCTCCAAATCAACAAACAAATGAACAAATACCCAACCCAACCC
>RFKQ01000012.1 GCA_003694635.1 Planctomycetota bacterium
AAATTACCTTGGTGACAAAAAGCGCTGTAAACAAACTCGAAAGTATACCCACAGACAAAGTGACCGCAAACCCCTTAATAGGCCCTGTCCCAATCTGAAAAAGCACCACGGCTGTGATCAAAGTGGTGATATTAGCGTCAAAAATCGCCCAAAACGCCTTGTCATAACCCTGCCTAAATGCATGACGCAACGTCTTACCACGCGCAAGCTCCTCCCGAATTCGCTCAAAAATCAAAATGTTCGCATCCACACTCATCCCTACCGTCAACAATATCCCCGCAATTCCCGGCAACGTCAAATCCGCATGATAAAGCGCCATCACCGCCAAAATAATCAGTAAATTTAACAACAAAGCTACATCCGCCACCAACCCCAACCAACGATAGTAAATGATCATGAAAATAAAAACCGAAATAAACGCAAGCGCAATCGACAACTCCCCCGTCTCAATGGCCTCTCGACCTAACTCCGGTCCCGTCGTCAACTCCGTGGGATTGCTCTTCAAACGCGCAGGCAACGCCCCCGCTTTTAAAATCACCACCAAATCGTTGACCTCCGCCTTACTAAACCGCCCCGTGATAATCCCCCGATCGCTGATCTTCGCCTGAATCGTCGGCATGGACTTGATCACACCATCCAAAACAATCGCCATCTGACGCCCAATATTGTTGGAAGTCACCTTCAAAGACTGAGCTGCTCCCACCGAATCATACTCAAAACCTACCGCCGGTTTTAGGTACTGATCCGTCGTAGCGTAAGCATTGCTCAAACGATTGCCAGGAATGCGCGTCGTCGGCGTATTGTGCAAAAGAATATAGGCCTCCCCGTATTTCTTTCCCTTTGAATCTGTATAAATGTATTTGGCCACATCCAGCGGGTTCTTGTCCTCATCGTACGTGCCATGCTGCTTGGCATCCAAAATCTTCTGAATCTTCTCCTCTATCCATAACTTGTCCTGCGCCGGCAAACGTGATAAATGATTGGGATCACTCTCCAAATAATTCGCCGACTCCGTTATCAAGGGCTTATATCTCTCATGCACAATCTTAAAATCCAACTTACCACTGCGCTGAACAATACTCTTCACCCGCTCCTTGTCCATCGTCACCGGCACGTGAATAGACAAACCATAACGTCCCTGATTGCGAATCTTAATGTCCTGCAACCCCAAAATGTTTAAACGACGCTCCAATACCTCCTTCGCCTGCTCCTGTATACCCGCCTTCTGCTTCTCATTCAAACGAGAAACGTCAATCTGATATATTAACTCCGTCCCCCCCTTCAGGTCCATCCCCTTCTTTAAATCAAAATAATACAAACATGCCGCACATCCAAGCACCACCAAAACTATCGTAATAACCTTCCAACGAAAATTTTCGTACATTAACTTCTACTCTCCTCAAAAGTCGTGTGAGAATATTTCCTAAATATTTCTTCTAAATTAGCTACTACTTCTTTTTCTTCCCCTTGCCCTTGCCCCCAGAACCCCCCTCATCCGAATCCTTTGCATCCGAAGACTTCTGAAATACCTGCTGAATCGCCGCCTTCAGAAAAACTACCCGAACATTGCCAGCCGTGTCGATTTTTAATGTAACCTCATTGTCCTTAATGTTCACCACCGTCCCAATAATCCCCCCTCGCGTCAATACCCTGTCATTCTTCTTTAAATTCGCCAAAAGCTGCTTGTGCTGTTCCTGCTCCTTGCGATAGGGCCGAAATACCAAAAAATAAAAAATAAAAAAAATCGAACCTAAAATAATCAATGTACCCAATAAATTCGGCTCCGGCGGATACCCCCCACCCTGCTGTGCAAACACCATCATAAATCTCCATTCCATCTTCTTTCCTCCCATAAAAACCAAAAAGCATCAGGGAAAAAGCAATTATAACCCCCTCTCCATAAAAATCAAGTGCTTCTTTCCCCTGGAATATCTTTTCTCCAAAAAATACTTCTTCCTCCACACCCTCCCAAAAACTTTTCTTGCTCAGAACCTTTTTAGAAAAAAGGTTCCGAACCTCCAAAAACTTTTGAGCCCTGAAACCCTTTTTGAAAAAAGGTTTTCAGACTTCCCAAAAACTCTCACTTTGTAAGGGGAAACCCTTATTGAGAAAAGGGTATCCCTTTCCCCCTTCAATTCAATAACCTATCCAATGCCTCCTTCAACGCAGGCTTACTCTGAAATCCTATCAATCGATCCACTACCTCCCCCCCTTTAAAGAAAAGCAAAGCAGGCACCCCCATAATCCCATACTGACCCGCTATCTCCGGCGAATTCTCCACATTAAACTTCACAATCTTTACCTTCCCCTCATACTCCTTTGACAACTCCTCCACTATCGGCAATAACCTCTTGCAAGGCTCACAATAGGTGGCATAAAAATCCACCAACACCGGAGAACTACTCTCCAAAACCTCAACCTTAAATTCATCCGCTTTTAATTCAGCAACCATAATATCTCTCCTTACTTCTTCTGGTTTTGCGAAACTACTTTCTTTAACAATGCTAAAAACTCTTCTTTCCCCATCTTCTCCCCCCTCGCCACCTCCCGACCAGAACGATCGTAAAAAATAAAACCCGGCAACGCCGCCATCCCATAACGTTCATTCTTCACCTTCGCCAACGACACCTCTCTCCCCCCTACCTTCACCACTCTGTCCACATCAAAATAAACCGGAATAAAATGCCGATAAATGTACTCCGCTACCTCCATATCCGAAAATACCTCCCGCTTCATCGTCCGACAATACGTGCACCACTTCGCCGAAAACATAAGAAATACATTTTTATCGTACTTCTTGGCAAGCTTGGATGGATCCAACAAATACTCCGGACGACGCTCCCACCTCTCCGTCTGCCGCGCCTCCTCCACAGACGCAAAAATGGGATGCCCGCCACCCCTCACCTCCATCGACCGAAAATCCCTCCCAGAAGAAGAAAAATCCATCGGCTGTAAAACAAATCCCTTTTGAACCAACCCACCAACAAACAAATACCCACCCAATAAAATCAACACCACCCCGGCCCCCTTCCCCCAACGCCTACCCAACGACGCCCCTACCTCCAAC
>RFKQ01000140.1 GCA_003694635.1 Planctomycetota bacterium
CCACAAGCTTCCCCCCAAAACCATCGATCCAAAAAGCTGCGTAAAAGCTCCGCCCAAATACCAAAAACTGCTAGATAAAATCTTGGAAAAAACCGCCTTCGTAAAAGATTTAGAAGAGGCCTTCTCCCTCCATCCTCTCCACAAAGAGTGGACTTTTATCACTCTCCAAGGAGAAATCCTCCACCAAAACGGCGCTATTTTCCTAGGAATATCCCCGGAAAATGACCAACCTTCCCTCTCCCAAAAAAGCGAACTCAACCACTGGCGAAAAGAACAAACAGCAGTCTCTCAACAATTGCAAGAATGCCAAAAAAAATTAGAAAAATTTCAAGAACAATTTAGTGAATCCCAAAAAGATCTTGGCCAAACCACCCAAGAACTCCAACAAAAAAGCCTGGAACTGGTGCGCATCCGCAGCGAACTCGAACGGATCCAATCCAAAATCTACGACCAACACGAGCTCCAAGAACAAGCTCAACTGGAATGGGATCAACACCACAGCGAATCCCTGCAATTGCAAGAACAAAAAGAAACCTTGGAAACCCAACTCAACCAACTCGAACAACAATCCCAACAAACCCAGCAGCAAGTGACGCAAATCGAACAAACCCTCCAACACGAACAGAGCAAACAACAACAACTGCAGCAAGAACTCACCCAACTCAAAGTGAAAATCGCCACCGCACAAGAACAACTGGAAACCACCCGAACCTCCCTCGCCCATCTGCAAGCCGAACTCAACGAAAGATCAGCGCGCTTTGAAAGCCACCAAAAAGAAAGAGGATCCGCCAAAGAACGAAGGGAAAAAATCCAACAAAATATCCTCACCCACTCTCAAGAACTCGAAAAATACCAAAAAATAATAGAGGAAGATACCGCACGCCTAGAAAATCTAGAAGAACACCTCGCAGAGATTTTAAGAAAAGAGGACAGCCTAAAAACAGAAGGCGAAAATAGCTTGGGAAAAGTCCACCAACTCCAAGCGGATCTAAACGAGTTCCAACTGCAAAAAAGCCGCCTGGAAGTGCGCCTAGAAGAGCTTTTAGAAAAAGTCCAAGAAAATTTAGAAATCAACTTGCCACAAGCAGCAGCTCAGCAGGACTTTTCCCATATCCCACTGGAAGGAATCGATGAAAAAATCGAAGAACTCAACAAAAAACTGAAACACTTAGGACACGTAAACTTTGAAGCCCTCGATGAACTCAAAGAGCTCGAAGAACGCTACCAAGAACTCAAAAAACAAGAACAAGACCTGACCCGCTCCAAAAAATCCCTCAACCAAATCATCCACAATCTCAATCAAATATGCCAAAAACGCTTTCTAGATACTTTCGAGCAAGTGCGCTCCCATTTCCAAACCCTATTTCGCCGCCTATTCGGAGGCGGAAAAGCGGATATTTTCCTGGAAAACGAAGACGAGGTCCTCGAAAGCGGTATAGAAATCATCGCCAAACCACCCGGAAAAGAACCCCGCTCAATCACCCTCCTGAGCGGAGGCGAACGTACCCTAACCACCGTGGCCCTGCTGTTCGCCATGTTCCAGTCCAATCCAAGCCCCTTCTGCCTCCTCGATGAAGTGGACGCCGCCCTCGATGAAACCAATATTGAACGCTTTCTGCAAATGCTCCAAGGCTTCCTGGAAAGCTGTCAATTCATCATCGTCTCCCATAGCCGACAAACCATCGCCAACGCCGATGTAATCTACGGCGTCACAATGGAAGAATCAGGGGTTTCCAAAAATGTATCCCTGGAGTTCAAACAACTGGAAAAACATTTCGTATAATGATAAAATTTTATTTCTTAATTGTCAGAAAAAATTTGAATTTTTCAGCTCTATCTCAAACCTAAACCACCAACAAAGGAGCATTTCATGAAAAAATGGTTGGCCATTTTCCTCTTCCTCTCCACAGCCCTCTACGGACAAATCTCCCTAAAACAACTCCAACCCCTCAAACAACAAGTACAACAAATCCGTAAACTCCCCTTCAAACAAAACGTTGCCGTAGGGGTAAAAAACAAAAATCAACTCGCCAAATATATGCTACAACAGCTGAATATCGCCCTCCCCCCTGCCAAAGCAAGAAACTTGGCGATAGCGCTGCGCGCTTTTGGACTGATCGAACATAAAACCAATTTGCGCCAAGTGCTGGTGCAATTCTACAAACATAACACCGGTGGATTTTACGACCCTACGACCAAAAAACTCTTTATTATTCAAGAATCTACGCACTCTAGAGGCTCCGCCGTCATCCTCCATGAACTCACCCACGCCCTCCAAGATCAACACTTCAACCTCTACCCCCTCCAGCGCTTCTTCCAAAACAACGATGATCAATCCGCCGCCCTCTCCGCTCTTGTCGAAGGCGACGCTACCTTTACCATGTTCTACCCGCGAATAGGACACAACCTAGCCGCCCAGAAAAATCTTACCAGAACCTTTCAGCTCAGCGCAGAGTTAGGCAAGGAATTTAACCCCGCCACCAAAAACGTACCCGCCATCATCCAAGATACCATCCTCTTCAACTACAGCCAAGGGCTGCGGTTTGCCATCGCTCTGCACAAAAAGGGAGGCTATCGCCAAATCAACCAAGCCTTCCGAGATCCCCCCGCTTCCACGGAGCAAATCCTGCATCCCGAAAAGTATCTTGCCGCCAAACGAGACGAACCGGTTGTGGTCAAACTCCCTCCCCTACGAGCCTTTTTCCCCCCCAAAAAAGGCTGGAGACGGGTTCTGAAAAATACCATGGGCGAGCTTGGAATACAAATCCTCCTCAGGGAGCACCTAGCGTACAAAAAACTCAAAAAACTCGGCCCCCTGTGGAGACTGGCAAGAAAATATACCCTCCTGCGAGGACTAGGCCGAACAGCCATGAAACTCTGGACGCGCAAAAGAATCTCCCAAGCCGCCGCCGGCTGGGGAGGCGACCAATACGCCGTCTTCCACAACCCTCGCACCAAGCAAACCTCCCTCCTCTGGTACACCTACTGGGATAGTCCAAAGGACGCACGGGAATTTTATGAAATCGCCTCAAGCATCTTCTCTAGAAAACGCACCCGTTGGGTAAATCGCGCTCTTCTCTCGCACAAAAGCGTGATCGTTCTCCTGCATATCCCTAGGGGAGTCTTAACCAATCTTTGCTCCACCCTGGTGAACAAAACCCGCCTTCAACCATTTTCAAGAAAGCGATTTCAAACCGATTTCCCCATCGTCGAAGCCATTTATCGCCTCCGCTTCCTACCCAAAAAACTCACAGTAGCGGAGCTGGAAAAACGCCAAAACGCTATCCTAGCCTACGCCAAACGAGCGGTCCCCTACCTGATCCAAGCCTTGGATGCGGAAGGCCATCTAGGGTTTAAACAGGAAGTGGCCAAGCTTCTTAAGAAGCTGACAGGAAAAAATTTTGGCACCGATTTCAAAAAATGGAACCTCTGGTGGGAAGAGCAAGAAAGATAACAATGAGCATCAAAGACTTAAAATAAATAAATCCATTCCCATCGGGTTTTCTAGGGCTTTTTCTGAATTTGTCCGCTCTCGGTATTTTGTTTGAAAACAAAAGTGAGGTTTGGCCTTGATCGCCTTTGTTTTGCACTACCACGAGATCGCCCTAAAAGGGAAAAATCGCGCCTTCTTTGAAAACAAACTCATGGAAAATGTGCGCTTCGCTCTCCAAGACCTTCCCTTGAGAGTGGAGCGACTCCAGAAGATTCAATCCCGCCTGTGGCTAGAACTCCTCCCCACCCAAAAAGAAACTCCGGCGGCATTTTGGAAGGAAATGCGCACCCGAGTGCAAGAGCGCCTTGGCCGAGTGCCCGGCTTGGCCAATTTCGCCTTTGCCCACCGAGAAAGCAACCGCTGCTTGGATACCCTCGCGGCCAAAATATGGCAGACCATCTCCCCCGCCACAACGGAAGTCTCCTCCTTCGCAGTGGAGACAAAACGCTCGTCGAAAAACTATCCCCGCACCTCGGTGCAAATCAACTCCCATATCGGCGCCTATATCCAACAAAAAAGCGGCTGGAAAGTCGATCTAACCCGACCGGATTTGCGCATTTTCCTCGAAATTGTCGGAGAAAACGCCCTCTTCTACACCGAAAAAATCCCCGGCATCGGCGGCCTTCCCATCGGGGTGAGCGCGCCCGTGCTGTGCCTTATCTCGGGAGGAATCGACTCCCCCGTGGCGGCGTACCTGATGATGAAACGAGGCTGCCCGGTGCAATTTCTCCATTTCCACAGCTTTCCGTTCACCACCAAAGCCTCAGTGGAAAAAGTGGAACAAATAGCCCTCCAACTCTGCCAACACCGCCTCCAATCCAAACTCTACTCCGTACCCTTCGGCGAACTGCAACGCACCATCGTGGCCCAAACCCCTCCTCCCTTGCGGGTGATCCTCTACAGGCGATTTATGATGCGAATCGCCGAAAAATTGGCACAAACCGCCAACTGCAAAGCCCTCCTCACCGGCGAAAGCATCGGACAAGTGGCCTCCCAAACCATAGAAAACCTAACCACCATCCAGAACGCTGTCCAAATCCCTATCCTCCGCCCACTGGTCGGGCTGGACAAGGATGAAATCACACGCTATGCAAAAAAAATCGGTACCTACGAAATTTCCCTAGAGCCCCATCAAGACTGCTGCAGCTACTTAATGCCCGCCCATCCAGCCACAAGGACCACCCCCGAGCAATTGCGAAAAGCGGAAAACGCACTGGATATCGAAGAACTGGTAAAGCGCGCCTGCCAACAGGTGGAAATCCTCCCCATCTCCGGCCAAGCCCCCTAAACCCCCAAACTCCGCCGCCGCGCGCCACAACTGCCCGATCTACCCGCAAAGCCCCATCTCCCTAGACCACATGCGCCCATGGAAAGCGCTAAACCTTCTCCTAAAAACAAGAAGAAGCCCCCAAAAAAAGCCCAACCTGTAGCCCCGCCAAAAAGGACGAAAATCATGAAAACACTCCTAATCCATAACATCGCTATCCTAGCCACCAACCAGGGCAAAAGCGCCGTGGACGCCAAAAAAATGGCCCAGCTCTCCCTACTCGAGGACGCAGCTGTGGCGATTTCAGAGGGGAAAATACGCGAAATTGGCCCGTCCAAAGAGCTGCGAAAAAAATACGAAAAAAACTCCCAACTCCTCGACGCCCAGCAAACGGTAGCCTTGCCGGGCTTTGTGGAACCTCACACCCACCTGCCTTTTGTAGGAAGCCGGGAACAAGAGTTTGAAATGCGCGTCTTGGGAAAAAGCTATGTGGAAATCTCCCAAGCCGGAGGGGGAATTCTAAACACCGTTGAGAAGGTCCGAAAAGCTAGCGAAGAGGAATTGCTGCAAACCGCCAAAAAACACGCGTGGAATCTAGCCAAATGCGGCGTGACCACCGTGGAAGCCAAAAGCGGCTACGGACTGGACCTAGAAACCGAACTCAAACAGCTGCGCGTTCTCCGCCGCCTGCAAAAAGAACACCCCCTGGATTTTGTCCCCACGTTTCTAGGCGCCCATGAAATTCCCCCCGAATACCGAAACAACCGAAACGCCTACATTCGCCTTTTGCTGGAAGAGGTGCTCCCCCGGGTCCGCCAAGAAAACCTTGCGGAATTCTGCGATATCTTCTGCGAAGAACACGTCTTCTCCGTCCAAGAAAGCCGACGCATCCTCCGAAGAGCCAAAGAATTAGGATTTGGGCTAAAAATCCATGCTGACGAAATTCGCCCCCTCGGCGGAGCAGAACTGGCCGCCGAGCTAGGAGCGATTTCCGCCGACCATCTAGGAGCGATTTCCCTCCAAGGAATCCAAGCTCTCGCCAAAAATAACGTCGTGGGAGTGCTGCTGCCGGGAACAAGCTTTTCCCTAAAACTACCCTACGCCCCCGCCAAAAAATTGATGGAAGCCGGCGTCCCCCTAGCCCTCTCCACCGACCTTAACCCGGGATCGTCAATGACCGAATCCATGCCCCTGATGCTAACCCTAGCCTGCCTATACCTCGAAATGACCCCCTACCAAGCCATCACAGCCGCCACCCTCAACGCCGCCGCTGCCATAAATCGAGCCCACGTATGCGGAACACTGGAGGTCGGCAAATGGGCGGACATCGCCCTCTGGGACATTCCCCACCCCCGCTATCTACCCTACCATTACGGAGTAAACCTACTAAAATTTTTGATCAAAAAGGGAGAAGTACTCCCCCTCTCCCCATGAAACCTTATATAGAGTACTTGGAAATCGCCTCGCAAGCCGTCTATATGGCCTGCGGACTTTGCGAAGAAATCCGGAAAAATCGAGCATTTTTTGCCAAAAGAAAAAAGGATACCTCCCCCGTAACCTTGGCGGACCTCCTCAGCCAAGCCCTGATTGGCGCCTACCTGCGCAAGCATTTTCCCTATATCCCCCTCATAGCAGAAGAAGATGTCTCAGATTTTGAAATGGATTGGCCAAAATTAAGGGAACAATATCCCGAGTTGCAAAAATTTCGCTTGAGCGAGCTTCTGCAATCCACCAAGCAAATCAAACATAGCGCAAAAGAAGAAAATGGATTCTGGGTCCTAGACCCCATCGATGGAACCAAAGGATTTTTGCAAAATCGCCAGTATGCCATTGCCCTTGCTTACGTCCGTAAAGGCAAGGTGCTCGTGGGAGTGTTGGGCTGCCCCAACTTGCAGCTGGAGGGAAAAAGAGGCTGGATATTCCGCGCCCTTCAAGGCCAAGGAAGCTTCGCTGCCTCCTTGGAAGAAAGGCTTAGCTTTTCGCCCATCTCCACCTCTTTGGCAACCAAGACCTCCGAAGCTAGGTACTGCGAATCTTGGGAAAGCGCCCACAGCTGCCAAGCGCTCAGCCACAAAATAGCCCAGAAATTGGGAATGAAAAAAGTAATTCGCATGGATAGTCAATGCAAATATGGACTTCTAGCCAAAGGGGAAGCCGAAGTCTACCTCCGATTCCCTCTAAATAGAAATTACCGAGAAAACATTTGGGATCACGCCGCTGGCTACGTGATTTTGCGCGAAGCCGGCGGAAAAGTAAGCGACGCCCGGGGAAAGGATCTGGATTTCTCCCACGGCAAAACCCTAGCAGCCAACTATGGGATCGTGGCCACGGGAGGCCAAATCCATCACGAAGTTTTAAAGGCCGTGCGGGAAGTGCTAGATTAACACACAAGAGTATCGGGAAAAACAAACGAAAAAGAAAAAGTAAAAAAAATGTAAAATTCTAAAAAGATGGAAATAAAAATTTCTGAATTTTTCCCTCTTTTCTTCGTACTATTAAAAGTAAAGATTGGAAAAAAAAGATTTCTCAAATGTTTTAAATATTCTAAAAAAGAACTAGTTTTTAAAAGAGGCTGAGAATCAAATTTTTCCATAGAGTTTCAGAACCTTCAGTCAAAAAGGTTCAATAGTTGTCCGGTTCATGTTTTTTTATTTCGAAAGGAGGTAGTGGGCTCTTAAACGATCGAAAGACCCCACGCAAACCTATGAAACGATTTTCCCTACTTTTCGCAGCGCTGTTGGTTACTCCGTTTTTGTATGCGGAAGAAGGTTGGCTAACCTCGATTGAGAAAGCTCAAGAGATCGCCAAAAAAGAAGGCAAGGACATTCTAGTGGATTTCACCGGCTCGGACTGGTGCGGCTGGTGTATCCGCCTAAAAAAAGAAGTATTTAGTACGCCTAAATTTAAGTCCGAAGCGCCAAAGAAATTCGTCCTTGTGGTACTGGATTTTCCTATGCGCAAAAAAATCTCAAAAGAACAAAAAGCTTATAATCGGAAGATGGCAAAAAAATTTGGTATCCGAGGCTATCCCACCATCATCCTATTGGACGCCCAGGGACGACCCTTCGGCCGAACAGGATACCGCCCCGGAGGCCCAGTTAGCTATCTTAAACACCTAGATGACTTTGTGGCAAAACGCAAAGAGCGAGACGCCGCCTTGGCCAAAGCAAAATCCGCAACCAGCAAAGAAGAACAAATCCGCGCCTATATCCAAGCGGCCAAAGCTATGCTTAGCGTCATCGGCCACTACGAAGATATCGTAGAAAAAGTCTTTGCCCTCGACCCCCAAGTGAAACTCGATGAAGCCGGCGAACTGGCCTACTACCTACGAGAATATTACCAAAGAAGAGATAGAAATAAATCCAAAAAATACGAAGCCCTCGCCAAAAAGAATGAAAAAGTAGGCAAAGCCATCGCCCTAGAAGAAGAATTGGAAAAATCCCTAAAATCCGTCGGCAAAGACATCAATAAAGCCAAAACCGTTGTGGAAGAATTTCTTAAAAAACCCAATCTACCTAGATTCTTTAAACAACAACTTGTCTGGATTCAGGCCATGATCACCTACCGACTCGAACGAAAAAGAGAACCTAGCGAAAAAGTACTTGGCCTCATCGAAAAAGCTGGCAAACTCGCCCCCGAAACACGCCTAGGAAAACAATGTGAAAATATCTTGAAAAGATTTCGAAAAAAATAAAACCTAAAAACCAAATGCGCTGTGTTCCCCTTTAAAAAAACCGAATACAGCGCATTTTTCCAACGTTTATGCCAAGAGATATAAGTCCATCATGAACTCCACCTTCCCCCAACTCCTCAGCCAATGGGCAAAAGAAGTAGAAGCCGCTCTACAACACTACTTTAAACCAGCCGCGGCTCCCCCCCTCCTCTACGATGCCATGGCCTATAGCCTGTTCGCCGGCGGCAAGCGCATCCGCCCCATCCTCGCAATGCTAGGCGCAGAAATCTGCGGTCAACCACGCCAAAACGCCCTACCCGCCGCCTGCGCCCTCGAATGCATCCACGTCTACTCCCTTATCCACGACGACCTACCCGCCATGGATAACGCCTCCCTGCGACGGGGAAAACCCGCCAACCATAAAGTATTCGGAGAAGCTATCGGCATCCTAGCCGGCGATGGACTCCTCACCTACGCCTTCGAACTCCTCGCCGAACACTACCCCCAAAACTGCTCCGCCCTAGTGCTAGAACTCGCCAAAGCCGCCGGACCAGAAGGTATGGTCGGAGGGCAAACCCTGGATATGATCGCCCCACAAAAAACATTTCTCACCTCCGCCTTCGCCTCCCTAAATTTCCAATCCCCACCATCTAATCCCCCTCAACAACTACTAGAACGTATCCACCGCCTAAAAACCGGTGCACTCCTCAAAACCAGTATCAAACTAGGCGCCCTTGTGGCCCAAGCCCCCAAAGAACAACTCGACGCCATCGAACAATACGGCCATCACCTCGGCCTAGCCTTCCAAATCGTCGACGATATCCTCGACACCATCGGAGCAAATACCGGCAAAACCGCCACCGATCTCGATAACCAAAAACTCACTTACCCCGCCCTCTTTGGACTGGAAACCTCCAAAAATCTAGCCCAACAAGCCTACCAAAAAGCAATCCATGCCCTGGAAATTTTCCCAAACTCACCCGCCAAAAATCACCTGGAAAATCTCGCTAAGTTCGTCGTGGAACAATACCACACCAAAAACAACCCTTCCACCTAAAATGAAATCCCCCCCACCCCCGCAACCCAAACACCACACCCTCCCAACCA
>RFKQ01000141.1 GCA_003694635.1 Planctomycetota bacterium
GAGCCGGCACCGGTATCTCCGAAGAGCTCGTCGATGCCCCCATCATCAGAAGACGCACCACCTGCTTCAGCAGCTGTAGCTGAGGAGCCGGCACCGGTATCTCCGAAGAGCTCGTCGATGCCCCCATCATCAGAAGACGCACCAGTCACTTCAGCAGCTGTGGCCGAGGAGCCGGAGACACTATCGCCGAAAAGGTTGTCGATGCCGCCATCCTCGCTAGCCGGCGCAGCTGCTGGCATCGGTGTTGGCATCGGTGTTGGCATCGGTGTTGGCATCGGTGTTGGCATCGGTGTTGACTGCGAAGCTTCTTGAGAGAGTTCCAAAAGTTCTTTTCCTAAGTCTAAATCATCGTCTATGTCTGGTTCTATTTGGATATTCGGGGAACTTTTGGATTGTTTTTTTTGTAATTTTTCTCGTACTCGATTGATTTTATTTTGGAGCCCCCCTTTGTAGTGGGCAATTTCCATAGCCTTTTCCCAATATTCAATAGCTTCTTCATATTTTCCTTGTTTTTCCAGCTGATTGCCTTTTTCAATAAGCTCAATCAGCTCTTTTTCCACATTCATTTCCGACTTTCCAACAGCTACCCACTCATCTTGGATTGGCTCTTCGGTTGTTTTTTTATTGAGTTCAGTTTTATAAAGATCCAGTTGGTTTTCCACAAAAGCCTTATCTTCCGCTGGTGCTAAATCAAGAAGTTTTTCCAAACACTTGATAGCCCCAGTTAGGTCCCCACTTTTTTTGAGGGTTTCGGCTTGATGCAACATTTCCATGACCTCAGGGGAGTGAATATCTGAGGTTGGGGTGCGTTTTTTTTGTTTGTTTTCTTTCTCAGTAGCTAAAAGTTGTTGGAGATAAGCGAGCGCCTCTGTTTGGTTATCATAAAATTTTAGGATGGGGCTTAAGCCAAGCATGTCAAAGAGCTGTTTTATTTTTTCTGAAGCGTTTAGTAGTAGAAGACACCCACCCGCTTTTTGTAGAGTTTCGGATACATTGACGATCAGGCCCATTCCTGTGGAATTGATGTAGGGTACCTGTTCAAAATCAAGTATTTGGAAGCGATTTCTTTCCTTGAATGTTTGAAGTAATTTTTCCAAATTTCCCACGGTATCGGAATCCACCGCGCCTTGAATTTTAAGCAGAATCGCACTTTTGTCATTGGTGATGTTTATGGTTTCGTCTAGAATTTTAAATTCCGCTGGAGGGGCAAAAATTTCATCAACTTCGTGGCTTTTTTCTTTTTGTGCAGTGGCTTCTTTTCTTTCTGGTTCGGTGGAGGTAGAGGTTTGGAAAATATCGGCAAATTCCTCTGGTTCGTTGCTTGCAGCAGTAGTCTCTTTAGAAGAAGGTTCGGTGGAGGTAGAGGTTTGGAAAATATCGGCAAATTCCTCTGGTTCGTTGCTTGCAGCAGTAGTCTCTTTAGAAGAAGAAGCGGGGCCCTCTTCTTGTGGAGGAGAAGTAGACTGGTCTGTGCTGGTTTCTGCTGGAAACTCATCGTTGCGTTCTGCGGTTGTTGTAGGAGGGGAGGATTTTTCCTGATTTGTTTGGGGAGAATGAACGTTTTCTAGTTTTTCTTGAAGCAATGGGGCCACAAGCTCTTTGATTTTGCTGGCATCTGCAGGGGCAAGCTGAATCACTTCTAGCAGCCCTAGCATGGAAAATAGATCCTGGACTTTTTGGCTCATCTGTATGATCAGGAGCTTTCCATTTCTTTCTTGAAAAATATCTGTGATCTTCACCAGTGTTCCCATTCCCGTGGAGTTGATGTACTTCACATTTTTAAAGTCCAGGATGAGGATATTTTCCCCTTGTTCCAGAGCCCGCATTGCTTCTCGTTCTAGCTGATGGACAGCCATGGTATCCACAGCGCCGGAGATTTCAAACACCAGGAAGGCGAGCTTCTCATCCAAAGGGAAAAGTCGTGTTTTAATGTGTAAAGCTCCCTCCTCCTGAGGTTGGTAGACTTCTCGATTGGGGGAATATTGGGACAAAGAAGTTGTAGTTGGAGAGGGAATCGTGCTATTCGATTTCTCGGAGATAGCGGGGGTCGCTAGAGTGGAAGAGAGGGCTGAGCGCACGATAGATTGGGCGGATACTTCTTTTCCTTTTGGAAGAAAAGAGGTCAACGGGGAAGAGGAAGTGGTTCGTTTAAGCTCTTTTGTGGCTTCTTCTTCGTTGGAGGAGATTTTAATAACAGGAAGGAGGCCTAGCATATTGAAGAGATCTTTCACCTTTTCGGGGACGGAAATGAGAATAAGATCGCCTTGTTTTTGGCGAATATCATCCCCTAGCTTCACAAGAGAGCCCATGCCAGTGGAGTTGATATACTTGACATGGGAAAAGTCCACCAGTTGGAAGAGGTATCCAGCCTCTAGGGCATCTAGGGCGGTTTTTTCCAATTGACTGACTGCGGGGGTATCCACCGCGCCTTTCAGCTGCCAGATGACGGCGTGGCTTTTTTCCAGCTCTAGGAAACGGTAGGTGATTTCCAGTGGGCCTGGGTGGATTTTAAGCTCTTTTGGGGAGGGAGAAGAGGTATCTTTATCTGAGGGAGGGGGAGCTTCCGATGGAGGCAGGATATCCTGAATTGTCTTCAGGAGCTTGGTTTCTATTTTGTCAATTTCTTCGGGGGGAAAGTGTTCTGGATCGTCGGTTTTTTCTTGAAGCTGTTGGATCATATGGCGTATTTCTTCATATTCGGGAGCTGTTTTCAGCGCTTCTACCCAACGATCTACTTCCGCTTGAAGTTTTTCTTCCTCTAAGTTTTGGGCGCCTTGGAGATTTTTTAGTAGCTTTTTTTTCTCCGCTTCTATGGCCTCAGGGGTGATGGCGATGGTGGATTGATATTCCAAGTTTTGCCGTAGGATCTGCTCAATGGCTTGGCGTAGAATTACCTTTTGGTAGTGGGGATCTAGGGACAAGCTGGGAGACGAGTCTTCTTGTTTTTTTGCCTTCCACTGCTGTTCTAAGGCTTTTTCATAAAGTGCTTTAGCTTCTGCATCGGAGGGATTTTTAGCCATAATTTGCTTTACAATGTCTATGGTTTTTTGCCACTGACCTTTTTCAAAACGCTCTTGGGCTTCTTTTAAAAGTTCCTTTGCCTCCATAGTTTATACAGCTCCCACTGTTCTTAAAGATTGGTGATAGAGTAGGATTTAGAATTCTATACTCTCAAAACTCTTATTTCTTAATTTCCAACAAACAAAGGTAGTATGGGTGGCAATTTTGCTTGGTATATTTTAGAGAAAATAAGGTTTCATCGAGCACATAAGTTTTAGAGATATTTTTCTTTTTTTGTTTGTTCGATGATTTTATTGATATTTTCCCGCGTGATTTGATTTTTGGTGCGTTTTTTGAAGTGCTCTAGAATTTCGATTAATCTATCGCCGGTTTGGATTTTGGGCAGAGCCTGGACGATGGCGGGTTGAAGGCTTTCTGCTCTTCTGTATAGCTCCATCAGTGGAGGGACGGCAGCGAGGGCTTTTAATTCTCCCAAGATCTGCACCAATTGGATGCTTAGGGGGAGGGGGTAGGTGGAGAAGTTGGGGATATTTTCTATCAGAAAACGGGTAAACTCCGGGCGGTATTTAGCGACGGATTCGGCGCCGTAGACAAGTTGGATGGAGCGATTTTGTTGGATTTTCGCCAGTTCCAGTCGGTCATCGCGGGGAGTAAAAACGGACTTGTCGCGAGCCAGTTCGTAGAAGGGGACGAGGGTAGCGGGATGTTTGGCAAAAATTTGGCTATAGTACCTGTACAAATCCTCGCCTTGCAGCCGCAAGGACAAGGCCAAGAGAATGGAGATCACTTCTTCTTGGGGGGTTTGTTCTCCGCAGGCTTTTTTCACCAGAGGGAGGAAATTTTTTCTATATCCTTCTAGAAGATAGCCAACGCGGCTGGCGGAGGCGGAGGCGCAAAGGGCTTGTAGGGAGGCGCTATGGTCCTTGAGCTTGTCTGCTGGCACCTCTTGGATAAAGGCAAAGAAGACTTCGAGAGCTTGTTCGGAAGGAGTTTGGTGGAGCAGCTGAAAAATGGGGCCAAGTTCTTGTTTCTGATTGGTTTGGAGAAGAAGAGCTAGGATTTTGGCGCGGATTTCCTCGCTTTGGTTGTGAAACGCGTAGAGCTGAAATAGCTCTTGGCGCAAGCGCTGCCTTCCGAAGGAAAAAAAAGGTTCTACAAAATGGGCAAGGGGAGGGCGATTCTTATACTTAGGATGGAATAGAGCGTCTTTTAAGATTTTTTCCCCTTTTTCCGACTGTTCTTTGGCCAATTGAGCGACTAGGCGAGGCAGAGGGGTGTTTTCCAAGGAATGGTTAAGGACAAATTCTACAGTGGTGCGGGGCGAAATGGAGAAGTGATTTTTGATTTTCTCTTCCACGGCCCCGGGCAGCTGGGAAGAGGAGGAAGCTTGGCTGAGAGCGGCGGTGATTTCCTCTTCTAAGCGCTTTAGTTTTTTTTTAAAAAAGAGGGTTTTCAGAATTTCCATGGACCCAATTTTCCGAATAGAAGATTAAAATTTTAGTTTTCGGTTTTGGAGGGCTGCTTGGGGTTTTCCAACCCTAATTGTTTTTCGGCTTTTTGGAGCCGAAGGTGAAGTTGGTTGTTTTTTTTGCGCAGTTCGTCGAGCTTCTTTTGAAGCTGGCGCAGGATCACCCGAAGGCCTTTTTTTTCTTTTGTGAGCTCTATCAGGCGATTTTGTAGAGCTTGGAGCTGTTTTTGGAAGGAGAGGAGGCTTTTTTGCCAGAGCTTTTGGATTTCGCTTTGCAGCTTCTGTTGAAGAGAGGCGAGTTTTTGCTGGAGGTTGGCGATGCGTTGATCTCTTTCTTTCCCTTTTTTATTTTGTTGTTCCTCTTGCTGTTTTAGGGAGGCGATTTCTTTTTGCACATGGGCTATGTCTTGTTGGAGTTTTTCTAGCGCCGCCATCCTTTTTTGGAGCAAATCCAGGGTATGTTGGTGATGTTGGATAAATTTATCCTGTTCTTGAATCTTTTGATGGTGTTCGCTGGATTTTTTTTGAAGGGAGTTTAGACCGCTTTGAAGGCTTTTTGCTGCGCTTTTTAGAGTGGATAATTCCTGTTGAAGAGCGTTTAGCGTTTGGGTTTGGCTTTCAAATCTGTGGCGAAGGCTTTGAAGTTGGTCATTGGTTTTGAGAAATCCTTCCTGTTGGGATTTGGCGTACAGGGCCAGTTTTTGCTTTTCTTTTTCCAGCTCCGTCTGAAGTGTCTTGAGGCGGGCGGATAGGGTTTGGAAGTTTTGGGAAAGTTTCTCAGAGGTGGAAGCTAGCTGTTTTTTTAGCTGCTCGACCTTCTTTTGGGCGAGTTCTTGGGTCTGTTGGATGGTGCGTTGGTTGCTTTGGATATGTTGGGAGTTTGTGTTGGCCAATTGCTCTAAGGCTTTGGTTTGTTTTTTCAAAGCAAAAAGTTGGCTTTGGAGGTGGGCTGTGAGCTTTTCGTTTTTTTCCCGCAATTGGCCCAAGGCGTGGCTTTGTGCGGAGATCTTTTGCGAGAGCTGGGAGGTGGTTTGGGCGAGCTTTTCGGAGATCTGCTGCTGAAACTGTTGGAATTGCTTTTTGTCTAGGGCGGTGGTTTGGAGCTGGGCGATTTTGGTCTGAAGGCTTTTTAAGGTCTCCAAGAGCGTTTTCTTTTCGGCTTCCAACGTTTTCCATTGGCGCTGAAAGCTAGAAAACGCTTCCGCGGTATCTTTGGCGTTGGCCTCTAGGAGGTTTTGAAATCCTTGGGTTTGTTGTTTAAGACGCTGTTTTAAAGCGGCCAAGGATTTGGTATTTTGTTTCAGTTTCTGCTCCAGCTGAGCTTTGTATTGCTCCCATTCACGCTGGATTTGGGCGGATAGCTTGGCGATTTTTTCCTCGAAAGCTGCTTGGGATTGTTTTGCGCTCTTGGACTCATACTGGGCAAGGCGTCTGTGGAGCTCTTTGGTTTGATCTTGAATCTGGAGGAGTGTCAGCAGTGTTTTGTCCAGACGCAAGGTTTCTTTCTGATAGAACTCCGCCAGTTTTTTCTGTGTCTGCTCTTTGTTGCGATTGAGCCTAAGCTCAAAGGTGACCCGGTCATAAATCACATACAGCACAAAGCAGAGGAGCAAGCCCCAGAAAAAATACTCTTTTCCATTTCTCCCTCGTATTGGCATATAATCCACGCCCCTTAACGAATGAGTTTTTTATTCTACCATCTACCGCTATTTTAGTCGGAAATTGCTATTTACCACTTTGAATTAGGCAATAGGACCACTGCCAGCAAGTAACTCCTGACTTTTACGTTTATACCACGCTTTCTACGCCCACACGTACTTTCTTATGCTCACGCATGCTGTGCTTTCGCCAAATTCGGCAATAGCACAACAGAATTTTCGCTGCTGGCTTTGCTTTATAGGCCGCAATTTTTTGCGACAAACTTGCCAGAGAGTAAGGGAACTACCTTCCTTTCTAGGTTGGAAAAACTAGGAAAATAGAACTCTAAAGGCGTAGGGTTTAGTTTTCTGTAAACCCAAATCGATGGCGAACGTTTCTAAAGAGAGGGTCTTTGAGGTAGATTTTATGGCAGGTGTTGCACAGATCAAAAACCATCTTTTTGTACTGCTCTTCTTCTTCCAAAGAGCTATCTTCCTCTAGTTCAAATTCCATTTCATCGTCCTCGAGAATATGGCGCAGCACCTCTTCATCATCGAATACCGAGCTATCTTCCTCCCGAATGCAGCTTTTTAACTCTACGGTGACAACCACTTTATAGCGGACATCATTTTCTGGATGAAGTCGTTTTCCGCACATATCACACGTGTAATGAATCATCACTACTCCTCTCTGCAATAGAGTTAGTTAAGAAGAGATATTAAAATGGTGGAGTTTTCATTCTTCAAGGGAATGCGTTCCAAGGTTTGCGTGTATCTCGCTTTCTTGGCATCACTTCTATCCTTATTTTGGTCTCCTACTTTTAAATAATAACGGCAGTGGGATAAAAATACAATAAATTTTAATTTTCATGAAAAATTTTCTCATATTCTAGCACAATTTCTCAAAAAGTTCAAGAAATTTTTTCCTGCCACTCTTTTTCTTTCCTAAAGCGCATAATTACAGTTTCCCCTTTTCGGGGAATCCTTAAGTTATTCTTGAAGTTTTTCTTAAAATTTGTTATGATTTTATTGTTTTTTGGGGAAAATGGCGTCTAAGTTCTAACTGTGAAATAGTTAAGGTATTGCACTATGAGAGTGAATATGGCCAAGCAATTTGGCAAATTGGCTATAGAACAAGGCTACCTTACCCCCGAGGAAGTGGGGGAAGCTCTAAAAGAGTTCTACGCAAAAAAAATACCAGAACAGGAAATCGGAGAATTTTTTTTAAAAAAAAAGCTTCTCACCCGTGCGCAAGTCCAACGCCTCCGAGCTCTCTATCAAAAACAAAATATCGACCTCGATCCCCATATCCTTCCCGGTTATCATATCCTCCAAAGACTGGGAAAAGGCGGGATGGGAGCTGTTTATAAAGCCATCCAAAAAAGCATGGAACGGCCCGTGGCAATTAAAATCCTCTCTCCCCAACTGACGCAAAAAAAGGAATATGTGGAAAGATTCTTCCAAGAAGCCAAATCTGTGGCCAAACTCAACCATCCCAACATTATCTCCGGTATCGATGTGGGCGAACACCAGGGGATTTACTACTTTGTGATGGAGTACGTGGAAGGCGAAAATCTGAGACGAAAAATCAAACAAAAAGGAAAACTTCCCTACGATGAAGTGCTCTCCATTACCTCCCAAATCGCTCAAGCTCTCCAGCACGCCTATGAACTCGGCATCGTCCACCGGGATATCAAACCCGATAACATTCTCATCACCAACACAGGCCAAGCCAAACTCTGTGATCTCGGACTGGCAAAAGAAAGCTGGAATATTCACTCCGAACCCTCTGAAACAGTCCTAGGAACCCCCCACTATATTTCTCCAGAACAAGCAAAGGGAGAAGCTCAAGTGGACATTCGCTCCGATATCTACTCCCTAGGCGCCACCATCTTTCATATGCTCACCGGCTCACCTCCCTTCGATGGAGAAGAACCGGTGGAGATCATGAAAAAGCACCTCCAACTCCCCTTCCCGCCTCTGAGCCAATTTCAGGTGAATGTGCCGCCTAAATTTGCCAAAATTTTGGAGAAAATGGTCCAAAAAAAACCCCAAGATCGCTTCCAAACCCCACAGCAACTCTTGGATGCTCTCGACGAACTTCAAAAATCCTCTCCTCCCCCTGGAAAACAACCATTCTCCAAAAAAAACAAAAAAAGCTCCCGCCACACTTCCACCTTCTCTTCCTCTATTTTTCAGTCAAAAAAAATATGGGCGATTTCCGCTTTCGCCCTTCTCTGGATCCTCCTCATCGCTTTTCTAGCCAAGCCTAAGCCCAAGTCCACTCAAACTTCCGCTTCCTCTTCCTCCCCCTCCC
>RFKQ01000142.1 GCA_003694635.1 Planctomycetota bacterium
CGGAATGGGAGAACCAGGTGGGAGAAAACCCTTTTTTACTAAAATATAAACAGTGCTTTCGCTGTTTGTATGTAAGGAGGAGGTGTGCACTTACTCATCCCCCCACCCTGGGTGGGGGTCTAAAAATAGCTAGAGATCCTTGCAATCGAGAGAGCATATTCTATTGTTTTTATGAGAATTCCTCATGGAAAGAGAGGATGAGCAAATTGAGAAATGATTCAGGTATTCAGGAGCCGGCACGATGAGAGTGAAAGGAGTTTTCTTTTTCAGGCGGGACAAGAGGAGGGTTGTAGTGTGGCGGGACAAGAGGAGGGTGAGTGGGGTTCATATAATGGTTTTGGTGGTGGTGGTGTTAGTTGGAGTTTTTTTTTCACTCAGTGAGGAGTGGCAGCGTCGGCGTCGGGAGCTTGCGGTTTGGTCCTTGGTACGGAGGCAATCGGCGGAGCTGGGAGTAGATCCTTATTTGGTGATGGCGATTATTTCTGTAGAGAGTAATTTTAATCCGGTGGTAAGGGGGAGGTGTTCGGAGATTGGTCTGATGCAGATTATGCCTCACAATGCTCAAAAGATGGCTCAGTTGTTAGGTTGGGGTAGGTTAAGTTGGTGGGAGGTGGAGAGGCCCTTGGTAAACATTAGGTTAGGGGTTTTATTTTTGCGAAATCTTGTGGCTTGGAAGAGGAGGCATTTGCTTCCTTCTGCTTGGTTTTATCCTATTTTAATTACGGAATACAATGCTGGATGGGGTAGGGTGGAGCGTTGGTTAAAGTTAGCGCGAGAGGGAGGGGATTGGCTAAGTGCGATTGAGATAGCTTCCACACGTCGTTATGTTAGGCGGGTATTGGCGGAATGGCAGCGTTATCGGTGCTATTTTGGGAGAGAGTTGGGGGCATAATTCGTTCATTGGGGAGGTCTTATAGTTTAGACGCAGTTAGAGGAGGTAGGAGGTGATTTCGGATTTAAGTTCGGGGGAGTTGGTATGTTCTTTAAGGAAGTGGAGGGCTTCTCGGCTTCCTTCTCGATTTTCTCGCAGGGCGCTAACTAGGAATTGATAGGCGGAGTGAAAGAGTGGGTGGGAGTGGGAGAAAAATCCTTTTGCCAGGATTTGTGCAAGGCAGAGGTATACGTTGTTGAGAGAGACTTCTATTTCTTGCAGATGGATATTTTTCGAGATTTTGAGTAGAAGTTGGCAGAATTGTTGGGCATATGGGGAGAAGTCGCTTGTTGTGGGGTGGTGGAAGAGGATATTGGAGATAGCGTTGCTTACGATAACATCTTCTTGATGTTGAAGGAAGTGGAGCAATTCTTGGAGGATTGCGTTTTTGATTTGGAAGGGGGTGTGGGGGTAGCTACCGATTTTTTGCATAGTATGTAGGAGGCGTTCGATATTGAAGGGGCTCCAGATTTCTTCGAAGGAGGAGACTTTTTTCCATTTGATCAAGAGAGTTTTTAGGATGAGTTTTTGGAGGTGTTGATGGAGTTTTGGGCGGCAGAAGAGGTATGCGATTCCATCGAGGATAGGGGGGATGAGGGAGGTATGGATTTTGCTTCGTAGGTCTTCTTCGAACACTACGCCGGTAGGTTGTAAGCGTACGATGCCGGGGCGTTCTTTTAGGGATTGTCCTAGGAGGTTGAGAAAGAGTTTTACGAGTTTTTCTTGATGTGATTGGCTGAGGGAGGGGGAGTTTGCGAGGTAGGATAGTCCTTCCATAGCTTCGAGGGCGAAGGGGCTATGGGGTATACTTTTGAGTAGGAGTTGGTAGGTTTGTTCCACTTGTGAGAAGGTAGCGAGGGGAGAGTAGCAGATTTTCCCTAGGGCTTGTGCTAGGGCGCCTTGGCATTCTTGTTGAGTTTGGAGGTAGAGTTTGGAGAATCGTTGAAAGATATGGTGGAAGGCTTTTTGGACGGGTAGGCTTTTTTGCGGTGCTTGGAGGAGGATATGGACCAGTTCGTGGATAGCTTCTTTTCGGACGATATTATCGACGGCGGGGTCTTCGATAAAGCGTAGAAGGGGGCGAACGGCGGCCATAGAGAATTTAGCGAGAAGTTGGAAGAGATTTTGGCGGTATTGTTGAAATTGGGTTTGTCGGAGGTGGTAGAGGATTTCTTGGACGAATTTTTCCCGCAGAGGAAAGGGGATATTGGGGGAGAGCATAATTTTTGATTCTAGGGCCCAGTTCGTTACCGGGAGTGGGGAGAAGCGCAGGGCAGTGATAATTTCTTTGGCCAGGTCATGCCAATATTGTTTTGGCGGATTGACTCGGAGGAAGATTCCTTCGAGGAGTTTTAGGTCTCTTAGTCGGAAGGAGAGTTTTCTGGCCTGGAGGCTTTGGAGCAGGGTAGGGATAGAGGTGCGGAATTCTTGGTCTAGGAATTTTTCGAAGAGGAAGACGGAGGTAGTTCCTTGGAGGTAGTCGAGAAGTTCTTTTTGCAGGATAAGTTTTTTATATTTTTGTGAAAATTTTTTAGGGTGGAGTTGGAAGTAAATCCAGAGGAGCAAGGTACGCAGAGGGGGGTTTTCCTCGATTCGTTTTTCGAGGTAGAAGAGGGTGGTTTCGGGGTATTGTTTAGCGAAGGCGAGGGTAGTTTTTTGTATTCTTTCCATTAGGGAGAAGTTTTTTTCTTCGTGGTAGGAGAGGAAGGTTTCGATGAACTGGAGGGTATCTTGTTTGTTTAGGGGGAGGTTCGGGGCGAGGTTTTCGAGGAGGGCGAGGGCCATGGTTTTGATATCGAGTTCATGGCCGAAGAGTTCCAGGCATTTGATGCAGGCGGTAGCGAGGAAGACGTGGAGGTATTGTGTTTTGGGGAGGGGGTGCTGGAGCAGTTCACGCAGGGCATTTCTAGCTTGAGAGGGGGATTGATCGAGGAGTTGGGCGAGTTTTTTGAGTAGGGGGGAGGGGATGGAGTTTTGCAGGGACGCGGCGAGTCGGAGGGTTTCTTGTCGTATTTCGACGTTATCGTCTCCGAGGGTTTGTAGGAAGAGTTGATATTTTTGTTCTGGGGGTAGTGGGGAGTAGTAGATTTTCCGTAGGGCTTCCAGGCGTAGTTTTGGGTTGCTGCTGGTAAGGAGTTGGAGTTTGAGTTGGGCGAGTTCTTGGGAGGAGAAGAGGTTTTCGGCTTCTAGTCGGGAGATGGGAGTAGTTGGGTGATGGGAGGGGAGAGTGGGAGTGGTGGGGGTGCGGGA
>RFKQ01000143.1 GCA_003694635.1 Planctomycetota bacterium
GTATGGGGCCATGGCAAGGGGTAGGGGGATGCTGGAAAGTGTTCCATTTCCCCTTGTGGGTGGGCGAATTCGCTCAGCGCCAGGACCACTTCTTTGGCGCTATTGGGGCGTTCTTCTGGGTTTTTAGCCATCATTCTGCGGATAAGGCGTTGTAGGTTTGGGGGAATGTCGGCGTCTTGTTGGCGGTCGAAGCGGACATTGGAGTGCAGGACATTGGACAAAATCTCCAGGACTGTTTCGCCTTGGAAGGGAAGGCGTCCGGTCAGCATATGAAAGAGGGTGGCTCCGAGGGAGTAGATATCCGCGGCGTGTCCTACGTTTTTGGCGTTAGATGCTTGTTCCGGGGCCATGTAGTGAGGAGTTCCCATAATGGTTCCTTCTCGAGTAAGAGGTTTGGTGGCGTTGGGGGAGAGTTCGCCTTCAAAGCGGAGGATTTGTTTGGCCATTCCTAGGTCCGCTAGCTTGGCCCGGCGGCGGGTGTCTAGGATGATATTGGCTGGTTTAATATCTCTATGGACCACTCCTACTTCTTCGGCGTAGACCAGGGCTTGGGCCACTTGAAGGGCGATGTGGATGGCGTCTTTTAGGGGGAGTTTTTCTTGTTCTTCGAGCAGTTGTTGGATGGTTTTACCCTCCACGTACTCCATGGCCATGTAGTAGAGGCCGTTGGCTTTTCCCCCATCGAAAACGCTAACTACGTTGGGGTGTTGTAGGGTTGCCGCGGCGCGGGCTTCTCTGAGGAAGCGTTCCACGTAGCCTGGGTTTTGTGCGAGTTTGGAGTTCAATATCTTTAGGGCTACCACTCGGTTTAGGGAGATCTGGACGGCTTTGTAGACTGTGGCCATGGATCCGGTGCCGATTCGTTCTAGGATGCGGTACCCTGGCACTTCTATGGGGGCGTTTGGGTGATGGGATTTTGGCGCAGGGGAGGCGGGGTTTGAGGTTGCGGGAAAAAGGGCGTTCTCCAGCATTTGGGAGGGTAGGGAGAGGTGGGAGAATTGGCGGTAGAGGTATTGGCTTACCTTTTTTAGGCGTCGGTGAAGTTCTGAGCAGGAGGGGCAGAGTAGGAGGTGTTTTTCTAAGATTTTCACCTCGTTTGGGGTAAGTTCTCCATCGAGGTAGGATTGTAGGTAGCGGCGTAGGTATTGACAATTGTATTTCATTTTGCTATTTTCGGCTGAAATTCGGATAGAAATTTCACTACTTTTAGTTTCTATAGGCTATAGGGATTTGCTGAAATACGCGGGGAAATTGAGTCGCGTGGAGCGGAACGCTGGAGGGGGTGGGGTTTTTTGGTTTTTAGTGTGGGCGAAATGGACTTCTGGGATTTTCGGTGTTCCAAGGTCCTTCCCATCATTCTTTTTTTCCGCTTTCTTGTATTGTAATACGAAATAGAGGATTTTCGCAACCATTTTTTTATTTTTTTCTGCGAACCTTTACAAGTTAGGGTTAGGGGTGGAGGTGTTGGCTGGGGTTGGGTATGGAGTTGGGGGGGATGAGGTGAGAGTGTGGGGGGGGGTGTTTGTTGTGGTTTGAGAAAGTTTTTGTTGGTAGGCGTTTGAGATGAAAAAACTGTTTTTATTGGATGCTCCTGCACTGGCTTATCGGAGTTATTTTGCTTTTTCCCAGTCTGATTTAAAGACCTCCCAAGGTTTGCCCACAGGGGCTATTTACGGTTTTGCCACAGTTCTTTTAAAGATTTTTGAGCAGGAGGCGCCGACGCACTTTGCGGCGGCTTGGGACGCTCCTGGTCCCACTTTTCGCCATCAACGGTATGCTGCTTATAAGGCTCATCGGCCACCCATGCCGGAGGCACTTTCCCAGCAGCTGCCTTGGATGCAGAAATTGCTGGAGTGTCTAGAGATTCCTCTTTTTCAGGTGGAGGGTTTTGAGGCGGATGACATTATTGCTACTGTGGTTCAGGCGGCGCGGCGGAGGAACATTCTCACCTATATTGTTAGCGGAGACAAGGATTTGGCTCAGCTTGTAGACGAGGGTGTTTTTCTCTACATTCTTCAGCGGGATAGCCAGGCAAAAATTTTAGATGTGAGAGGGGTAGAGGAAAAATTTGGTGTTCGCCCTACTCAGATCGTTGACTATCTTGCCATGGTAGGCGACAGCAGCGATAACATACCGGGCGTGAAGGGGATTGGTCCAAAAACGGCTAGAAACTTGCTTGATAAGTGGGGTAGTTTGGAGGCGATATTCCAAAACCTCACGAAGCTAAGCAACTCTAGGGTGCGCAAACTTCTCCAAAGTCAAAAGGAGAGTGCTCTTCTTTCTCAGAAGCTAGTGAAATTAACCCCGGAGGTTCCTTTGGAGCTAAACTGGGGGCAGATGGAGTTTAGGGCGCGGCGTTTGCAGAATCTTCGCCCTCTTTTTCAGCGGTTGGAGTTCCGATCTCTTCAGCAAAAGCTTCCAGAATCTGGCGTAGGTAAGAGCAAATCCACGGCTTCTTCTCCTGCCTCGTTCCGCTTTGACCATCCGCGCGGTGTTCGAGAGGCCTTAGAGTTGCTTCGCTCCTTGGCGTCTGCTCCAGCTATTGCTTTGCGGACTCATTCCTCTGCTCAGCCAGCGATGTGGGCGGAGTTCTACGGGATTTACCTTAGCCCCGGGGAGGAAAGGGCGATTTATTTGGATATTAACCTTTGCAGGCATTCCCAAGTTCAAAAACATTTGGAAGCGGTACTTACCCAGTCTCAGCCAAAGCTTGGTTTTGATCTGAAGAGGGATATCCTTCTTCTGCGGAGGAACGAAATCTCTCTTTCTCCTCCTCTGGTGGACCTTCATATTGCTCATCATCTTCTTCATCCGGATAGCGTTGTTCAGGGCTTCTGGGAGCTTTTTCGCGACCGAGTTTCTGCGCCATCGGTTTCTTCTGCGCCGCCCCAGCAATCCACTTTTTGGCCAGAAGACGATTCACAAAACTCCGTGGTGCACAATGACCTCTCTCAGCAAGTGGTCCAGCTTCATGTTCTTTCCAAGCAGCTTCTTTCTGAGCTGGAACAACATTCGCTTCAGGAGCTGTTTTTGGATTTAGAAATGCCTTTGCTTTCTGTTCTAGCTCAGATGGAATACCAGGGGATCTATCTGGACATTCCCACATTGGAGGGGCTTCAGGGAAAGCTTCAAGACGAACTCTCTGCCATTTCGCAAGAGATCTATCGCCTTGCGGGGGAAGAGATTAACATTCAATCCACCAAGCAGCTTCAGCACATTCTTTTTGAGAAGCTAAAATTGCCAGAAAAGCTTGGAAAAAAAATCCCCAAAACTAAAACCGGCCGTTCCACCAATCAGGCGGTTTTGCACTCTTTAAGCGAACATCCTCTTCCGGCGAGAATTCTGGAATATCGGCAGCTTAGCAAGCTTCTCTCCACCTACGTTCAACCACTTCCTTCTCTTGTTCATCCTTATACCAAGCGCATTCATACCACGTTTCAGCAAGCGATCACCGCTACCGGACGGCTTTCCTCCACCGATCCCAATCTGCAAAATATCCCTATTCGCAGCGAGTGGGGGAAACAGATCCGGAAAGCCTTTCTCCCCCAAGATCCCGATTGGATTTTTCTCTCTGCGGACTATTCTCAGATCGAGCTAAGGGTGTTGGCCCATTTTTCTCAGGATCCTACACTTCTTCATGCTTTTGAGAATGATTTGGATATTCATCAGGCTACCGCAGCCAAAATTTTGGGTGTCCCTCTCTATCAAGTCTCTCCTCTATGGAGAAGGCGCGCCAAGGCCATAAACTTTGGCATCCTTTACGGCATGGGAGCTCAAAAGCTAGCCGCGAGTACAGATATGAGTTTAGGGGAGGCAAAGGAATTTATTCAAAACTATTTCCAACTCTATCCCAAGGTAAAAGAGTTTATTGATCATCAGATTGAAGTGGCCACCCGGAGCAAGAAGGTGATCACTCTGTTGGGGAGGCAGCGCTTTCTGCCCAATCTTACTTCCACACATTCGCGCTTGCAAGCAGAAGCGAAGCGGCTTGCGGTCAATACTCCCATTCAAGGAAGTGCAGCGGACATCATCAAATTGGCTATGCTCAAGCTCCACCGCGCTCTTGTGGAGGAGAACCTTCGTGCAAGGCTTCTATTGCAGGTGCACGATGAGCTTTTGCTGGAGCTGCCGGAGGACGAGCGAGAAAAGGTAGAAAAGATTGTTAAAAATATTATGGAAAACTGTATTCAGCTCCGGGTTCCCCTCAAGGTAAACCTTGGTTCGGGCAAGAATTGGCTGGAGGCCCATGCTTAAGATTTGGGATTTTTTAGAAGAATAGTTAAGCGTTTTTGTGTAAATCTTTTGGATGGATTTTAGAGCGATTTTTCAAAAACTCAGGGGAAAAAAAATCAAGTGTCCCAAAACGATACACACTTACTAAAAAGTTTTTGAAAATTTTTAAGACACTCAATAAGTGTTTTAAAATAAATAAGTTATGAATTGAATTTCTATAAAAAGGCATGAAATACATACTTCTAGAAGTACTTTCTTACTAATTTCAAGAGAATAAAAGGAACTTAGGCCTGCTCTATTTCCGTAGAGGAAGGGTCGAAGTGGGATTTTCGCTGTAAAACGCCCTGAGTTTATGGAGGGGAGCAGAATTTCTATATTTTATCTTTTCATTTTTTTATAAATTTTCGCAATTCACAACTATTTGTTATATAATAAAATACAAAAAAATCAAAAATATTTTTTTGAGATTTAGAAAAAAAGGCACAGTTTTTGCTTAAATCCTAGTTCACATATCTGGGTTTTCTCCCTACTCCCTCTCCCTCGGGAGGCGGGTCGGAATGGGGAGAACGGGGACGGAGAAAACCCTTTTTTTCTGTATAAGCGTTCAAATTATCGTTTATACAAGGGAGAGAGGTATGTGTATATAATTTCCCCCACCCAGGGTGGGGCTCTAAAATAACTTGGACATTGCCTTCCAGCCTACCGCACTATAATCTGCTTCTCCGGCTCCAGTTGAATTTTAAGAGAGGCTTGTTTGCTTCTACTGTGATGGTCGCTTAGTATAACGACGCTACCATCTTCGGCATATTACGCCTCGCTTCTGATAAAATCTAGGTTTTTCTGCATAGGTGGAAACCCCAGGTAGGGCAAGCTTATTGGCTCAAGAGTTGTTTGGATGGCGAATTGATGGGTGTGGTAGTTCAGATTTTTTGGAAGTAGGAATAATTTTAGTGAACGGTTTAGGAGAGTTGTTCGTTTTTCTTAGTACAAAGTGTTTTTTTATTTGCGATTGAGGAGAAATGTTATTAGGATTAGCTACAGTTGTTTAAGGAGAGTTTGTTGTATGTTGTTGCGCTACTATGTCGTTTTTTTTCTGATTTTCCCATTCCCGCTTTTGGCTCAGAAAGTTCAGACTGCGGAAGAGGGGAAGAAGAAGTCTGTTTCTTCTCGCGAGAAGAAGGGAAAGGTGGGGAGTTTGAAAGGCGGAAAGAAGGAGGGGAAGAAGGGGAAATCTTTTCAGGAGGTTGTGGTGACAGCTTCTAGGCGGGAGGAGAAGCGATTTGACACACCTGCGACGATTCATATTTTTTCTGCAGGTCGTCTTCAGAATCAGCGGATGATACGTTCTCTTCCTCAGGCGTTTGAGGAGTTTGCTCCGGTGCTTACGCAGAAGACGGCGAATGCGCAGGGTTCACCTTTTTTACGAGGTTTTACATCTTTTCGGAATTTATTTTTGATTGATGGGATTCGCCTGAACAATTCCGTATTTCGCGAGGGGCCCAATCAATATTGGGCGACGGTAGATCCTTTTTTGATTAAGCGTTTAGAGGTGCTGTTAGGTCCGGGTTCTGTGTTGTATGGAAGCGATGCGATTGGGGGGGTGGTACAAGTGATTACGCATCGGCGGGAGAAGTTTGATCGGGAATTGGGTTGGAATGGTCGGGTGTATTATCGTTTTGGGAGTGCGGACAATTCTCATATTTTGCGCACCGAGGTGGAGGGGAATTACACCAAGAGGTTGGGTTTTTTGGGTGGGGTAACGTATCGCACGTTGGACGATTTGCGGGGTGGCAGGCACGTTCAGCTTCAGCCAAAGACGGGTTATGATCAGTTGGATGCGGACGCCAAGTTGGAGTATTTTCTCCGGCCGGAGCTTTGGTTGACTTTAGCTTATCAGCACACCAAGCAGGAAGATGCTTGGCGCACGCACAAGACGCAGTTTGGGATTTCCTGGCGTGGCACCACGGTAGGAAGTGAGTTAAAGCGGGAGCTTAGTCAGCAGCGGGATTTAGTTTATCTTCAGCTTCAGGGGAAGAAGCTTAGTTCGGTATTTCATCGTGTAAAATCTAGTCTTTCTTTTCATTATCAGCAGGAGGAGCAGTATCGGATCAAATCCAGTGGAGATCCGGATTTTCAGGGTTTTCAGGTGGCTACGTTGGGTTTTTTCACCCACATAGAGAGCCAGACACCTGTTGGGGATGTGATTTACGGGTTGGAGTACTATCGGGATTTTGTTCATTCTTTTAAGAAGAAGTACAACCCGGACGGCAGTTTAAAATCTGTTGAGCTTCAGGGCCCGGTGGGGGATAAGGCTAGTTATGATATTTTTGGGTTATTTCTTCATTATGAGAAGGAGCTTTTACCGGATCTTTTGGCCATTGCGTTGGGGGGGAGGTACACAAAGGTTTTTGTGGAGGCGAAGGAGGTAGAGGACCCTGTTTCGGGGAATAAGATTTCCATTGACGATGATTTTGATTCTGTGGTGGGTAGTGGCAAAGTATTGTTTTATGCTCATCCGGAGTATCTCAATTTTTATTTTGGGGTAAGTCAGGGTTTTCGTGCTCCCAATCTTTCGGATTTAACTCGTTTGGACACGGCGCGGAGCAATGAGATTGAGACTCCTAGTCCGAACCTCAAGCCGGAGAAGTACATTACTTTGGAGGTGGGGAGCAAATTTCGCTCTGAGTTTTTCACATTTCAGGCGGCTTATTATTACACTTTTATTGACAATATGATAGTTCGTTTTCCTACAGGCAACACCATTGGTGGGGATTTTGAGGTCAAAAAGGCCAATGTGGGCGATGGTTTTGTTCATGGTGTGGAATTACATGGCAGCTATCTTCTTCCGTTGTGGAAGAAAAAGTGGGGGGAGTGGCGGTTATTTGCTAGTTTTGCATGGTTGGAAGGGGAAGTAGACACTTATCCTACTTCTGCACAGATCAAGGTTCGGGAGCCGATTAGTCGGATGTTGCCGGCGACGGTGATTTTACGTTTGCGTTGGGACAGTCCCAAGAAGAAGTATTGGGCGGAGGGGGTGATGAAGATTGCTGGCAAGCAGGACAGGCTTTCGACGCGAGATAAGAATGACACCCAGCGCATTCCGCCCAAGGGTACGCCTGGTTATGTTATTTTCATTTTGCGCGGGGGAGCTCAGCTGTACAAGAATTTGAATTTTTCCGCTTCGTTAGAAAACATTACGAACAAAGACTATCGCGTTCATGGTTCGGGCTTAAATGAGCCGGGGATAAATCTTCTTTTTTCGTTGGATTGGAGGTTTTAGGCCTGCCATTGATTCGCATCAATCTATACACGCCTCAGAAGAATAGCTCACGCGTTCGTCCTCTGGTAAAGAGGGGCAGGAGGCCAAAAGGCGCCACGTATTCCGCCTTGCGTCATTGGGTTTTTTGGTTGACCCTATTTGCGCAAGGTGGGATTCTTCTGGGGTTGGCCCATTGGTTGGTGGTTCGCCAGGTGCGTTTTCCTTTTCGGCGTGCTCCGGCCAAATTTACATTTCGGGGGATTTCTCGTTCACCGAATTCTTTATTTGAGGAGCGGCGTCCGGTAGAGTTTGTGAGCTCTTCGCATTTATCGGAAGAGGATTTTTCCCGTGCTCTTTTTCTTCGTTCTGTGGAGATCGCGCCTCCAAAGCCATTGGAGGTCAGTGCTCGGCCTTCTCTCTCTTCGCGAGTGGTTCGCTCTGTTTTAAACCCTCGTCTATTGCAAAGTGCTCGCGCGGCTTTTAGTTCTCGTAAGGTACAGCGGCGTCGTCGAAAAAAGCGCTCTTCGTCTAAGCCGCCTCGTCGGAAGTCAGCGCCAAGGGTTTCCCGCAAGGGCTCTCCTTTGTCCTCCTCGTCGGCGGGTGGGGGGGAGCAAGCTCGCCGTGGGCCGTCAGTTGTTTATGGTCCGCCTCCTCGCTATCCTTACCGGGCGCGCCGGCGGGGGTATGAGGGACGTGTTTTTCTTCGCATTTACGTATCTTCCCGTGGTTATCCCCAAAAGATTGTTGTCTTGCGCTCTTCCGGCTATCGTAGTTTGGATGAGGCGGCTGTTCGAGCGGTTCAGCGGTGGCGTTTTCAGCCGGCCCGGAGGGGGGGTAGGGAGGTGGGTGGTATTTTTGAAATTGCGATACGTTTTCAGCTGCAATAGGGGGGAGTTAGTGGAGCAGGGTTTTTAGGATTTCTTCGGCTTTTGTGTAGTTTTGGGGCAGATACTCTCGGGCTTGTTGGAGGGTTTTAGCCAATTTTGGGCAGAAGAGCACGCCGTTTTTTTCTTCGATGGGTTTTCCAAAGGTGCGCTCAACCAGTGTTTTTTTTAGTTCTTCTAGCCCGATTTGTTCTTTGCAGGATATTCTAAGTTCTGGAAATTTCCATTCAGGGCGGGGGGAGATATCGATTTTATTGAGGATGGCGAGCGTTTTTATTTTGGATTGGGATTGTTCTTTGAGCTCAAGGGTAAATGGATCTGGTTCAGGCGAGGAGGCGTCGAAGACCAGGAGGATCAGGTCCGCTTTTTGGGCTTGTTGGAGGGCTTGTTGGATTCCTTGTTGTTCTGCGATATCTGCGCCTTTGCGGAGGCCGGCTGTGTCCATGAAGCAGAGAGGGAATCCGTCCCAGAAGACGGTTTCTTTTACTATGTTGCGGGTGGTACCTGCGGTGGAGGTGACGATGGAACGTTGTTGGGAGATTAGGCGGTTAAATAGGCTGGATTTGCCTACGTTAGGGGCGCCTGCGATTAGAATTTGGGGGGGAGAAAAAAACTTTTGAGCATACCCAAAAGTGTCTTGCAATCGATTGAAAAGCTCTAGGCTTTTAGTCCAGTTTTTTTTGGATATATGCATCAGGATTTGCTGGATTTGCTTTTTTAGGGCGCCGTTGTATTGGGCCAATAGCATTTGGACGCCTCGAATTCCATATATTTTGGGGATATATTTTAGGGCATTTTTTTGGATCGTATCGGAGGCTGGGTAGTGAGGTGGTAGTTCTTCTGGAGGTGCGGTTGGGACGGGGAGTAGGGAGAGGATTTTTTCGGCCATGGCCACCCCTCCATGGCAGTGGATTTCGAGGTATTTATGTTGGGGTTCTTGGTAGAGTAGGATTTCATCGATTTTTTGACCATTGTGTTCTAGGAAGCCGTAGTACAGGTTGGATTTTTTGCGGGAGCGGGGAACGAAGGATTTGCGCACGTAGTCGATACCTTTTTGTCCCCATACTCCGATCACAGCGATGGCTGCTTTTCCTTTGGGGGTGAGTAGTTGTTTATAGGAGGTAGGGTTAGGTTTCATATGTTTTTTCTCCCTTTGTAGAGACGAAGACAAAACCTCGTCGTTGGGATCGTTTAGGGTCCCAGACGGTGGAGGTAAGGCGTTTTTTTTCTTCTTCGCTGCATTCTTCTTCGTAGCGTACTACGAGTTTTTTAGGTGGTTTGGATTTGTAGTGCACTCTAGCGAGTACTTCTTGTCCTAGGAAGCATCCTTTTTGGAAGGAGACGAATTCCTCTCCGATATTGAGGAGCATTTCTCGGTGGTAATCTACGCCTTGGAGGGGGAGGTGATGATCGAGGCGAAAGCGGCGAAATTCCTCTTCTTCGACGGTAGTTTTCAGTTGTTTTGAGGTTAGGATGAGTTGACCTTTACGTTGTGGTAGGGTGTATTCGCCTTTTGTGGGGGTGTATTTGCTATCCAGGTCGAAGTACACATGGAGCAGTTGGGGGGTGATTTTCACCTCTAGGAGGGGGAGGTATTTCTCGAGGTGTTCCATAAGGAGGGGGAAGTAGTCGCGTTCTAGGACAATAAGGCATTCGGTATCGTTGATCACGAGGTTATCGAAGGTGGCCACGACTTTTCCTTTGATGTCCACAAAGGCATTTTTGGGGGCATGCCATACATTTGTGGTGTAGTTTTGAAAAAACTTCTGACCAGGATCTAGGATAGAGACCACTTGTTTCGAAAGTAGGTAGAGTCGCATAGCTTGCTCCTTATTTTCGAAGTTTGGGGAGGCTAGGGAATTGGATCTTTGCTTTTTTGGTGCAATATTTTTCGTTTTTGGTTTGGTTTTACGGGGTGTTTTTGTGGAGGTGTTGGTGGTTGGGGTATTTTATTTATTTTACCACTCTTTTTTTCTAAGGGCAAGTCTTTGGAGTGTTTGGTAGGTCTAATCTTGAAAGTATCCTTGACAGGGGTGGAGTTTTGGCTAAAATTTCGGTATTGTTTTAATTTTGAATATTGGTAGCGAGTAATGAGATGGAGTTTTTGCTTTGATTTGGAGCTAGATGGAGTGAAGTATAGATGAGTTCGATGGTATTAGATGCTGGTAAAATTCTTTTGATTTTTGCTGTTTTTATGCAGATTCCACCTCTTCTTATTTACTTGGAGCGCAAGATTTGCGCTTTTATTCAGGATCGCATTGGGCCCAATCGGGTGGGTCCATTTGGAATTCTTCAGCCTCTTGCGGATGCGATTAAGTTAATAACGAAGGAGAGCATTACTCCCAAAAATGTGGACGTTTTTCTTTACACAGTGGCGCCGTTATTTGTGATGGTGCCGGCGGCGATTTCGTTTGCGGTGGTGCCTGTGGGTGCTGATGTGAAGCTTTGGGGGCATACTTTGCAGTTGCAGATTGCTGATTTTCATGTAGGGATTCTTTTCTTTTTAGCGATCACTTCTTTGAGTGTTTACGGTCTTACGTTTGGTGCTTGGGCTTCCAACAACAAGTATTCTCTTTATGGTGGAATTCGTTCGACTGCTCAGATGATTAGCTACGAGGTAGCGATGGGGCTTGCGGTGATTTGTGTTTTGATGTCGAGTGGTACGGTTTATTTGCGGGAGATGGTGTTTGCCCAGTCTCATACTTATTTTGGATTTTTGCCTGCTTGGAATGTTTTTCACCAGCCGTTGGCTTTTGTGATTTTTTTGATTGCTGCTTTTGCAGAGACCAACCGTTTGCCTTTTGATTTGCCGGAGGCGGAATCCGAGCTTGTGGGGGGGTACCATACGGAGTATTCGGGGATGAAGTTTGCGATGTTTTTTATGGGTGAGTATATGGCAATGATCAGTATGTCGGCGATCATGGTGACGCTGTTTTTTGGTGGTTGGACCTTGCCGGGGGTGGTGGATGCTCACAGTACTACGGTTTGGAATGCCCTGTTGTCGGTGGTGGTATTTGGGATCAAAACGGGGGCATTTCTTATTTTCTTTATTTGGATTCGCTGGACGTTGCCGAGGTTGCGCTATGATCAGCTGATGAAGTTGGGCTGGAAAGTTCTCATTCCGCTAGCTTTGATGAATCTTTTTTTCACTGCCATTTGGGGCTTGAGGGATCAGATATTTTAGTAGATTTTATTTTTTCAAAGGGAGCCGTGGAGCATGTCAAATCAAAAGTTAAACGTTCGTGAGCCCTGGTATATTCGTTGGGGCATTTTGGGCTTACTGAAGGGGATTGCGCTTACCATCAAGCATTTTTTTCGCCCAAAGTTTACAGTCCAGTATCCAGAGGTTACCCACACTCCTTTACCCAAAGAGGAGGCGCACCAATGGAAGCCTAGGGGGCAGCATCGTTTAAATGTGGATGAGCAGGGGCGTGTGAAGTGTGTGGCATGTCTTTTATGTCAAACCGCTTGTCCGTCCCATTGCATTGAAATTACGCCGGGCCCGGCTCCTGAGGGTTATGGCGATAGGGACAAGTATCCAATAGAGTTTAAGATCGATATGCTGCGCTGCATTTACTGTGGGATGTGCGAAGAGGCTTGTCCTTGCGATGCGATTGTACTCACGGACAAGCCGTACCCGGTGACTTATTCTCGGGAGGGGATGATCTTCAACAAGGAGAAGCTGATGCAAAATTAGGTGCTGTGGAGGGGGGGGCAATATATTTGGAGTGGAGTGGAGTGGAGGGGGGAGAGGGGATATTTTCGTTTTGAGTTTTTTCTTACGTTGTTGGAGAGTTTGTTTTTTTTTTCGGCTTCCTAATCTTCTATGCATTTAGAGCAAGAGAGGAACGATAACGGTGGCGATGTATGAGATTATGTGGCTTATTTTAGGAATTTTGAGCGTAATTTCGGCTATTCTTGTGGTGAGTCGAATCAATCCCGTTTATAGTGCTCTTTATCTTATGCTATTTTTTGCTTCTGTTTCGGGGTTATTTGCCTTTTTGGGTGCTTCCTTTGTGGCGGTTACCCAGCTGTTTATCTATATAGGTGCGATCATTGTTTTGTTTTTGTTTGTGATTATGATGTTAAACTTTGAGGAGCTGAAGAAACTTCAGCGTCCGCCTCTTTTTTCCCCTCTCAAGGGACTTATTCTCAGCCTTGCGCTCTTTGGCCTTCTCTGCGTTCCCATTTACTTTGGCTTGCCCAGCGCTCATCCTCGGCACTTGCCTGCTGATTTTGGTTCTGCGAAGTGGATTGCTAGGGATATGTATATTCAATATCCTTTTGCCATTGAGTTAGCATCTGTGTTGATTATTGCGGCTTTAGCGGGTGCGTTTGTGATCGCTAGAATTGGGAAGAAAGCCAAAAATTCCTAGCGTACTCGTTGGCCTGAGCTTGGTGAGTGAAGGGTTTGTTTTGGCGCAAGTGCTGGAGGGTTATGTTTAGATAAGAGAGTTTTATCTTCTGTGGAGGAGGAACAATGTCCCCTAATTTTTTGCTCTACATTGGCGCCGCTTTGTTTTCCATTGGCACTTTTGGCGTACTTTCCTGCCGGAATACTCTTATTTTGCTAATGTCGATTGAGATTATGCTCACGGGTGTGAGTTTAAGTCTTGTGACTTTTTCTTGGATTTGGGCGAATTCGGCGGGGCAAATTTTTGTTATTTTTATTATGGCCGTTGCAGCGGGGGAAGCCGCGATAGGTTTGGCCATCATTATGGCATTCTATCGGCTACATAAGTCTGTACAAACCGATAAAGCTGAGCTGATGAAAGGTTAGGAGATGAACGAGACCACCTTCCCCACCATGTGGATAGCTTTTATTCCGCTGTTGCCTTTGTTAGGTTTTCTTCTTGTCAGCCTGCTTCGCCGCAAGCTATCGGAGAAAGTACTTGGCCTTCTTGGATGTGCGGGGCCTCTTCTTGCGTTTGTTGTGGCGATTTATTTAACCGTTTCTCTCTATCGTTTCCCGGCAGATAGCGTTACTTATGTTCTTTACTCTTGGATTCAATCGGGCAATCTTCAGCTTTCGCTAGCGTTTACTTTGGATCCCCTGAGCGCCCTTTTATGTCTAGTGATCACAGGCGTAGGTAGCGTTATTCATATTTATTCTATTGGTTATATGCATGGGGATAAGGGATTTGGGCGTTATTTTGCTTATCTCAATCTCTTCACCTCGATGATGCTTGTGCTTGTGTTGGGGGAGAATTTGGTGGTCATGTTTATTGGTTGGGAGGGGGTGGGGCTTTGCTCCTATTTGCTGATTGGGTTTTGGTATGAGGATATGGAAAAATCTCTGGCGGCTCAGAAAGCTTTTGTGGTAAATCGGGTAGGGGATTTTGCGTTTTTGATTGGTATCTTTTGGGCGTTTTTCCTTTTCGGTACCCTTTCTTTTGAGGGAATTCAGCAGGCCATAGCGCGGCTGGACACCTTCTATCTCTGGCAGCTCAATGCGATAGCGATTCTCTTTTTTATTGGCGCCACGGGAAAATCTGCCCAAATTCCCCTCTATCTCTGGCTTCCGGATGCAATGGCCGGTCCTACGCCGGTGAGCGCTCTTATTCACGCCGCCACAATGGTCACGGCGGGGGTGTATATGATTGGGCGTTTAAGTGCCCTTTATTCCGTGGCAACGTTTGCTTCTTCTGTGGTGGCGATTGTTGGCGCCCTAACGGCGCTTTATGCCGCCACGATGGGCATCACCCAGCGGGATATCAAGAAAATTTTGGCCTATTCCACCATTAGCCAGCTTGGTTATATGTTCCTTGCTATGGGGTTAGGGGCTTACACGCTTGGTATTTTTCATTTAACCACCCACGCTTTTTTTAAGGCGGCGCTGTTTCTTGGCGCGGGGGCAGTGATTCACGCTTACGTACGCCCGGATAGGGGATATCCCGCAGGGCTTCAGGATACCTACAAAATGGGCGGGTTGTGGAGGCAAACTCCGTTGATTTTTTTCACCTTTATTGCTGGCGGATTCTCCTTGGCCGCTCTTCCGCCGTTTAGTGGATTTTTCTCCAAAGACCCCATTTTGGCCACTGCTTTGCAGAAGGCCCAAACCCCTTTTTCCGTAGAGGGTTTGGCTTGGTTTTTGGGGACTCTCACCGCTTTCTGTACGGTGATTTATACCTTTCGCTTGATTGCTCTTGTCTTTTTTGGCCAGCCACGCGGGGATGTGAGAGTGGAGCCGGAGCATTATCATGCTAGCTACACCATGGGATTTGCCCTTGTGGTTCTTTCGCTGTTGAGCTTGTTTGGTGGGGGGTTGCATCACACTCTTTCGAGCTATCTTCAGCCCGTTTGGGGAAGTAGCCACCATACTGTGGAGATCTCTCATTCTGTTCATGAGTTCAATTTCTTTCTTATTTTTGGTGGCTCTGTGATTTTTGCGGTGGTAACGTTTTACATTTTTGCTTGGAGATTTGCGTGGATTCAGAAGGTGGTGAGGGACAATCCTTGGTGGTGGTGGTTGTATTTCCTGAGCTATCGGAAGTATTTTGTGGATGAGGTTTGTGAGCTTTTGATTGTAAAGCCGCTGAAAAGGTTGTCTGCAGCCCTTTTAAAATGGATAGATTTCTTTCTTATTGAAGGGATTGTCAATGGTTTGCCCAAGTTGTTTCTAGGGTGGGGATGGGCGATGCGAGCTGCACAGAATGGTAGGGTTCATACCTACGCGGGGCTTATATTGGTTGGTGTTCTTTTAGGGCTGTTGTACCTTGGTTATACGATTGTGTATTCGCCTTTTTAGGCGAGTTTTTGGAGGGGGTGTACAGAACGAAAGTTTTTGGAGGTACGGAACCTTTTTTTGAAAAAGGTTCCGAGAAGAAAAGTTTTTGAAAAGTCTGAAAACCTTTTTTCTAAAAGGTTTTCAGAAAGAAAAAGAATGGAGCAGAATTTTCTTGGTCTTTGGGACAAGCTTCTTAGCTATCTTTCTGAAGAAGATTTTCTCCAGTTTAGCGGGATTTCTTCGGAGCGGTGGAGGGAATTTTGTCGATTTATTCGGGATAGATTGGAGGAAGAAGAGGCGCGTTCTTTTGGGCAAGGGAGCACGGACGAAGAGAGCTGTTTTTCTTCTCAGCAAGGGCGCGCTGCTTTTGTGGTCTACACGGATGGTGCGGCACGGGGTAATCCAGGCCCTGCAGCGATGGGGATTTTGATTGAGGATGAGCATGGTCAAAAGATTTTAGAACACAGCGAGTATCTGGGGGAGGCCACCAACAACGTGGCGGAGTACCGGGCGTTTCTTTGGGCAGCTCGCAGGGTTCTTGAGTTTCGCCCATCGACTGTGACGTTTAAAACAGATAGCCAGCTGCTCGCCAGGCAGCTCAACGGGATTTATAAGGTGAAAGCCCCGCACATACAGCCGCTTCACAAGCAGGCGCTGGAGTTGCTGGAGGCCCTTCCTAGCTACAAAATTCTCTCCATTCCGCGTGGGGAAAACGCCAGGGCAGATTGCCTGGCCAATCAGGCGTTGGATGGGCATCTCAGTCCGTAGGGCGGATGAGCTTGTGAAAGCGTCCTAGCCAGTAGGCTGCTAGGTAGTCCAGGCCGCTAAAGCGAATATCTCCCACTTCTTTGTGATAGAGAGCAAACGGACAAGCTTTCCACGCAAAGGAATTTAAGCCTCTTACGTAGACAGGCAAGGCGTATTTGGAAATGGGTTTCCCCCCTCGGTTGCGGAAGCAAGACTTCTCGATCACCCCCTTTTTGGCCAGGTTCCGCAGATCCACCTCATAGCCCCGCAGGGTTTCTGGAAAAAGCCGTAGATTTTGAATGCCATCCCGAATCCCTTGAAGGTCTCGCTCCACCATTCCGCAGTACATCATATTCCAAAAGGAATTTCCCTCTCCTCGAACAAAGCGCCAAAGGGCTTTCGCTGCCAACTTAATCTCCCTGCGCACCTCCCCCTCGGGCAGTAGGGTAAGCAGGCCGTAGATGGAGAGAAAGGCCATGTTGTCGTTGTTGTGGTTGGTTTTGCCTAGAAGAGAAAATTTGCTCAAACGGGCGATGCGGTGGTATTTGTAGCGAATCAGCCTGCGCCATTCCGGCTTGTATTTGGTCGGATTCACTTTCGCTGCTAGGGTGATCGCATGAAGGCTGATCAGCGCATTCACCCCAATGGGTATCCCAAAAATCCTTCCTTGCAAATTCCCATACTTTGTCGCTGTGCCGTTCGCTCTGGTGAGGATATAGTTGTTTTTGATCAAATGATCCGCAATATTGCAAACATCTTGGCGTATCACCTCCCTTAAGGGAGGTACCCAAGTATATGCTAAGCTGTAGCCATAAAGAACACCTGCGTACTGATCCTTGCTGGGATTGGAGCGATAGCGGTAGCGCCAATACTTCCCCTTCCCCTGACGCCAAGCCCGATGCCCCTGCTCGGAAGGATTGGGAGAAGTGCCATGGTCATAAAACCTAGCCAAAAGTCCCTTCACTCCCGTAACCGCCTGGAGAAGGTGCAAACCCTGAGCGAATTTCCTAGCTTTGGCAAGAGCGTCCGCGGACTTGGTGCAAGCATAGCGCAACGCCTGCGTCCCCAACGCGACCCCCGTCCACATCGCGCCATCGGCCGCATTCCCATAACTACCTGGACGCGGAGGCCCTGGATTCTGAGCCATGTCTCTACGATAATATACCAATAAACCATCTGGCGCGATAAAAAGCTCAAGATTCTTCTCAAAAAGCCGAGCCTTCTCCCATAACCTCTTCTTACTGGGCGCAAACGCGGGATGATGGGGAAGATCCCGATAAAGATAATTGTAGCGAGGATACCCGCAACCCATCAAAAATAAAAAAATACCAAAAAAACAAACTTTACTCTTCGCACACATACCCACCTGACTTTTGCAAAGAGAGCCCTTTTCTTCTCATAGGGGGAACCCTTTTTGAAAAAAGTGTTCCCCCTACCACCCCCTCCCCAAAACTTCTCAGATTTAGGGGAAAAACTTTCCCCTAAAAACCCCTTTTCCAAAACTTTTTTCTCTGAAAACCTTTTTGAAAAAAGGTTTTCAGACTTTCCAAAAACTTTTCTTTTCGGAACCTTTTTCAAAAAAAGGTTCCGCCATCCAAAAACTTCTCCTCCTACACCCTCAAGAAGTATACCAAAAAACGCCATGGAGGTAAAGCCTTTCTTCCCCCTCACCTCCCGGGAAAAATTCCCGAAATTTCTGGCAATATTCCCTGAAATCTCCTTGACAAAAGGCGAAGTTCCCTA
>RFKQ01000013.1 GCA_003694635.1 Planctomycetota bacterium
CCCTACTACCCCCTCCCAAAAACTTTTCTTTTCGGAACCTTTTTCAAAAAAAGGTTCCATACCTCCAAAAACTTTTTAGATTTAGGGGAAAAAACTTTCCCCTAAAAACCCCTTTTCCAAAATTTTTTAACTTCCTAAAATGGCCGCAAAATCATTCCCTGAAATGACGCCAATTCCAACTTAACCCTTCCACCACTCACAACATAACTTCGCCCACTTAAAAGATCCATATATCGCCCACGAGCCAAACAAACCTCCAATTCTAGGGGAACTACCCCCTCTCCCCGATGCAAAACCACATAAACCGTACGCCCCCGAAAGGTCCTAGAAAAAACAAACACCCCCTTCTCATCCAATACCAAAACCCTCCGGAAATCCCCCCGCTGCAAAGAAAGCGTCGATCTACGGATCCGGATCAACTTCCGATAAAAATCACGCAACCCCACCTTCCACTTCTCCCTCCGCCACGGAAAACAACGACGATTTTCCGGATCCTTCCCCCCCTCCATCCCAATCTCATCCCCATAATAAATCGCCGGGACCCCCGGATAAGTGAACTGAAACACCAGCGCCAAGCGCAACCGATCCTCCCTCCCATCAAAAACCGTCCAAATCCTCTCCACATCATGGCTACCCAGCAAATTGTACATCGCATACAAACTAGCCTGATAATGGGTAAGTCGCTGACGCATCAAACGATCGCAAAACTGCGTCGGTGTAAGCGTCTGCCTAGCAAAAAAATCGATCACCGCTTCACGCCATCGATAATTCATCACCCCATCAAACTGATCTCCCCGCAGCCAAGGCTGAGCATCCTGCCAAATCTCCCCAAAAAGATAGGCATCCGGCTTCACAGATTTCGTAACCTTGCGAAACGCTCTCCAGAAATCAGAAGAAACCTCGTTGGGAACATCCAAACGCCAACCATCCGCTCCCTGTCGCAACCAAAATTTCGCCACCCGCAAAAGATATTGGCGTACCGCAGGATAAGCTGTGTTGAGTTTGGGAAGATGGCCAAATCCCCACCAACATTCGTAGTCAGGGTTCTTCTTCTCCACCACAGGGAATCGATGTACAATGTACCAATGGCGATATGGCGAACGCTGCTGGTACCTCTTTAAATGCTCAAACGCAAAAAAGCGCGAACCACTGTGGTTAAACACCCCATCTAAAATCAAACGCATCCTCGCCTTTTTTAACGCCCCCACAAGGCGGCGAAACGCACCGTTGCCCCCAAAATGGGGATCCACCCGAAAATAATCCTGAGTGTCATACTTGTGAGAACTAGGCGAGAGAAAAATCGGATTGAGGTAAAGCCCATTTACCCCCAAATCCTTCAAATAAGAAAGATTTCGTTCAATCCCCTCCAAATCCCCCCCAAAAAAATTAAAATATGTAGGCTCCCCTCCCCAAGATTCCGTCCCCGGAGGATCGTTAGAAGAGTCCCCATTGGCAAAACGCTCCGGAAAAATCTGATAAAACACCGCCCCCCGAAGCCATAAAGGTGTCCTAAAAATCCTCTCTGGAGAAAAACGAAAATAGCCCCCCCGATGACGACTAAGCCCTCTACGACCATAATAAAAAGAGTTTCCGTCCTTTAAAAGAAAAAGATAAGAAAATGGCTTGGAAATCGGCAAAATCGCCTCATAAAAACAGTATCCTCCCTCCTTCCACACCACCTCCATAGGAAAAGTTTTGCCCGTGGAAAGAAAAACATACACCTCCTGGATATCCCCGCACCTCGCGCGCAAACGCAAAATACTATCCCCCTCCTCCGTCCTATCTTGGTACACATAAACCGAAGAATGGGGAGGAATATGCTCTAACCCCTGCTGAGCTACACTCCCATCCCCCCTTTTCACGGGAGAAAAATCAACCATCGCACGAAGCCTAAAAACGGAATTCAAACCACCAAAACCATCCGGCTCCCTCTCGGAAACCTCCGAATCAAACACCCATTTCACCCCATCCAGCACAAACTTATAGCGATATTTCCCTGGCCTTAACTCAAGCGAAATCGACCAGTACCCCCTGCGAGGATGATAACGCAAAGGATGGGAAATCTTATTCCAATGGTTGAAATCACCAGCCAAATAAACCTTTTTGGGAAAAGGATACGCTGGACGATAGATAAAAAGTACCCGATACCTCTCAGGAGAAATCCTCTGGACTTGGATCTTCGCCCAGGCCTGTGGCCAAAAACAAAACCACAAAAAGAGGTGCACATAGAGTCGCCTAAATGCCAAATACCGCTCTCTACGCACACCCTCTCTTAATAAAAGAACTCCAAACATCCCAGAAAATTCTCTTGCAAACCCCTTCTGCTACACCCTTTTTAAAAAACTCCAGACAACTCGAAAATTCTGGAGAGCCAAAGAAAACTCTAGCTCTCCAACCAAACCCTAAGGCACAAGAAGAACAGTAGAAGCATCCTGAAACTGAAAGTCCTTGAAATCCCGCGGCCCTTTAGGCTTAAAACCATCCCACTCGTAGAAACCTTTAGAAGTCTTCACCCCCCACTCCTCTCGCTGGAATAACCGAGCTAATAAAGCCGGCGGATAATAGCGCGGATCCTGCGTAGCTAAATACATCGCCACAGCCACCCTGTAAAACGTATCAATTCCAATAAAATCCGCTAGCTTAAATACCCCCTGGGGATGACCTAAGCACGTCTTCAAACCCACATCCCCATCCTCTACCCGAATTTCTCCACGCTCCAACGCCCGCACCGCCTCCAACATAAAAGGAATCAACTGCTTGTTTACCCAAAAACCAGGAACATCCGCCGCCACAAAGGTGATCTTGCCCAACTCCTCCAATATCTTTAAAGTCTGCTGAAGCGTCGAATCACTCAACTTCTCATGCACCACCACCTCCACCCCCGGCATCTGATAGACCGGATTCATCCCATGGGTGCCTAAAAATTTCTCCGGCCGACCACTTGCCTCCGCCATCGTAGCTATAGAAAGCGAGGAGGTGTTTGTCCAAACTATAACCTCCGAGGGAAGCGGAGGAATAAAACGCTCAAAAAGCTGACATTTTAACTTTAAATCCTCGTAAACCACCTCCAAAAAAATCGAGGCGGACTTGGCCTTCTCTAGAAACGCTTCCTCACTATCCAAGAGATGAAAACGAGAGTACGCACTCTCCACAAAATTCTCCTCCCCAGCCTTGCGCTTTTTCGCTATCCACCCCAAACCCTTTTTCAGACGCTGCTCTACAGTCTCTCGAGATTGCGCACTCGCATCAAAACCATATACCTCAAAACCACCCTCCAATAAATTCGCCACCCAATCCACTCCCATTTTACCTAAGCCAATGACCGCAATTTTCTTCTCCATATGTCCTTTTCATCCTTTTATATGAGCTGAGAAAAATACAAACAACACTAATCCTTGATGGGAAGACATACCCGAAAGCCAACCATAAACGAAGAAAGAATGGGCAAAGACTTATACCGCCTAGCCGAACGACAGTTCTCCGCAGAACTTGCATACCCTCCCCCTCGATTGACTTTTTTAGTCCCCGTAAGCGGCCCCCGAACATTGCGCACAAAGGGCGTTTTGGGGTAAGGAGCGTACCAATCCCAACACCATTCCCGAACATTGCCTGACATATCGTATAAACCAAAAGAATTTGGCTTGCGTGTTCCTACAATCTGACTTTGGTTGGCATTACCTGAATACCAAAAATATTGACCATCCGGCTTATTTCCCCAAAAATAATTTCTAACATACCTCTTAACAGCGTTGAGCTCAGCACGACAAGCCCTTTCCCATTGTGCCTCCGTGGGAAGCGTTAGACCCGTCTTTAAACAAAATCGCATGGCGTCCTGCCAAGTAACCTGTTCTACAGGCAAATTTACATTGCGCTTATTATAAGAAGGATTGTATTTCATGATTTTCTGCCATATCTTTTGGCGTACCTCGTACTTTCCAATCAAATAAGAATCCAAATATACCTCATGGGTGGGGAGCTCATCCGGCTTCTTTAAAGGATTGGTCTCCGTCGTTCCCATCCAAAAACTTCCCCCCGGAATAAGAACCAAAATAAGACCGGTCTTGTTGTGGCGATATTCATGAAAACCAAAAGAATTCCGGCTAAGATAAGTCACTCCCTCCACAGGCTGCTTGATATCAATCTGCTTGATAAAAAGATCATATTTATTCTTGGTCTTCCCATAACACAACACCCGAATCAGATAAACTCCCGGCGTTACCTCCTTCTCCAGCATCTCATTGTCCACATTGCTGGCTGATTTCGCAATGGCTCGTTCCTTATTCAGCGAATAAAGCTTTAAGTCCAAATCCCCTTCCTCATTTTTGAAAAAAATCTTCACCCGTAAAATCGAAAGTTGCCGTATCGTAATCTTAAACCAATCCTCATCCTTGCTCGAACAAATCAAACCTTCATACAAACCCGGCTCAATCTCAATGGGCATGGTGCGCTTGTCATTCTCCTCTAGCTGATCGTCACCTTTGATCAAAACTTTGTAAATCAAACTTCGTTTTAACTCGCGCACATTCCCAGCCATATCCTTTGCTTGAATAATAAGCGGGAACAAAATATCCTTCCTTGGGCCTACGGTCTTTCCTTTTTTAGAAACCCGCAACTTCACCCGGTAATTGCCTTTTGCATCCACGGTCGCTCTCTTATCATTGACCAATATCTCGAATAAATTCGCCTCTTTTACCTTGCCCGAAACCACAATCTCATCATCAATGATGTACTTTCCTACAATCGTACGAGTAGCCTTGTAAGTAATCTCAGGTTTGGTGGTGTCCACTACAACCTTTAACTCTACCTTGCTGGAATTGCCAGCTTTATCAAACGCCTGCACCACCACAGTATGCTTCCCCTCCACCAACGCAATCTTATGGACAAACTTACCCCCATACTCATCCCGATCCTGCGACAAAGTAATGGGCTTGCCCTGAATAAGTACCTTATCTAACCTCAAATTATCCTCAACTGTACCGCGTATAGCAAAAGCATTTTTGCTCGTGTAATAAATCTTCTCCGGGTCTGGAAACTGAATCTGAATATCTGGAGGACGCTTGTCCACCCCCTCTTTCTTTCGAACAATCTCAATGTGCTTATGTGTATCTCTGCAAAGATCGCAACCTTGGCAAATGTAGCGGCGCTTCACCATGTTAATCGTAAGAGGACCTATCTGACAATTGGGACAGTATTTAAAATCTTTGCGAATCCTCGTCCGGCAATTGTCGCAAAGATATTCCTTAATCACAGCCAGTTTGCGCACAATAATAAAATTCTGTACTGTTTGATTCCCAGCCACATCCCTCGCCGAAATAGTGATTGTGTTGTCTCCAGGATGAACTTCCAACAAATAGCTAAATTTCATCACCGCTGTGGTGTTGTCGTCCAAAACTCCAGGCTTCAAACGAACTTTTTCTTTGCCTACCTTTACCCATTCCACCTCGGATTCGTCCCTAACAGCAACCTGAAGCTTTAGTTTATCCGACCTCGCGACGTACCTTTTACCTAACTTCTCTTTGGGAAAAAGAATAAGAATCTCCGGCGGCGTACGATCCCGAATGATCGCCAACAACTCATTGATCCGCGCCTCTTTTTTAATAATAACATCATTCTTCTGAGCTATTGTCTTCGTCTTCTGTGCAAGCTCTTTCTGCAAGGCCTTAATCTGAGCCTCCATACGCTTAAGCTCCTCCCCATATTTTTCTGTAAGCGCCGTTTTCAGCCGCTTAATTTTGGCCTTGAGCTTGGCAACCTCCACCTGACTCTCCGTTAAACCACGCCGAATTTCATCGATCAAACGAATCCTCGCTTTCCTCGTCTTATCAAACAACTTGTAAGCGCGAAATGCCGTGTAATGGTAGCGAAATATCTCCTCAAACGACTTCCTCAAACGATAGCTCATCGGCTTGGGAATAATGTACTTGATCTGAAATGAAGCCAACTTCTCCTCAGAACCAATGCGAAACAAACTCACTCGAAAAACAAAATCCTTCTTCCTACGGCGAAGCTTGTAAACCCCTACGAATTCATCCACCTTTTGACCACTTGTCGACTCCTTAATCGTGCGAATGTCCTCCTTCTCACTCTGATGATACTCGCTGTCGTTAATGTAAACTTTGCTCTCCACCCGCCTCCAGGTAGCCTGCCAGACCACTTTGACCGTCATACTATCCGCTTGCTCCGGCCACTTCACCGTAACAGAAGCTTCATTCTGACCCTCCAAAAGCTGGTGCTTGGTTCTATCTCCAGGAAACACCAAAAATTTGTAAATCTCAATATCGCTCTCTGCCAAAACATCCGGTAAGAAAAAAAAGCCTAAAAACCACACAATACACACCCGACAGGCATAACCAAAATGGCATTTTCTCATTCATTTACCCTTTATTGCAAAATTTCTAATCAGATTTCACTCTTTCCATTCCAAAAAAATGTAAAAGCTTTCCATTCTACCATTCAAATCCCTATTTTCTTTAAAAAAACTCCCTTGTCAAGAATTTGAAAACGATTTTTTCAGCTCCCTCAACTCCAACAACAAGCCAGCAAGAAGATCTAACCTCAAAGCATTGGCACCATCCGAAAGAGCCTTCTGCGGAGACGGATGAACCTCAAGAAAAACCCCGTCCGCACCCGCCGCCACAGCCGCCCGAGACAACGGCGCTATCATCTCCGGCATCCCACCACTCGCCCCCACCCCTCCCCCCGGCACCTGAACGCTATGGGTGCCATCAAACACCACCGGATAACCCAACCGCTTCATCCAAACAATCGAACGCATATCACTCACCAAAGCATTGTAGCCAAAACAAGTCCCCCGCTCCGTAAGAAAAATATTCCTCTGACCCACACTCTCCACCTTCGCCACCACGTGCTCCATATCCCAAGGCGCCAGAAACTGCCCCTTCTTCAAATTGACAGCCGATGCCCGTCGCGAAGCCTCCAAAATAAGATCCGTCTGACGGCACAAAAATGCCGGTATCTGAAGCACATCCGCCACCTCCGACGCAGGCTCCACCTGTTCGCAAGCGTGCACATCCGTCAAAATGGGTACCTGAAGCTCCTCCTTAACCTCCCGCAAAATTGCCAATCCCCTCTCCAAACCCGGCCCGCGAAAAGAACGATGACTGGTGCGGTTGGCCTTGTCAAAAGATGCCTTGAAAATAAAAGGAATCCCTAAAGTATCACTGATCTCTCTCAACTTCCTCCCTATCTCCAACGTAAAACCCTCCCCCCACTCCTCATCCTCAATCACACACGGACCAGCAATGAAAAAAAATTCCTCCCCCCAACGCCTCCCAGCAAAAATCGCAGACCTCATTTCTTCTTCCATTCCTCCCGAATACGATACGTTTCAATCAAACGATGAAGATGCTGACGACTGATCCCAAGCTTCTCCGCCGTCCTGGAAATGTTGTGGCCGTTCCGCTCTAATGCAGAACAAATAAACGACTTCTCAAACGCCGCCCGAGCCTGCTTCAACTCCTGAACACAAGAAAGAAAATCTACCGAAGAAATAACCGAACCCGACTTCTCCAAAATATGAGAAGAAAGATGGTGCGGCAAAATCACCTCGTCCGCAAAAACCATCAAACGCTTCACCTCATTCTCCAACTCCCGCACATTCCCCGGCCAATTATACTCCACCAAAAACCGAAGAGCCTCCGGCGATACCCGCGGAATAGAACGCCCCTCCTCCCGTGCATACCTCTCTAAAAAATGCTCCACCAACAAAGGAATGTCCTCCCTCCTCTCAGAAAGCGTCGGAAGCACAATCTCCACCACATTCAGCCGATAATACAAATCCTCGCGAAATCTATTCTCCCTTACCAAATCCGGAATGTACTTGTTCGTGGCAGCAATAATCCGAACATCCACATCAATGGCATGATTGCTCCCCAAACGTCTCACCTTCTTCTCCTCCAACACCCGAAGCAACTTCTTCTGCATCTGCAAACTCATATCCCCCACCTCGTCCAAAAAAAGAGTCCCCCCATCCGCAAATTCAAATAAACCCGCCTTGTCCCGATCCGCCCCCGTAAACGCCCCTTTCACATGTCCAAAAAGAATACTCTGCAACAACTCCTCCGGAATAGCCGCACAATTCTCACTCACAATCGGATAATCCCGGCGACGACTCTGAAAATGTATCGCCTTCGCCACCAACTCCTTGCCCGTGCCACTCTTGCCATATATCAACACCGGCACATCGCTCTCACTAATGCGATCCAACAAACGATAAAGCCGCTGCATCGGCTCACTCTTGCCAATAATGTTATGATAACTAAAACGCCTCTGCAACTCCCGCTGGGATTGCCTAAGATTAACACACGCCTGCTCCAACTCATTGGCCTGCACCTCTAAACGCTCCTCCAAAAGACGATTGGTGGCCTCCAACTTCCGATTCAACAACTCAATCTCCTCCAACGACTCTTTTAAACGCTCCGCCCGCCGACGATTCTCTTCAAAAAGCCTCGCATTCACCAAAGCAATCGCAATCTGCTGCGACAACGCCTCCAAAAACGCCAAATCCTTCTCGCAAAAACTCCGCCTCTCCAACCGACTATCCACGTAAATTACCCCAAACGTCTCTCCCTTAGAACGCAAAGGAACGCACATAATCGACTTTAACTGAAAACTATAAACACTCCTGCTCAAACCCTCCTGAACATCCGTGTCCCAAACACAAATCGCCTGCCCCGTTTCCAAAACCTTATGCGGAATAGTGCGACTAAACCCCTCCACCTCCCTTAAACTCTTCTTGCCCTGCTCCCGAGCCATAGAAATCACCAACTCCTCCCCCTCCCGTAGCATCAAAATCGCCCTGTCCGCACCAGTGATCTCAATGATAATATCCACCACCAAACGCAAAAGCTCATCCAAATTCATCGTGGAATTTACCTTCGAAATCGCCCCCAATAAAAGCCGAATGTGCCGATAATCCTGGCCTACATCCCCCGTGAAAATACCTATCAAAATATCACTCCCCTTCAGTAAAGATTGACCTCTCTCCCAACATACCACCCGATTGCCACCCTCCAACTTGGCCCGATACAACGCTTGATCCGCACGCTTTATCATCTTATAAGATTTATCCTCTCCAAAAAAATATGTGCTTATTCCTACGCTAACACTCAACTCCAACGAAGGCAAAAATCTGCAACTCCCAAAATCCTCCCAAATTTTTAAAGCTACCCGCCGAGCACCCTCCAAATCAGTGGACGGAAGTAAAACACAAAACTCATCCTCCCCATACCGAGCTAAAATATCTGTCCTGCGTACACAAGAACCAAAAAACTCTGCACAACGCCTCAATAATCTATCCCCCTC
>RFKQ01000144.1 GCA_003694635.1 Planctomycetota bacterium
CCCAAACCCCTCCCCGATCCCCACGCCCAAGTGAGAAAAGCCGCCCTCCTCTCCCTAGCCAAAATCCAAAACTTCTCCTCCGCCGTCATCCATGCCTTCGCTACCGCTCTTCAAGACCCCGATCCCCACGTTCGACAAACCGCTGCAAAAATCCTCCAAAAACATCCACTCCCCCTCTCCATCGAAACCCAAAAACTGCTCAAAGCTGCCTCTTCCACAAAAAAACCAATTACGCTCAAAAGCCCTCAAGAATTTGAACATACCTTCCTTACCCTCGCCGCAAGCCCCGATATCAACACTTTCTGGCACCTTCTCTTTATGCTTCTAACTGTGGGAATCGTCTATCAAGGTGTGCAAAAAGGTATTGAAAGATGGTCCTCCATCCTAATGCCAGCCCTATTCGCTATGCTAATCTTCCTCTTCCTCTATGGCATTGTGTATAACCCCAAAAGCTTCTGGGAAGGATTCCTCTTTGTGTTTAAACCAAAAGATAACCTCAAACCCTCTAGCGTGCTAGAAGCCCTAGGACACGCCTTCTTTACATTAAGCCTAGGAATGGGAGCTATCCTAACCTACGGAAGCTACTTAAATAAAGAAGATGATATCCCGAAATCTTCCATGTGGGTCTGCCTCTCAGATACGTTTATCGCCTTAATCGCCTGTCTGGTGATTTTCCCTATCCTCTTCGCCTTCGGCCAAAACCCCGCCAAAGGACCCGGCTTGGTCTTTATCACCATGCCCATGCTCTTTGCCCAAATCCCCGGCGGACTCCTGCTCGCAATGGTCTTCTTCCTACTCCTCGCCTTCGCCGCGCTTACCTCCGCTATCTCCCTTCTCGAAGTCGTGGTCTCCTACTTCATCGATGAACTCAAATGGGATAGAAAAAAAGCTACCCTCATCTCAGGATTGGCCATCTTCCTATTCGGACTACCCTCCGCAGGCTTCTTCTTCAAAAATTGGGCCAATATCCATGGAATGAACTTCCTGGATACCATGGATACCTTCGCTTCTAACTGGCTCCTACCACTTGGTGGCCTCCTCGTTGCCATCTTCGTCGGATGGTTTATGGACGCAGAACGCCGAAAAAACGAATTTCTCGAAGGCACTACCTGGAGCTGGCTCTACCCCCTATGGCTCTTTGTCCTGCGGTATATCGCCCCACTACTTGTGTTTATCGTGCTCCTAAATAAAATCAAAATTCTCCCTACCGCCTGGATCGATAGCCTATTCGGAGTGGAGGTATGAAAAGAGTAAAACAACGTAGAAAAAAAAGAAAAATCAAAACCCACGACTCTTTCCTTAAAAATGTAAAACGAGCCAAGGAAAGCCTTGTGCCAGAAATCCCCCAAGAAAGCCCCTATTACCCCCTCGTGGAAATCCTAGAAGGCGCAGAGGAAACCGCTACCGGTCTTCTCGAACTATCTACACTACAACAAATATGGAACCTCCCTACCCAAACAAAGGAAGAAATCCCCATCAGCCTCTTCGGATTTCCCTCTCTAAAACCAAATTCTAAACGACTACTTGTCTACCACGGTATCGATGAACGTACCTACCAATCCTACCAAACCCATCGCCCCGATATCTCCCCCACACTGCTGGAATTCTTCCGCTACTTCGGCACCATCATCCCCCTGCATCTGCTGAAACAAAAAACCCTTATCTTCGGCCTAGAACCTAAAATCTGGCCAGTCCCCACCAATCCTCCAGAAATTATGAACTTTATCTGCCAACTCTACTGGGCAGCCGATGATGAAGAATTTCCAGGCAATCCTACCCTCCTGCTCGGCTTCGATGAAGAAGAAAATCTCTGGTTCCTAGTGGATGAAAATGACTATGTCTGGACCTATGACAAATCCATCCAAGGCGTGCGAAACGCCAACTACTATGACGATGACGATGTAGATCAAATCGAATGGCCCGCGTATGTGCACCGAATCCTAACAAGATGGACTTCGCAAAAACAAAAATAAAGAAACAACAGAGTTTTTGGAGAGAGGGGTAAAGGAAAATCTTTTCACTAAAAAGGGTTTCCCTTGCGTCTCAAAAGTTTTTGGAGGTACGGAACCTTTTTTCTAAAAAGGTTCTACGAAACGAATATGCTGGGCGTCCCACTTCTGTCTAAGAGACGTCAAAAGTGGATTGTTGCGTTGCATCGCAAGAAGATGCGCCAGATTCATCAGGCCTTTCTTGCAGAGGGCCCCCTTTTGATCCAAGCGGCTTTGAAGCTTCATCGCTACCCCCAGCTTGTAGTGATATCGCCTAAATTCTCCGATAAACATTCCCTTCTCCCCCTTCTCCAACAGCAGAATATCCCCCTATTTTCCACCGCTAATTCTAAGCAATTTGAGCAACTCGCCAATACCCAGACCCCCCAGGGCATTCTTGGCGTTTTCTCCCTCGCCCGCTCCCCATTCTCTCAGCTATTGAAAACCACTCCACCAGCGGTTTTACTACTGGATAGAATTCAAGATCCCGGAAATCTTGGAACCCTTTTGCGCACCGCTTGGGCGCTTGGCTTCCAAGGCGCAATCCTGTGCAAAGGCTGCGTCGATGCCTTTCAACCAAAGACCGTTCGCGCCAGCATGGGAGCCGTTTTCGCTCTAACTATCATCCAAATAGAAACCCTCGAAGAGACTATTCCCTCTCTCAAACAACAAGACTACCTCCTCGCTACCTCCCAAATCCAAGGGGGTATCCCCCCCGAACAACTGCCCTCCGCCCATCGATATGCCCTGCTTCTTGGCAACGAAAAACAAGGTGTGCGCCCTTCTCTCGCTAGCCTCTGTGATATCTCCCTCACCATCCCCCAACAAAAAGAAGCTGACTCCCTAAACGTCGCCTCCGCCGCAAGCATCCTAATGTATTTTATGGCAAATAAAATCAAAAATACCTCTCTCCTATCAAATCTATAAGGAAAATCACCATGAAAACCCTCCACGCCGTCACAGGCGCCTTTGGATACTCCGGCAAATACATCGCCGAGAAACTCCTCCAACAAGGCTACTCCGTCATCACATTGACCAACTCCCTCCAAAGAGCAAACCCCTTCCAAAATAAAATCCAAGCCTTCCCCCTTGATTTCAATAACCCTGCACAACTTCAACAATCCCTCTCCAATGTATCCGTCCTCTACAATACCTATTGGGTTAGATTTAACCATAAAAATTTTACCTATGCCCAAGCGGTAAAAAATACCAAAATCCTCTTCCAAGCCGCAAAGAAAGCCGGAGTAGAACGAATCGTACATATCAGCATCACCAACCCCGATATCCATTCCAAACTGGAATATTTCCGAGGAAAAGCCCAACTGGAAGAAGAACTCAAAAACCTAGGCATCTCCTACGCCATCCTCCGCCCCGCCGTGCTCTTCGGCAAAGAAGATATCCTCGTCAATAACATCGCCTGGGCCCTGCGCCGACTACCCTTCTTCGGCATCTGCGGAAAAGGCAACTACCGACTCCAACCTATCTACGTAGATGACCTAGCCAAACTCGCCGTGGAATGGGGACAAAAACGCGAAAATACCACCCTAAACGCTATCGGACCAGAAACCTTTACCTTCCAAGAACTCGTCCAAACCATCGCACAAATCATCGGAATAAATCGCCCCCTACTTCACCTCCCTCCCTACCTAGTCTATCTCGCAACAAAACTGATCGGATGGTGGCAAAAAGATGTCTTCCTTACCTGGGATGAAATCCAAGGTCTAATGGCCAATCTTCTCTGGGTACCCACCCCACCCACCGGCAAAACCAAACTCACCGAATGGGCCAAAGAAAATGCCCCTAACCTTGGCAAAAAATACGCAAGCGAACTGGCCAGAAGAAGAAACAGAAAAAAATCCTACCAACAACTCTAAACCCTCCCTCCCCTCAGTACAAAATACCTTTCCCCGCCCGAAATGGAGAGGAAAATCCCCCAAAACCCCCGCAAAATCATCTGGACTACCAAAATCCTCAAAAAAACCCAAGCCTGGAGCCTTCCCAACACTTTGGGCGCCCAGCTAAAAAACTCAGAAACTGGTTTGGCCCCCCAAACCACCCAATAGGTATTTCCATCCTCCCGATTCGCTTCGCATCTGCGCACCAATGAACATAGACCTACATCCCAAGAAGAGGAACCACCAACTGACGGAGATGGGCGCAGAGCTATGCCCTGCAGCACATGCAATGAGAATCGCCCAGCATATAAACCCGGCAAGAAGAGGCATCAATTAGTAAGCGCAAATGCGGAAATTTCTTCAAAAAAGCTTTTTACCTCGTGATTACCAAAATACAAATTAGGAGAAAAAAGTGTATGCCCTCGATAAAAGTCATCAACGCTCTAAGTAAACAGAAATGCGAGGAGAATCTAAAGCAATGCTGCGCAAGCAGCCGCTGGGTAGAAGAGATGGTAAAGCGGCGTCCCTATGACTCTCCAGCGGAGCTGTATAGATTGGCCAAGGCAATATGGTGGAGCCTATCACCTTCCGACTGGAAGGAAGCGTTTGCAGCCCATCCAGAGATCGGAGATTTGGAGGCGCTGCGCAAGAAGCTCACAACAACAGCCACCTGGTCAGCACAGGAACAAAAGGGAGTAGCAGGTGCAGATTTTAACATATTGGAGGCTCTGCGGCGCAAAAACCAAGAATACCGCAAGCGCTTTGGATATATCTTCATTGTATGCGCAACAGGCAAAGAAGCCAAGGAAATACTGGAAATCTTAACACAACGTCTGAAAAATTCCCCAAAAGAAGAACTATCAATAGCAGCAAAAGAACAGGAAAAAATTATGCTGCTCCGCCTGCAAAAGTGGTTGGAAGAAAAGTAAAAAAACTTCCAACCTAGATCCAAAAGAGAAAAACAGCTTTTCAGAAGAAGTGTCCCAAAACGAGACAGAGTTACTAAAAATATTTTTATTAATTTTAGAGCGAGAATAAACCAAACTAGCCTTCTATTTCCAGTTTTTTACAAATCATAACCCTTTGATAGTAAATAAAATATAAAGAATAAGGTAAAAAAAGAAAAAAAATAAAACAAAAAAACAGGTGAAGTGGAACAAGTTTTGCTAAGTTAGTTTAACCACATCCGGTTTTCTCCTATTCCCTACGCCCTCGGGAGGCGGGTCGGTATAGGGCGCAACCCGAATAGGAGAAAACCCCTTTTTCCCCACAAAACTATACGCTAATCTCCCCTATCTCAGGATTAGACGTAAAAGGAGAAGGTGTGCTTTCTAAATCCACCCCCCACCCAGGGTGGGGGTCTAAAATAAATTATGACTATGTCCATAGAAAGTAGAGAAGGTAAAAGTTAAAGCTCTAAAAGTTAAAGCTCAAAGCACCGACTCTACTCTAAATAAAAAATTATATATATCCCATTGGATAGAACGCCTCAAGAGCCCTTTCCAAATGAAAAAAACTCCCCATTCTCCCCTAAACCTCCCCTCCCTCCGAAGAACACTGCCACACGTACCCCCATAAACGCAAACGAGCTAAACCTCCGTCCGGATAGATACGCAAACGTACATAGCGATATAACTCATCCCTCTTCAAAGGAACAAAACGATGAACCGTGTCCGCTTTCAACTCCACTTTCGGCAAAATAGGACGCCATATCAACTCATCCCTCTGTAGCTGCAAAAGATTCCTACCCTCCCCCAAACAGCCCTCCAACAGACAAGATTGCGGAAAATTCCCCCTGAAAAAACGCGTGTCCACCTCCACCTCCTCGATCCTCCCCATCGCCGCAAGCTCCACCAAAATCCAATCTCCCTCCCCCCCATCCCGACGACGCCTCGTCTCCCAACCATCCCACATTCCCTCCGGAACACTAGGAAAAAGTAAATTCTCCATCGAACTAAAAAACATATCACTACACAATAAACCACGAGCTCCATAAGCCGCCGACGCTAAATCCACCAACTCACCCGCCCGCGGCGGCAACGGCTTTCCATACACCCGTAAACGTGCTACCCCCCCATCCGGATAAATACTCAAGCGCAAATGCGACACAACCAAACGCTTCTCCACCAAAAAAATATTTTGGCTACCACCACATAACGGTAAAACCGGTACCAACGTCCTCCAATCTAAACCCTCCCAATCTTCTACATCCTCCTCCAACTCTACCCCCTCCACCGACATAAAAGGAGGATGATTTCCTAAAAAATGATTGGTGTCCACATCCACCGCCCAAACCTCCGCCGGGGCACCTAATCTAATCACACACCAATCTCCCTCCCCCCCATCCCGACGACGCCTCGTCTCCCAACCATCCATCCACTTTCCCTGAGAGGTATACCGTCCCTCCACAAACTTCCCCCTCCCAAAGCCCAATAAATTCTCCTTCGGCGCAAAAAACTCATCACTCGCAGCCAATACCCTAGCCCCCATACGCCTGTCCACCAAATTCACCATCCCTCGTAAAACCACAAGATCTTCACTCATCTACTCTCTCCTTTCCAACAACAAACCAACTCTACAGCTTCCGCAATACCCTCCCCCGAGGCTCACCCCGATGTTCCCCCTCGCAAAAAATCAAATCCCCCCTCAAATAAGTCGCCACTACCCTACCCCACAACCTCTCCCCCTCATAAGGCGTGCAAAAATGCCGATGAAAACTACCCTCCACACCAAAAGAAACCTCCGGCTCC
>RFKQ01000145.1 GCA_003694635.1 Planctomycetota bacterium
GGATGGGGAGCGGTTGTTGGAGAAGGCGGAGGATTGTTTATCGAAGGGGAGGTATCAGGAGGCGTTGTTGGCGGCGGAGGGAGTTTTATCGGAGGTTCCGGAGCATCCGAGGGCGAAGAAGGTGATGGCGTTGGCGCAGGAGCTGCGGATGGTGTTGATGGGGATCTTGCGGCGGGCGTATCAGTTGGAGGAGGAGGGGAAGTTACTGGAGGCGAAGGCGGAGTGGAAGAAGGCGTTGGAAATGGTTCCTTCGCATCCGAAGATTTTGGAGCGGATTTCTCGTTTGGAAGAGACGATAGAGGGGAGGGTAGAGGAGGTGATGGCCCGGCTTCGGGAGTTATCAGCAAAGGGGAGTCATCGGCTGGTATTGGCGAAGGCGCAGGAGGTATTGAGGTATTCGCCGGATCACAAGGAGTGTTTAGAACTGTTGGCAAAGGCCAAAGGGGATTTAAAGCGGGCGGAGGAGTTATTGCAGCAGGCGCAGCGTTGTTTTAGTGATGGGGATTTAAATCGGGCAGCGGAGTTGGCCAAGGAGGTGCTTCGTTTGGATCCGAAAAAGAAGGAGGCGGAGCAGATTTTAGATTATTTTGCCAGTCCTCACGAGGACAATCGAGAGTTGGAGGCAAAGAGGCGGGAGGCGGATAAATTGATTGCAGCGGCGCAGAATCTTTTGCAGATCGATCAGTTTGCTTCCGCGATGCGGATTGCGCAGGAGGCCTTGAATTTGGATCCTGGCCGTAGCGAGGCGTTGGAGATTTTGCGCTTAGCGCAGGCGCAGCAGCGGATTGTGGAGAAGTTGCAGGCGGAGGATCGGGAGAGAACGGAATTTTTGGAGTCGTTGGGAGGAGATTTGGAGGCCCTAAAGAAGGAGTTGGGGGAGGACGAGAGGGGGATTCTTTCGGAAGAAAGCGAAGAGGGGGAGATTTTTTTGGAAGAAGGCGAGGAGAGGGAGGAGGGGGGGGGGCTTGCGGAAGAAAGCGACGAGAGAGAGGGAGAGGAAGACGAAGAAGAGGAGGAACGATTTCAGCGCCTCTTGGAAAAGAGGCAGACCAGGCGTTTATCGTCGGGGACTGGAGAGGTTTCTGGTCTGGGGCTATCTCTGGAGGGAGAGGCCGGTTTGGATGAGGGGAGGGAGCAAGATGCGGCATCGGAGGAAAAAGACAAAAAGCAGACGAGACGTTCTGAGATTTTCCAGACATTTTTGGAGGAGTGGGAAGAGGAGGAGAAAGAGACGGAGTAGGGGAGAGAGGGTAGTTTGCACAGGGGGCAAATTTCTGTAGACTTATACTACTCCCGTATGGTATTCACGTGCGCTGCTGCTATCCTTTTCTTCCGCATTTTGCTGAATCTGCTTGCGCCTCTACGTATCTCTTTGCATCTTTGGCAAGTGGCGCGCTCGGGCCTTCCACTAAGTGTTTTTCGGGCGTGCTCGCGCTTTATGCTGTAGGCCTGCGCTATTTCCTGTCCTGATATGCTTGGACTCACGTGTCTATGATCGCACGTTGGCGTTTTTCTTTCTAGGCCACGCCCTTGTGTTTTTTCCCTTAGCGATATTGGAGCAAATCCAGAGTGGCGTGGACAGCGAAAGAAGAGTAGGGGGGTGGCGTCGTTTTCCTTCCTCAAGGTTGGGTGAGGATGGTATAGCTTTCGGGGCGCCTATCGCGGTAGAATTGCCAGACGTTGCGCACCTCTCGGATCATCTCCAAATCCAGCTCGGCTAGGACAATATCATCCTCGCTTCGTTTCCCTTCCGTAAGGATTTCTCCCCGGGGATTGGCGAAATAAGAGGTGCCGTAAAACTCGCCGATTTCCCATGGTTTTTCCACCCCGGGACGATTGATTGCGCCCACGAAGTAGATATTGGCACAAGCCGCCGCCGGTTGCTCCAGCTTCCAGAGATATTCGCTCAACCCCGCTACGGTGGCGGAAGGGTTGAAGACGATTTCCGCTCCATTTAACCCCAACGCCCGCCAGCCTTCTGGAAAATGCCGGTCATAGCAAATGTAGACTCCTACTTTGGCATAGCGGGTTTCGAACACTGGGTAGCCCAAATTGCCTGGACGAAAATAAAACTTTTCCCAAAAACCCGGTGCGCAATGGGGAATGTGAATTTTGCGGAATTTTCCCAAATAGCTTCCATCCGCATCTATCACCGCGGCCGCGTTGTAATACACCCCGGTGATGTCTTCTTCATAAATGGGCACCACCAGCACAAGAGAGTGTTTTTTGGCCACCTCTTGCATTTGCCGGACCGTAGGGCCATCGGGGATAGACTCGGTGAGCTCGTACCATTTTTTTTCCTGTTCTGCGCAAAAATAAGGGCCGTAAAACAGCTCTTGCAGGCAAACAATTTGGGCGCCTTGTTCAGCGGCTTTCCGGATGAGTTCGAGGTGTTTCTCCACCATAGCTTCTTTGATCTTAGCAACTGGTGCGGTGGCATCTTCGCACAAGGTTGCTTGGATTAACGCGCACTTTACCAAACGTTTCGACATATTCTATAACTCCTTGTTTTAAAATTTTATCTCATCCCAACTCTACGCTTGAGTTTGTGGCTTAGCATAGCGCTCATTCCAGCTCTCTGGAGGCCTTCCCGTCTCCACTTCCCGCATGGAAATGCATTTTTCGGGGCAGATCAACGAGCATAAATTGCAACCAACGCACTTTTCCTCTATAATGATGGGCACCCGGCTACCATTTTCTGGCAAGCGTATGCTTTGGTACACTCCATCCAAGCAGGCAATGTAGCAAAGTTGGCAGCCCGTGCACTTTTCCTCTTCAATGTGGGCCACCACTTTGTAGTTGAGATTTAAGTCTCCCCAAGGCGAATAATTTTTGACCGCCGCCCCCCGGAAGTCCTCAATGGTTTGGTATCCTTTTTCTTCCATAAAGTTTTCCAACCCCTCCAGCATATCCTCCACAATCCGATAGCCATAGTGCATCACTGCCGTGCAGACTTGGACACCTGTGCAGCCCAACGCGATAAACTCGGCCGCGTCTCGCCAATTTTCAATGCCTCCAATTCCAGAAATCGGCAAGTTCCATTGGGAGAGCGCTGCGATTTTGGCCACCATCTGCAGGGCTATTGGCTTCACCGCCGGGCCACAATATCCGCCAAACGTGGACTTTCCATCCACAATTGGATGGGGTACCATTTTGTCCAGGTCCACTCCCATTAAGCTTTGGATGGTGTTGATGAGAGAAATCCCATCGGCCCCGGCCTTCTGGGCAGCCAAGGCTGGCTCCGTGATATCGGTGATATTGGGGGTAAGTTTGACAATCACGGGAATGGAGCTAAACTCTTTTGCCCATGAAGTGATCTCCGCCAAAACCTTTGGTTCTTGCCCCACTGCGCTCCCCATTCCTCGCTCGCACATTCCGTGAGGGCAGCCGAAATTTAGCTCAATCCCATCGGCCCCCGTCTCTTCCACACGGCGAATCGCTTCCTTCCACTCGTCCTTTGCTTCGAACATTAGCGAGACGATCACTCCGTGGTGCGGGTATTTCTTCTTCACAAGAGCGATTTCTTTGAAATTCACCTCCAGCGGACGGTCTGTGATCAATTCAATGTTGTTTAAGCCAACCAGTCGTCTATCCTTGTAGTCCAAGCCACCGTAGCGGGAGGAGACATTTTCAATGGGCACGCCTAGCGTTTTCCAAACCGCTCCACCCCAGCCGCAGTCAAAGGCTCGCATCACCTGGTCCGCCGTATTGGCCGGCGGCCCGGAAGCTAGCCAGAAAGGATTTGGCGTCCGTATTCCACCTAAATTTATGGACAAATCGGCCATAGCAAACAACTCCTTCTCAAGGGAATAGAGAAAAGTGTCTTTCTTTCTGAATAAAGGCCAACCCTCCCTTTTTCTTCCAAAGTGTCTTCCGAAGGAAAGATTTTAGGCCATCTTCATATCTTAAAAGGGCCTTGGGGATATACCAACCACTGTGTTTTTGTTTTCTTCTTTCTCTCGAGATTTTACAGTTTTCCCTCCAAATAGGCATCGATAAAGCCGGCTGCATCGCGCCCGTGTTGGACTGCGTTGACCACTTCTTTTCCTCCGTTGATGCAATCTCCGCCAGCGAACACTTTTGGATTGGAGCTTTGGAAGTACTCGTTTACTTCCACGGTATGATTTTCGCGAAGCCGCAGCTGAGGAATGGTACGCAGAAACTCAACCAGGGGCGGCTGTCCGATTGCTATGTAAACGTGGTCTGCTGGTATTTCGAACTCGGTGCCTTCTAGAGGGTGGATTTGGCCATTTTCCAGTTTGGTTTGGACGCACCGAATGGCGCGCACTTTGCCGTTTTGGGAAAGGATTTCCAAGGGTTGGGTGTTGGGATAGAAAACCACTCCTTCTTTTAGAGCGGCTTCGAGTTCGTGGCGATATCCTGGCATATCTTGGGTTCTGCGGCGATAAATTAAAGCGACCTGTTCCACTCCTAATTTTTTCAGTTCTCGGGCGATATCGAGGGAGGTATTTCCGCCTCCCACTACGACACAGCGTCGATGGGAATTGAGTTGAAAGCCGGATTTGGTGCGGATTTCCTCAATGGTTTGCAGGGCCCCCACACAGCCTTGGGCATTTTCTCCGGGGATGCCCAATTTTCTATCCAGCCCTAGGCCAACCGCGAGGAAGATGGCATGGAATTCTCGATCTAGCTCTTCGTAGCTTACGTCTTTTCCCACCCAGACCCCGGTGCGGATTTCAAAGCCGATTTTCTGGACATACTCCACCTCCCGCAGGCTTTGTTCCACCGATAGTTTGTAGGGGGCGACCCCTGTGGTGTTTAGGCCGCCGGGAAGAGTTCTTCCTTCGAAGACCACTGTTTCATAACCTCGACGGGCAAGCTCATGGGCGCAGGCTAAGCCGGCGGGTCCAGAGCCTATCACGGCCACTTTTTTGTGCTTGGGGGGAGCGGGGTAGAAGAAACGCCAATTGTTTTCCAATGCTGCTTTTGTGGCGTACTCTTGCAGCATAGCGATGGCCACCGGAGGCTCTTGGGAATGGTTGTAGACACAGGCGCCTTCGCACATTACCTCTACAGGGCAGACTTTGGCGCAGGAATAGCCCAAGATATTGGAACGGAGGATGGTTTTGGCGGCGCCTTTTAGATTATGGGAGGCGATTTTTCGAATGAATTCCGGTATATTTATCCCCGTAGCACATGCTTGAATGCACGGAGCGTCGTAGCAGTAGAGACAACGGCTTGCTTCTATCCAGGCTTGTTTTGGGTTCAACGATGGTTTGGGGGAGAACTTCTCTTCCAATCTCGGAGAAGAAAGAAGTTGAGTGTATTCAGGCATGGATAATCAAATTCCTTTCTAAGTCCAATATTGTACTTTGTACTTTTGATAGATTTGCGTGTACATTTTTGATTTTAAATTCTTCTCTCAAAAAATGCAAACCAAAAATCCCAAGAAAACGCAAAACTATGCGGAAATTAAAAATAAAACCAAAATGATGGCTTGCCAAAATCCCCTATTGGAGTTATAGCTAGAATATCTAGAGAGAGGAGTTGGATGGATAAAGTAGCGTTTGTTAAGGCGAAAAAGTTTTTGGTAGGGGTGGTAGGGGGAAGAAGTTTTTGGAGGTGCGGAACCTTTTTTTGAAAAAGGTTCCGAAAAGAAAAGTTTTTGGAAAGTCTGAAAACCTTTTTCCAAAAAGGTTTTCAGGAGTAAAAGTTTTGTAAAAGGGGTTTTTAGGGGAAAAGTTTTTCCCCTAAAGTACGAAAAGTTTTTGGGAAGGGGTTGGTGGGGGAAATATTTTTTTAAAAAAGGGTCCCCCCTACGGCAAAAAAGTTTTTGGAAAGTCTGAAAA
>RFKQ01000146.1 GCA_003694635.1 Planctomycetota bacterium
GGGGGGATTGTTCGATGGCGAGGATTTTGGAATATTTGATCTTTTTGGTTTGGATTTTGCCATTTTTTCTGATTTGTATTTTTAGGTAGGAGGATTTCCATTGGATTTTTCCCCAGATTTCCTCGCCGGTGGAGAGGATGATTTTATCGGCGTGGAGGGGGGGTAGGTAGAGAAGGGTGATAAAGCTGAGAAGCGTCCAATTTTTTATTCCCATCGTTAAAACGCCTCCTCGAAGGTGGCATATTCTTGGAATAATTTCTTTTCCACCGCGTAGATATAGGCGAGTTCGCCTTGAATTTTGCCCCGGTTGACCAGGTCCAGCAGGGCCATATCCATGGTTTGCATTCCTTCTTTTTTCCCTGTTTGGATGGCGGTGGGGATTTGGTAGGTTTTTCCTTCTCGGATGAGCGAGGCCACGGCTGGGTTGTTGAACATAACTTCCACGGCGGCCACTCGTCCATCTCCGTTGACGGTGGGCAGGAGGTTTTGGCTGATCACTCCCTTGAGAGATTCGGCAAGCATGGTTCGGATTTGGCTTTGTTGGTAGGCGGGGAAGACGTCGATGATTCTATCGATGGTTTTGGCTGCGGAGGAGGTGTGCAGGGTACCGAAGACCAGGTGTCCGGTTTCAGCAGCGGTGATGGCCAATTCGATGGTTTCTAGGTCTCGCAGCTCGCCCACCATAATGATATCTGGATCTTCTCGTAGGGAGGCTCTTAGGGCGGAGGCAAAGCTTTGGGTATGGGAGCCTACTTCTCGCTGGGCGATTAGGCTTTTTTTGTTTTGGTGTACGAATTCGATAGGATCTTCGATGGTGATGATATGTTCGCCTCGGTTGGTGTTGATGAAGTCGATCAAGGAGGCCAAGGTGGTGGATTTGCCGCTGCCTGTGACTCCGGTGACCAGCACCATACCTTTTTTAAGGCGGGCGAGTTTTACCACGGATTTTGGCAGTCCTAGGGCGGCGATGCTTTTGATTTTGCTAGGGATTAAACGAAATGCGGCGGCGATACCTCTTCGTTCTTCGAAGACATTTACCCGGTAGCGGTATCCTCCTACTGAGTAGGCGAAATCGATATCTTTGGTTTGGGCGTAAGTTTTTTGGAGGCGTTTGGGGATGATTTCTTGGATCAAGGCGTGTCCAATTTCCTCGGTGATGGGTTTATCGCCTTGGGCTTGGAGTTTGCCGTGGATGCGGAAGATAGGTGGGCTCCCCACCATAAGGTGGAGGTCAGAGGCTTGGAGTTTTGGCATAAGGTCGAGTAGTCTGTCGATTTTAGCCATATCTTTTATCCCATATTTTGGGCGGCTTTTTGGAACAAGATTGTTATAGCTGCTGCTGCAGATGGCGTTTATACTGTTCTACGCCTGGTTGATCGTAGCTATTGACGTCGAGTAGTTCTCCTTCCCAGGCGGTGGCGAATTGGAAAAAGTAAATGAGTTCTCCGAAGTAGTAGGCATTGAGTTGGGGGAGGGTGATTTCCACGTAGGGGCGGTGGTCTTCTTGGAGGGCTTTTTGGTTGGCATCTAGGGCGGCGTGGAGTAGGTCTTGGAATTTTCGGCCTTTTAGTTTTTCCTCTCCCTCGAGGGTGCGGGAGAGAGGGGGAACTTCTAGGGAGGAGGGGTGGTTTTGTATGCGTAGGAAGGTGATCACTTTGTTTCGGGGGCCATCCTGGTGGAGTTGGGTTTGGGAGTGCATATCGCTTGTGCCGATGGAGACGATGGGGGTTCGGCCGGTGTGGATTTTGTATCCTTGTCGGGTGTATTTTTTCCCTAGGCTTTCTGCGAGGAGTTGGACATACCATTGGGCAAAGTAGAGCAGGCGGCTGCTGTAGGGCATGATCACGCTTTCGGTTCGCCCGTAGAGTTGGGCAAGATGCATTAAGGTAGCGTACAAAAATGGGGGGTTTTTCCAGATATCTTTTTCTTTCAGGGAGGTTTCTAGGTGGCGCGCCCCGGCTAGGAGGTTTTCGATATCGATTCCGGCTGCAGCTGCTACAAGCAGCCCTACGGGGCTGAGCACGGACCATCGGCCGCCTACGTCTGGGGGGATGGGGAAGAGGGGGATATTTTCTCTGAGGGCGAAGTCTCGCAGGGCGCCCTGGTGGGGATCTGTGATGGCGGTGGTGTGGTGGGCAAATTCCGCTCCTCGCCAGCGGGCTAGGGTGAGGAAGGCCGCCGTTGGCTCCAAGGTGGTGCCGGACTTGGAGATCACCAATAGTGCGCTCTGTTGGGGATCTAGGGTTTCCATGAGGCATTCGAGGGGGATAGGGTCCACGTTTTCGCCGGCGAAGAAGAGGCGGACGCCTGATTCTTTGCCTTGGGTGATGCGCAGATTTCGCAGAGGCGAGCTTAGGGCTTCCACCAGCATTTTCCCGCCCAGATAGGAGCCTCCAATTCCGATGACGATCAAATTTTTATAATTTTTTAAAATTTTTTCTTGCCAGGCAAAGATATCCTCCCATAGTTTAGGATTTTGCCGGGGCAAATGGGGGAGTTTGACGAATCCTATGGAGGTTTCCTTGCCGGGCGCGGTGGAAACTTTGCCTTCGTTTTGCAGGCGGGTGATCGCTTGGAAGCTCGCCTCCAGTTTTTGTCTGTGGCGTTGTAATTCCTCTTCCAGCCAGAGGGGAGTTTGGGTTTTGTGGAGGCAAAATCCGCTAGCATTTAGTCGGAAGCCGTTGTCGAGGGCAAGTTCGAGGCTTGGCATGGTGTTCCTTTGAGGTAGAGAGGCACGTTTTGCATTTGTATTTTTTGCTTGTGGGGGCCCATTTTCTCTAGTTTTTGGCTTTTGTTTGGGGGTCTATTTTTTTCTTGGCTAGCTTGGTTGGTTTTCTTTTGTCTGCGTGTGCAGATGCGAGGACATATTCCGCTAGGCGCTAGGCAAAAGAGGCAGCCTTTTATTGGTTTGGGGGAGGTGTGTTTGGCAATCCTGTGTAAAACCCGAAGGGAAAAGTGGCTTCTCTTCGCCCTGTTTTGAAGCGCCTTCCGTTTTTTTATTTAGAGGGATTTGGAGTTTTCCATGAATTTTGAGGCTAGTGGATTTTTTTTCCGCTATTTATGCGTAGATTTAAGAAGGCAAAGCGCCAGACTTTTCCCCTTTAGGGAATGTTGGCTCGAGCGTGGAAAATGGGACGAGGGGTTATTGGGAAGGGGTTTCTTTGGTGGAAGGGGGATTTTTCTTGGCAGCTAGAAGTTTGGCTTTTCTAGCTCGTCGGATTTTTTTTGGATTGGCGCGGCATTTTCCGTAGCTTCCGGCAAAGATTTTCCCTCGTTTTGTTCGTTTATCACCTTTACCCATGTTTGATTACCTTTACCAAAAATATTATTATACATAAATATTAAATTTTGAGCTTATAGAGAAGAAACCATTATATCGGAAGTTGTGGAAAAATCAATCCTTATTTCTCTCGGAACAAAGAAAATTTTTGCTCTCGACGGGAGGCGAGTTCTTGGCTTATTATTTGCGCGGATAAGTTCAGCTTGCGCTATCCGCGCTTAGCGGCTATTGGGAGAGTGGCTATTGGAGCTATGTTTTGGGGCTTTTTGCAGCAAGGCAACCGGGGGAGAGGTTAGTTGCTTATAAGTTCTGCCCATAGACGGCGGCTTCTCCGCCCCCGGCTCCCCAGGTGATCGAGAGGATATGGGAGACGCTCTCCAGTGCCACTTTGACGTGGGGGGCTACTCCAACAGGCAGACCTTCGGTTTGGAATTCCCATGAGCTAACGCGTTCGACGGTGAGGGAGTCCTTCCATGGCCCCATTTTTGAGGAGGAGCCGGCTTTTTCTTGCTCGGAGCTTAGGGTGAGGTTGATGCCGGTTTTGGCATTGGGAAGGAAGGACATCAGGGTATCTCTAGCGCCGCTTAGTAGTGCGCCGGTGCCTTCCTTAGCTTTTTGTTGGTTGGCTTGTTGTTGTTGGGTTTGTTGGGGAAGGTTAGCGGCTTGTTGTTGCTTTTTCTGAAATACGCTAGCTATTTTGTTGATTTTGCTCCTGTAGCCAGAGATCAGTTGTTGGACTCCGTTGGATAGGGTTTCGGTGCCGGCTTTTCCATCTTTTTTGGAGATAGCGGCGATAAACTTCTCAACGGTGTGGATGGCAGTTTTTCCCAATTCTATCCACCATTCTGGGCCTGAGAGTTGGCCAAGTAGGCCGCTGGAGCTGATTTGAATATCGAGGTTTCTTTTTTGTAATTCAAAGCTTGTTCCGGAGAAGAAGTTAAAGAATCCGCTTTTTTCGATACCACTTCTAGCGTAGCTGAGCTCGACTTTTAAAGAGTTTCCAAAGAGAGTGAGGTTGGAAGAGAATTTAAAGGTTTTGGAGACGTGTTTTTGTTTGATTTTTTTACCACTTTTATCGGTTGTACTAAGGTCTTCTTCTTCCACTTTGCCTTTGTTATTTTTAATAAATTTGGTGCTTTTGGTTTTTTCATAGTTTACTTCATCCTCTACGCTGGCGATTTTATCGTTTCCCACTTTGGCTTTGGCTCCGCCTTTCATTCCCCAGCCCACTTCAATGGCGTCATCTTCGCCGGTGCTCATGGATTGTTCTACTTTTTGTTTGAATAGCTTCACCGCTTGTTGGTCGCCAAAAAGGATGCCCACTATTCGAGATTTTCCTTTTTTTCCTTCCAGTTTTCGGATGATGGCGTATTTCATGCGCTGCACGCATTGGGTTCCTGAGTTTCCGCTGGTGGCGATATATCCAAAGGCTTGTAGGGCGGCCTCCAGCTCAAAGATCAGGGCTTTCAGTCCTACCGCACCGTTGAGGCTTAGGGAGGTTTTGAGGGACATTCGGCCGTCGGTACCTCGCTCCGCTTCTAGGGAAAATCCAAGGAATACTTTTCCATTTACGCCGGAATAGGCGACTTGCACGCCTACTTCCACTTCAGCTTTGGCTTTATCCCCGTTGGCGGGAACCATAAGTTCGACAAGGTTTCCTAGGATCCAGCTGAAGTCCGAGTTGTGGAGGCTTTTAAAACCCTGTTTTAGGCGAGCGGTGAGCTGTTGGATTTTGGAAGCTCGTTGGGCTGGTGTGAGCTGATTTGTGGGAGAAGTTTCGGGCTGTTTCTGATTTTGGGTAGAGGTGTCTTTGGGGGAATCCTTCTTTTGAGAATCCGGCGCTTGGGTGGGGGAAGAGGAGGAGGGTTGTTTTTTCCTGGAGAGTTGGGGA